>CAYMKC010000027.1:0-14967 GCA_964391105.1 uncultured Thermoplasmatales archaeon
CTCTCGCAGGGAGCTTCCTGCTTCAAAGGTTGCTGGCGGAATCTCCACAGGCTTGGATTCCCCTCGGCCCGAAGGTACTCTGTCTTCCATACTCAGCCACTTGACTTTACGGATGCAGGCACGTATGGAACCATATGCTATCCGACCACTCTCACTTCTGTCTGCCAGCGGACAAAATGATATGCTACTTTGTCCTAAAAGGATTTCCCATAACCTCTCGTTTTTCATAGAATGAAATTGGAAATACCGGTTTTCAATTGAAATGGCATTCAATGGGATAGAAATGCTCCCATCTCATGCTATTTTTACCCTGTTTTTCTCATAAATTTCGATGGCTCACGCTATGCGGTCAAGGAATCTTGCCCTCATGAGGTTGTAGCACGTGGCGGTGAAGTATGTCTTGACCCTTAGCCTCTGCACTGTTGTCGCCATGGTGTGTGCAAACCTGAACATCCTCTTCATGAATGCATATGGATGCTCCACCAGGGATCGGATGCGTGAGATGCGCAGGTTCCTGCGTGTGCTTTTCATGGGAAGCCTGTGTCCCCTCACCGAACGATCCATGGTACCGTTGATCCCCTTGCAATCTAATATAGATATCCCTTGTCCCTGTAGCACACAATGCCAGGAATGCTGAGATCAATGCGTGAATCATGAACGTTGGCAGGCGTGACTGACAGCTTCTCGATGATCTATCTCATTGACAAGGGTGTGTCCCTTGTATCCGAAATGGTGCTCATTGTTCTTCGTTGCGGATGCACCATCCCTGGATCTCCGAGTCTCTGCATCCTTTTCGCTGGGCTTACCGTATTCTCCCCTGTCGGATTCGATGAATGAGGCATCCTGCATTGTTACCTTCTTTATCCGGATGCGTTTGGCCATGATCTGATCCCTGATTTCATTGAAGACGAGGCGATCCTTTCCCGTCCTGGAAAGGCGCTCCCTGAAATACCATATTGTGTTTCTGTCAGGGAGCTTCTCAGGAAATCCGAGAAAATTCATGAACGATATCCTGTCCCTGATCTCCCTCTCTATCTGCGGATCTGAGAGGTTATACCACTGCTGCAGGAGCAGTATCTTGACCATCAGTATCGGATCATAGTTTGGCCTTCCTCCCTTCCCTGTGTCATTGTCAAAGAGATCGGAGAGGATTAATCTGATCCTTTCGAAATCTATGCGATCTGATATGCCGGTGAGAGGGTCTCCAAGACTTTCAATTTCTTTGTAGAGTTCGGGTAATCCTGTCTGGAAGAGATTCATGACCTTGGATCATGAGGTCATGAAAGAGGATTTCGGTGGTAGTTTTTGGAAATCCTCTAACGAATATACGGAATGCGTAACTTTATCGAGGTTATAACCCATAGATTACGCATTTGTTATTCAACTATACACGTTTCGCTCGTTTTCATCCCCTCTCGAAAGAGACGGGATTCTCATTCGTCAATGTTAAAGGGGAGAGTATTCCAGTAACTCCCATAGAATTCCCAGAATCCACAGGATATGTGACAGAGAGATTGGAACGAGAACGACTCAAACGATAACTTTATCTTAAAAAGCTGATAAGTGACTTGCCGGGCTGGCCGGGGGGGTAGGCGTCTCCTGTTACTCGAAACCGTCTATACGCGAGGGCGACAGCCGATATAGAAGGCAACCTTGAGGATGTGAACCCTTGAAGTTCGGCGAAACTCTGTCCCATCAGATCCAGGTTGTATACATCTCACCCGGAGGGGAGAGCGGTATGCGTTATCACGGGAATCCGCCAGGACCGGAAGGGAGCAACGGTTACGTGGACCGCGGATGCCGGTGGGGGCACGGAGCGGAGAACTGATGGGGCCGTCACATTCTACAATCGCCCTTTGATGTCGGTAGCCCGGCTTTAGATAGATCCTGTGTCTTGAAGAGGAAGAGATGTGGAAGCTCAGTTTGGAGATTTCGTGCCTTCTATTTTAGTTTCAATTGCTCTTCTGTTTCTTCACGAAACTTGGCAGCTATGTTGATCGCAAAGGCTTAACAGTTATATATTCATAGAAAATCGTGACTCATTGACATACAAGAAGACGATCCACGACTCGATCTACGGAACAATAGACCTAGAAGAGACCGCGTCAAAGGTTATAGAAACCAAGGAATTTCAGAGACTCAATACGGTAAAGCAGCTCGGTTTCACCTATCTCGTTTTTCCTGGAGCCACACACTCAAGATTTGAACACTCTCTCGGAACTCACTATCTGGCTAGGGAAGCATCGACCAGACTCGGGCTTGAGGAGAGAGATATAGCTGAAGTCTCGCTAGCTGGACTCTTGCACGACCTAGGGCACTCTCCGTTCTCTCACGCACTTGAAGACTCGATGGTCAGGTTGTATGGAAAGGACCATCTGGACGTTACCATAGACATAATCGAAGGGAAGACCGAAGGAAACGAAGTCAGTGATATTCTCGGTGAGCACAAGAAGCCAGTAGTTGACATACTCAAAGGGAAGAAGGGAGTGCTCAGCAGGCTCATTTCCGGCAACGGCGATGTCGATCAGATAGACTACCTGGCACGAGACTCCCACTACACAGGAGTGGCTCTCGGTGCAGTAGATATCCCACGTATAATGAGGGTTCTGGCCATACAAAAGGGAGAGTTTTGCGTGACCGAGAAAGGACTCCCGTCAGTGGAGGGTCTAATGGTTGCAAGGATGCTCATGTACAGAACTGTTTACCGTCACAAGACGGCCCTGATCGCTGCCTCACTTGCGAATGACGCTCTAGTAACACTCAACCCGACCTTTGAAGATTTCGTGGAATGGAATGACTGCGACTTTATTGCAGATCTGAAAAAGAAGAACAAGGAAATCTACGATTCAATAAAGAGCAGAAGGATCCCGAAGGGACTACTTATCAAGGAAAGCGAGGATAGGTTCAAAGAAATTGTAGAAGAGTTCGATGGAGGGCTCCTTTCCTCACAATACTTCAAATCTCCATACAAGAAAGAGGTGCTCAATGTTTTGACAGTCGAGGGGATCAGGCCAATAACCGATTTCTCTTCGATCATGGAATTCCTCGAAAGGGAGTTGGAGGGAATGGGTCTTCTTGTGTTCGAGAATAGGAAAGAGAGCCACATAAGAGAATCATTGAAACGAATGAACATTTCAGCTCAATAGCAAACAATTATAGAGAGTCACTATTTACAGTTATGATAAGGCCGATCGGGAAGAGAGCCAAGGATGTGGTCATGAGAGACCCCGTATCTTTCGGCTCGTTTCCCGACAGAGAGATGTTCCTCTGCTTCCTTCCGGAGATGACAGGGCAAGAGGAGAACTCCCTGATAGAATCCAACAACAATTTCTTGATCATGCTGTTCCCGATGGGGGTAGAGTTTGCGGAGAACGTGTTTCAGAGTCAGGGGATCGTAAACAGAATGGAGAGAAGACGCTCAAAGATGGTACTCTACGATGACGAAATGAGGAAGTTCCCAACCTATGCATTTTCAAAGCTGGTGGAGTTCAAGGAACACCTGATCTATTTGCTGCACTTTGCTTACTCGCAGAGACAGTCCCTCTTCCTGGGAAAGGATGCCGCCGGGATGAGTTATGCAAAGATCAAGTATGATCCGTTCACAACCATCGATACGGTAAGACAGAGTCCCTGGTACACGCAGGGTAAGGAAGAGGTTTTTTCATTTTCAAAGTACAACGCCGGTCACATCGTTTCTCCAGATTTGGGCGAGATATTTGCAGTCACGTTCAAGGAGTGACCTATTCTGGTTCACTAAACAGAGAAAATTAGATTAATTAATTAATTCTCAGGACGTATGGACGCAGAGAAACTTTTTGATCTTAACCAGAACGTCGAAGGAATACTCATCTACAATGGAACGGAAAGCTCGAACGACCCTTCTTTCTTCTATTTCACGCAACTAACAAGGGGGCTGTTCGAGGGATCTTACGTCTACCTGACACGAAAGAATCTCAAGGTCATCACGAGCCAGCTAGAGGAAGAGACTGCGAGATCTGAGGATCTCGACGTAGAGGTCTTCAGCTCTGGCAAGCAGAGGGACGAAATTCTCAAGGAAGTAACGAAGGGGATTACATTCGTTGGGATCAATTATTCCGGACTCTCGCACGCAGACTATATATCACTGAAGGACAAACTGCCCAACAAAGAGTTTGTAGATGTTGGTGAATCGATCTCCAGCCTCAGGCAGATCAAGTCGGAAAGAGAGTTGACAAAGCTGAAGGAAGCAGCCAGAATAGTCTCCAAGGTCGGGGAGGAGATTCCTAGTTACCTTAAGGAGGGAATGACGGAGGGAGAACTCGCAGCGAAAGTCAACTACGAGATGATGAGAAAAGGCGCATCCTCACCGAGTTTTGATACGATAGCAGCTTTCGGTCCAGACGCCGCCGAGCCTCACTTCTCCGGGGGCAGCAGGAAACTGAAGAAGGGCGAGGTTGTGCTGGTGGACTTCGGAGCAAAGTATCAGAGGTATTGTTCCGACATGACTCGGACCTACTTCTTTGGGAAACCAGACAGGGAAATGCAGGAGATGTTCGAAGTCGTCTACAAAGCTCAGGAAGCAGGAATAAAGGCAGTGAAGAGTGGAGAGAACGGGAAGGTCGTTGACGGGGCATCGAGGAAGGTAATAGATTCCTCAAGATTCAAGGGCAGGTTCATCCACGGACTGGGCCATGGAGTCGGGCTGAACGTGCACGACCATCAAGCGCTGAGTCCAACGAGCGACTTCTTCCTTAAGGAGAACATGGTTGTTACCGTTGAACCTGGAGTGTACATTCCTCAGAAGGGTGGAGTCCGTATAGAGGACGATGTCATTGTTACAAAGAACGGTTGCGAAAGAATAACAACAGCTCCAAGAGAACTACAAATCGTATGAGGACTGACGACTTAATAGGGGTTTATCCATTTCTTAAGAGGGGCCTGAACAAGTACTTCGAGGACAGCAAGACTGCATCCATTCTATCGTTTCTGCAATCCAACCAGTCCGAGATATCAGAATCCGTCAACCAGCTCAGCAGGATCCTTGAAGGAGAGGAGGTAACGTTCTCACCAAACGCAGACGAAAGGGTGGCAAAATATCTCATAACAAAGGTCGTGCTTACTTACATACGTGACTACTTCATTTCAGCAAGGTACGCGATCAAAGAAAGGAAGGCGCTGTACGAAAACCTGGAAAAGGAAAAAGATCCCAGAATTCTGAAACAGGTCTCGCACGAATTGAACGTGGATATAGAACAACAGGACGGCAGGTATCTCATTCCCATACCATCGTTCCTGAAGAACTCCGTTGTTTTCAACGACAAAGAGCTGAAATTGTGCAACCAGGAACTGAAGGATGGCAGCGTGGTTGCATCGCAGCATGTGCTGGCGAAAATAGTGAGAGAAGCATTCTATAGAAAATACATGGGAGACGTAAACGAGATCATCGAATTCCCATCCGAAGTTGACGCAATGCTGAAAGAGTACGTAGGTCATATAGTAACCAAGGGCCGCGAGATAAGACAGGAGAGGGCAAACCTTGGTCCCCTCAACGAGAAGTCATTCCCTCCGTGTCTTGCCGAGATCATAGACCAGATGAAGAAAGGGGCTAACGTCTCACACGCTGGGAGGTTCTTCTTGGTAACTTTTCTGCACAGGATAGGACTGCCGAACGATGAGATTCTCAAGTATTTCGGCGATGTCCCGGACTTCGCGGAAAGGATCACCAAATACCAGATCGAGCACATCACTGGATCGGGGAGGGGCAGGGAATACAGTGTTCCGTCCTGCCAGACCCTTGGGTCGCTCGGACTCTGCTATAAAGAGCGCGACCCTCTCTGCAACTCTGGGAAGATATCACACCCACTGAGTTTTTACAGAACAAAGAATCTAGGCAATAGATCGATAGGCAAGTCTGGCCCTGTAAACAGAATTAACAAAACCAGCGACTCCCAGAAATAATAGGCACCAGGCTGTTATGTAGAAGCCGAATATTGCAATCCGCGTTGTGAATGCTTGAAAAAGCGTCACAACCAGTACTATGACCAGCCTGTCTGCCCTCCCCGGAAATCCCGCATAGATTCTGTTGAGCCCGACCGCCTGTGACTGTGTCCCTACATAGCTGCTCAGAAATGTCCCCGCAAGGGCAATTATGCCGAAGTACAGGTTCCCAAACGCACTAACAGCCATCCCAAGAATGATCACGAAGTCCGAATAGCGATCGAGTAGATGGTCCAGGAAGTCTCCCTTCTTCGATTCCTTCTTGAACGTTCTCGCAACGACACCATCCAGAGCGTCCAGGTAAGAGGAACCTGCAAGCAGAAAAAAGGCAGCAACGAGGAAGAGTAAACTGAGGTAACTGTAGTAGTATGATACTGCAAAAATAACTGCCATGAAGAAGGATAGCAGGGTTATTGAGTTTGGATTGACGTTCTCGAGTCTCGACGCGACCCCATTAAGCATGAATCCCGATTTACTTCTCGCCTTATCTAATACCAATCCAGTATCTCCTCCGACAGCTCAATTTTAACACTCGTAGATTTTTTACCCTTAATTACATTTTCTATGAAGTCCGCGGTTTCTTCCACGCCAGCGTTCAGTACCTCCATAGTCTTCCCCGGATGAAGTCTCTCGGCCTCGAACCCTATAAGATCGATCGCTTCGCTCTCAAGGTTATCCATAACCTTTCGCTTCGGATATCCCCTATGGCTCAACCTGGTCTCAATCTCCTTCAGATGGGATCTGAGAATCACAACTTCGTCGCACTGGGAGTAGTGTGAAAGGTGCCCAAAAAATATACCATCCTTTCGAATTCTCCCCAGGCAAAATTCGTCTATTATCTTCTCTCCATCCGAGGTCTCAAGAACGCATTCATCGATGAGTGTATCAAACTCAGCGACATCGTATCCCCTCCTTTTCAGTTCGGCCATAACGGTTGACTTTCCTACACCAGGGGTGCCAGTTATGCAGATCATTTGACCACGCCCAGCTTGAGAGGTCTCGCGAGGTGCCTCCTCGCTATGATTGGAACCTCATAGAACCCTGGAGCTATGTCCCGTTTCTCTATTCTCTCGTCTCCCTTTTTCTCCCTGGCTCCACATTTCCTGCACCTGAACCCTCCGGACTTACCGACGCTCTCCATCCTGGTCTTGCAGTTCTGACACAGTGGCGGCCTTATCTCAGTCACTCTCGATACCGATACTACCTCTATCTTCTCAAGGTTGATGTATCCGATCTTTGTGACCCCACCATAGACCCTGACCTCGTCTCCCTTTCTGAGAGAAGAGACGCGAGTCCTGAATCCCTTCGTTGGCTCCATTGCTACTGCTCTTATCTTGCTCCCTTTCCACTGAATTTCAAAGCTGAGTATCCCGCCTCTGCTCCAGGCTGGATTTGAAGAAATGATGCCCCTATGTATCGAAGAGGTGTAGAGCCTTGAGTCCTTTATCGGTCTTTCAACCAGGTGGTCGTCCGTCGCTTGGTTTGTGACATAGACTATGAAAGACGAATAGGACTCGCTCTTGACACGCTTCTCGTGGTCGAGCAGTTTCTTCGGATCAAGGCCCCTGATTCCGAATAGAACTGGGGTCTTTGTTGTCGGTCTAATTGCGTTATAACCGTTCTCGAAGTCAAAGCTGTCGAAAGTATCAGGGAAATTTTTCTCTATCAACTTCGAGCTGGAATCATCAACAAAATGATTGCCCGTCCACTCTTTCTTGTCAAGATAGGCTATTATCTCGTAGGTGGGATTGGTCTCGGGCCAGGAGATTGCTGCGTTGGCTCCCACGATTCCTATCCTTCCATTCCTGGATTCGAACTCCCCCTTCGCCTTCTCCAACACCTTGTTGTAATCGACAAATTCCCTAACTGCATCCCAGTAGAAGTTCTCATCATTCCTCGCTTCTGAGACCAGCAGTGCGGGGTTTGTGTCTTTGTCTCTTGGAGAGAATTTCTCGATTATGGACATTACGTCGATGTCGAGTCTCTCATCGTCCCCGGCTCTGTGGGAATAGATTGGATCTTCACCTATTTGTCCAACGATTCTTTTCTCTCCCTTCCCTCGTCCAAGGGTGAGGGAGACCGCTGCGTTTCCCCGTGTCTTGATGGGTATGTTTGGGTTCAGTCTGACCAGCCTCGGAAAACCGATCAGATCGAGGTTAGAATTCTTCAAGATTTCTATAGTGAGATACGTGGTGCACATTTCAGCACGAGAGTCAGTATCGTCTATTCCCAGAATGGGCATTATTTCCCGTATCTCCTCTGTCTCTTTTGATAATCCCTAACCGCCTTAAGAAGGTCAAGTTTGGTGATGTCTGGCCAGTAAACGTCAGTAAAGTAAAGCTCTGAATACGCAGACTGCCAGAGTAGGAAGTTGCTAATCCGTTCCTCCCCAGAAGTCCTGATGACGAGATCCGGATCCTCAATCTCTCCGGTATATAGGTACTTCTCAATCAATTTCTCGTCTATCCTATCGGGATCTAGCTTGCCGCTCTTCACTTCCTTCGAGATTTGCTTGATCGCGTCAAGAATCTCCTCCCTGCCTCCATAGGCTATGGCAACATTCAAGAGGTACTTGTCAAAGTTTTTTGTGTATTCTTCAGCCCGCTTAGCAGCTTCTCTCAGGTTTTCTGGAAGGAGCTCAGTCTTTCCTATCATCCTGACCCTAATCTTGTTCTTCGTTATTCTTTCGTCCAAAATAAGGTCGTTGAAACTACCCGCATACAGGCTCATCAGGTATTCTATCTCGCTAGAATCGCGCTTGAAATTCTCTGTTGAAAAGGCATAGACGGTCACGATCTTGATGCCGATATCGTATGCCCAGTCCAGGAACTCTTCAAGTCTCTCTTTACCGAGCAGGTGACCAGAATCGTTCGACAAGTTCAGCTGTTTAGCAAATCGCCTGTTCCCGTCCATGATGACTGCAATGTGTTTTGGCAGGGGGTCCTTCTTTATGTCCTCCAGTAGACTCTGTTCGTATCTTTCTCTTATTCCAGAGAGAACTGAATTGAAGAATCCTTGCTTAGCCATCTGTAGTCTAATGGTTAAAAGGAATAATATTTTTACTTCTTTCTCAGTTTGAAATAAAATAGGGACGAAGAGGGAGAATAACCATGCACAACTCTCTCCTCAAGAACTTCCGCCCCCTCGAACCCAGCCTTCTCCATCCTGTTCGATATGTGTGTCAGGTGGATTGTAGTCCCCGCATTCAGGCTCCCTATTATCTCCTTGGAAACCGAAAGGGGCTGCGTTGGATTGTTCATAACAACCTCTTTGACGCCTCCGATGCAGTCATAGACCGTGCTTGAATCTGCGATCAGGGTCTCCCCCTCAACCCTGTTCAGTCTCATGTTTGAATTCAATAGGGCTACGGCATCCGGATTCATATCTATTGAAAGAACCCTAAGTCCTCCCCTGAGGAGGGGTATAGATACAGGTCCCACCCCCGCGTACATGTCCACAATCAATCCGCTGCCCGGAGATCTAAGGCAACCTTCCACAATATGACCCCTCAGCCCAGCTAGCCGAGGGGAAAAATAAGCCCTCTCTAAGTCGACGTTGTACCTGAGCCCATTCTCCCTATG
Organism: uncultured Thermoplasmatales archaeon; assembly: GCA_964391105.1. GTDB lineage: Archaea > Thermoplasmatota > Thermoplasmata > Thermoplasmatales. The sequence goes on from CAYMKC010000027.1 coordinate 9,558, forward strand.
AACTCCAGCAGGGCTGCCGGTACCGTAAATTCGTTTCAGTTTCCTTATCCTGAATGATCCTTCTACCCCTTCATCCAGGAACACAGCTCTTGGCGACTGTTTGTCCTTGATCTCATCCAATATCTCTTCCCATCCATCCCTATCCTTGATCACAAAAAAGTCAGAAACCCTCTCAAAACTGCCAACGTGTTCCATCCTCTTCCTGGTAATTGCTTCAAAATCACCCAAATCATCGGAGTTCTTGACGGGAATCAGTATCCACTGGCCATCTCTCTTTATCCTGAACCCATCTAACAGCTCAGCTTCCCCCTTTAGTCTATCCAATTCCTTCTTTGCTTCTGATTGATGAACTTTGATGTAATGAACTCGCAACTCAGGAAAATGTATTTATTTAATATAACTTTGGGAAATAGTGTTCTGTCCTAACTGCGGTTCAATGATGACTCCAAAAGGCGAATCCTGGGTTTGCAAAAAGTGCGGTAATACCGTCCTCATAAAAGAAGAAGAGAAGAAGGGTATAGTTGAGAAGGGAAAGAGAAAGGAGACTATAGTGGTCGAAAAGGAAGAGATCAATCTACCTATCGATAAGACAGTCCAGTGCCCAAAGTGCAACGAGTTTGGTGTATACTGGGAAGCGATGCAGACCAGGGCTGCGGACGAACCCGAGACCAGATTCTACACCTGTATTCACTGCGGACACAGATGGAGAGAATATTGATTTACTGAATTAATTTTCAATCGCCCCGTCCGTCAGCTTCGTAAGACTCAGATAGAGCTCATCCGAAGCCAACAATGTCCTTCTTCTTCTGCAGAGAAGGCATCGGGATGGGTGGGGGGAGTCTTAGGTCCCTAGCTATGAGTATGGTCTCTATGACAGATGAAGAAAATATTGCGGTCTGCACCTCGTTTGCCACGGTATCTGGCAGCGACTTTTCTTTCTTCCACTTGACCTCTATCTCCTCTCCTCCCTGGTAAAGGAGCGAACCCTCTAGGTTTATTGCCCCAAGGGTTGAAAAAGAAGACGTGAATTTGTAGACAATTCTTGAAAACTCATTTTCCCTCCTCACATCTACAATCGTGAGGTTTTGGTCTATCCTAACTTCCTGCGGCCTGTTATCAATGGGGGCGTACCTCCGCCCTTCTATCGATGTGATTTCAAGATCCTTTATCACAGTTCGTCAGTATAATTCAGATTAATTCTTTTTGCTTGTGATTCATGCAACATTTCACGGAGTTGGAATCAGGGACTCAGCGGTACTTAGACTCAAGATACTTGAGGTAGAAGTCTGGCAGAGTCTCGTATTCGATCGGATCCACATACCCTGCTTCCATGAAGCCCTTAAGCCTGAGCTTGCATGAATCGCAAACGCCGCACGCCTTTTTCTTGCCATTATAGCAAGACCACGTCAGTTCCAGCGGCGTCCCGAGTTTTTCTGCAAGTCTCACAATTTCTGCCTTGGACAATCTGAGTAGCGGTGCCTCTACCTCTATGTGACCGCCCTCAACGGTTTTCTTTGTGGCGAGGTTGAATGTCTGGTTAATGGATTCAAAATACTCTGGTCTGCAATCGGGGTAGCCCGAGTAGTCGAGGGCATTTGCGCCTATGAATATCCTGGAAGAATCTGTCACCTCTGCAAGTCCAAGTGCAATAGATAGAAGTATCGTGTTTCTCGCAGGAACATAAGTCACCGGGATGACCCTGCCTATATCCCCTAATTCCTTCTCCGGGACAGATATATCGTCCGTTAGAGCGCTTCCTCCGATCTGCCTCAGGTCGATCTTCATCACTCTGTGTGTCACCCCGTAGAACTCGGCTATCTTTCTTGCAGAATCCAGCTCCTTCCTGTGCCTCTGACCGTAGTCGAACGATAGTGCAACAACGTCATACCCCTTTGAGACTACATAAGAGAGAAGGGTTGAGCTGTCCAGTCCACCAGATAGAAGGCTGACAGCCTTCTTATTTCCAAGTTGACTTTGCATACTGACCAGGTCCCTCGTGAATCTCCAACTCTACTTGTTGCACTTTCTGTTTCAGCGACTTGACAAACTCGTTTAACACGAATTCGCTGAGGCACTCTGCAGTGGTGTCCTTTACAGGAACGAGTCTGCACTCCTCCTCTGGGAAGCTGTACGATTTCCCCTCTATCAGTACCTTTAGGTTACTTCCATCCCTTTCAATCTTTATCCCCTTCCTGCTCTCAGGAATCAATACCCTGTGATCCAGTAAGTCGGCTATCTCTCTAAGTATCGACTTCGCTTTGGTGAAATCGAGGAAATAGGTCTTGTTACCGAGTGAACCCGTGATCCTGACCGAAATCGAATAATCGTGTCCGTGAATCCTTGAACACTTCCATTCTCCTGGAATGAAGTGAGCGGCCGAGAACCTTATATTTGAATAGTCTCCATCAATGAATATCTCCACGAGTCGGTATCTACAACCAGACAGAAATCCTTTCTGGTCGGAAGAATTAATTGGGGCCTTCCGATTAAGAACGCATGACCAAGGTATTGTATGTAGTCATGAGCGGTAAGGAGGCAGAACAGAAGTTTGACATGGCTCTGGCTTCTGCCGTGAGGATAGTTGAGAACAAGATGGTCGAGAAGCTCAAGATGATATTCTTCGGGCCCAGTGAGGAACTCTTGGCCCATTCAACCGGAGAGAGAGCTGAGAGAATAAAGAAACTGATTGGGTATGGTGCAGTTGACTCCGCGTGCATCAACATAGCCAAGAACATGAAAATCGACAACGAACTGAAAGTCCAGGGGATTGCTCTGGAGGGCTACTCGTCGAGAATGGTTGCACTGTTGGGGGAGGGCTTCACGCCAGTAACGTTCTGAGACCCCAGATATTCCGGTTCCGAGAGGTCTCCTATCGGCGGTATCAGAAGCATATTCGTATTGGGAGGAATCTCATCCCTGCTGTCTACGAAGGCAGCAAATATCACGTTATGATACAGCGCCATCTTTTCTTTCATCCTCTTCTTGTTCTCGATATCCGAATATTCACACTCGACCGGAATCTTCTCACTGCCACTAATCACGACAAGGTCCGGACGATGACCAGATAGTTCTACCCCCTCGTAGACTTCGAAACCTCTTTTCTTGAAGTAGAAATACGAGCGTGTTACCAGATAACGGTGAAACATCGACTCACTTCCCCTCTTACGCTTGGATCCGATCTTCTCAAAGTATTCAGCTTCAAGATGCACGCTACCATTTACTATAGTGGCAAGACCGAGTGACACCAAATGACTTAATCTGGCGGGGTCCATTTCTTCAGGGAACTCCTGGTCCATGCTGGTGTTGCCTGTGCCGAAATCATAAAACTCCTCGGATACGGAGAACTCTCTCGATTTACTTGCCAGTCTTGCAGTTCCAGAAAAAATGCTGTTGGTCCTTGGTACCAGGCAGTTAAAGTGATGGAACTCCGGTACCTTGAGGGGCTTTCCTTCGTGCCTGAAGGAGTTGGCGTCCTCGTTTGAGAGCTGGAAGAGGAAGAAATTGTGTACATTCGTTCTGATCGTCGTTGCTAGAACTGGGTCTAAGCCGGACAGAGACTGAGTTGCCATGACGGTCCAGAAAGAGAACTTTCTTCCCTCTGTCACAATGCGCTGGGAGATGTGTGGAGATAGGGTCTGAAACTCGTCCATTATTACGACTACATCCTTCATCCGTCTCAGAATTATGTTGTTCCAAATCTTGTAGAGAAGCATAATCGAGAAGGGCCTGGAGAGAGAGGAGGGAGAGTATTCAGGCGACAGTTCAATGTAGAGTGTCCTCTCGAGATTCGAAATGTCAAAGTAGTCCCCTGTCGACGCGAACAGTCGCTTTGACACCTCGTTCGAGAGAAGAGGCACGATCTTGTTGACCGATGAGGAGATGAAGTCGTATCCTTGGTTGAATATGGAGTAGAATTCGGTCTTCTCTTCAGGCTCAAGCGATAATGAAAAGTCCTTTCTTTTGTAGTAGTTGAGGAGCAGATCTGAAAGGTCCTGGATGGTGGGGTCGATCTTGTACTTCAGAAGCAATCTTGTGAGAACTGTGAAAATCAGCTCTATCCTCGGGCCCCATGTCCCTATAGAAAATGTAGATTCTCCGGAGAAAATGTCCTTAAGCGTCTGGACTACGAGCTCTTCATTCAGAAGACGCTCCCTCTCGTTTTGGTAAGGGAGTACAGACATCATGTTGAATCTCAGATATCCCGGCTCATTGCCGGCATATGGAGAGAGCGTAATTATCGAGGATTCTGGATCTCCATATCGCCACAACTCGCCATGGGGATCGAAAACTATCACCTTCTTTTCGTCTTCCTCGTACATCCGTATGAGCTGTACTAGTAGATTCGATTTACCGGTCCCGGTCTTGCCCAGGACCAGAGAATGGTTCTCCAGGAATTCGGATGGAAAACTAATCCTCTTCTCCTTCATCGGGAATGGAATTCCCGACTCATATGGCCAGTAATCCATTGTTTTCACCTCCATTTATGAGGGTTGCAATCTCTAAACTGGTAAGGACCATCGGATTTCCCTTATCAAAGGTGAGGCACTGTTTTCCCTCACGACTTGAGTAGTCTCTTACGAGTATGGGTGTGTAGAGCCTCAATCTGTACAGCACCTTCCTGCCCTTAGATCCAAGTTTTCTCCTTTTGATTGGGTTGAGGGTCTTGTACCTCTCTATCCTCAGATGTATCGAGTCCCCTTTAACCAGCAAGAAAGCAGTTTCCATCAAAAAGGGATAAATGGAGTACAGGTTGAATTTTGGTCTGTTGATCAAGAAAACGTTTTCATCCCAATCCCGCTGGATCTCTGTCCGCTCAATTTTGTTCCCCAACTCCTCCTTTGCGTATTGAAGTATCTCTTCCTCCCCTTTGCTTTCTGGAAGGAGTAGAGTCAAGACTTCTGTCTTCCTTATGGTCAGTTCGGTCTCCCTGTTTGGCAAGATCAGATTGAGCAGAGTTCTCAGGTTTTCTCTGTCCTTAATGTAGACCTTCCATCCAGAATTCATTCCTCCCGACCTCCAGACTCACTGTCGATTAATAAAGCAAAAAAATCAGTAAGCACGCCTATATTGTCTCCAAATTCTCCGCATTCGATCTCGTAGGTTTGACCTACACATACCTCGTTCGGTCTAACTTTTGTTCTCAACAAAAACACCTCTAATCCACTTTCGAATGCACGGACAACGAGTCACACCTCCTTGAGAAATCGATACTTCATGAAGAAGAAAAAAACTACTCCCAAGCAGGCACAACGCACCGCTTTTGTCAGAAAACCTCTGTGCTATTCACGAAAATGGACTACGAAATTCAATGATCCCGGACTATTTAAGCGCTCGTTATCAAAACGATAGGGAGTAAAAGAAAAAAATGAAAAATTAAGATAAGTTTACTTGTACTTTATCTTCGAAGATG
>CAYMKC010000028.1:0-14087 GCA_964391105.1 uncultured Thermoplasmatales archaeon
TAATCGGAAGATCCAACGATGTAGGTGTTGCCCTGTTCCGAGTATCTGTCCTCGGCGTAGAGGTATACGTAGTAGGTGCCTGAACTCGAAAACGAAAGGTAATTCGAAACAGGTTCTGATGACGTGTTTCTAGACTGGAATGAACTTCCGGTAACGTTCTGAGAACCCGGCGACGTGACTTCAATCCAGGCGTATAGGTACTGCCCTGTTCCGCCCTCTATGTTGCCTGTCACCTGGAAGTATTCTCCAGAGTAGGTGCTTATGCTAGTTGAAGAAGTGATTATCGGGGTTATTGCGAGTCTCACGGTAACAACTATGTATCCATCGGCTCTCACTACGCCTCCATTGCTGTCCTCTCCATAGAGGAAAACGTAGTAGGTGTTGGAGCGCGTAAAAGAGAGAATGGTGGAAATAGATCCGCTGGTCGTGTTGAAGAGAGTTGGATTGGAAGGGGATTCCGACTTGATTCCCACCCACGCATACTCGTATCCCGTTCCCGTTCCTCCAGAGATCGTGCCAGTGACGGTAAATGTCTGATTCGCATCGACAGTTACGGAATCTGACGACGTTATGGTGACAGTTAGGGCAGAGCTGACCGTAATTGTCGCCGTGTTGGAATTTGAGGATGTGATTCCGTTGCTATCCTCGACGGTCACCTTGAACTGATACTGTCCAATAGTCGTGTAGATCGAAGAAGATGAAGAAAACTTATAGTTCGAGGAAGACGAATCATATATCTTGCTGAAACTGGTTTGTCCCGGTCCCTCGTAGTACCATGTATACGAAGAGTACACGCCGGAACCACCCGAAGCAGTCGAATTAAGGTAGACCTTGCTCTGGCCAGCGTACATCGTTGAAGAGGAGGAAGTTAGGATCACACCGAGTGCAGAAACTGTGACCTCTACTACGTTCGAAGATGCTGTGTAGCCAGATACTCCGCTATCCAAGACGACAGCATAATAGTAGGTCGTCGAGGCAGACGAAGTTGGGATCGAAAAAGTTGTTCCTGAAATTCCAGTATCTGTTCCTCCTTTTGTCGAGTTGACCGTGTTGCTGTACCACTCTACCGTTGCGGTGTTGCTTCCTGAGTAATCAACGCTTGCGGTGAATGACGAAGACTGTCCCACGTCCAGACTGAGAGAGTGCCCTGGTGAAATAGATACAGTGGGATCGGAGTTCACACTTATCTGGACGACGTTGGAGTAGGGTGAAGTTCCACCGGTGCTGTCAGTGACTTTGACCTTGAAACTGTATTCCCCCGTCCTCGAATATATGGAAGATGCAGAAGAGAAAGAGAGAGTAGACGAAGAGCTACCTGAAATCTTGGAATACGATTCCTGTCCTGGAGCCTTGTAATACCATGCGTAAGAAGAGAAAGTGCCGGAACCCCCGGAGCCAGAGGCAGTGAGCGTTATAGCACTCTGGTTGACGTCCAGTGAATTCGCCGAGGACGAGAGCGAAACGTTAAGAGCTGGGGTCACCGTAACAGCTACATCGGCAGATGCTGTCTGTTGTGGATAATAGATTCCAACAGTGACCCACAAGTAATAACTGCCCGGAGAAGAAACGGTCGCACTGTATCCAGATGTTGAGAAGTTGAACTGCCTGTCATAACCCAGGATATCCCCTTGGGGGCCAGTCGAACTTCCCAGTTGCCAGTGGTAGTATTGCCATATATTGAGGGGAGAACTCTCGCTGAAGATTTGGTACTGTCCTACGCTAAGCGCGGAAGACGAGGGATTTATTGACGGGAGAGCTCCTACAAGTATCTCAGACGTCGAGGAGTTGCTCTCCCCCCTCGAGTCTGTTACGGTTAGCGTAACGTTGTAATAACCGGCTCTAGTGAACGTAAAGGAATTTGCATTCTGGGTCACGTCGCTGCTCGGCGAAACTGACCAGGAATATGTGTAAGGTTGTTTCCCACCTGACGTGACGTTTGTGAACGTTACGGAGCCGTTTACGTTTATTGAGGATGCAGAGGCAGTTATTGAGGTGCTAACTGCCGTTCCAACAGTTATTGTTACGAAAGTGGAAGCGTTCAGCTGTGGATAATAGTTGCCCGCGGTCACCCAGAGATAATATGTCCCCGGCGAGGATACTGCGGCCGAATACCCAGACGTAGTAAAATTGTATGATCGATCGTAACCAAGGATGCTTCCAGATGGAGAGTTGACCGAACCCATCTGCCAGTGATAGTACTCCCAGGTCTGGCCAGAAGATGATGCTGTGAAGACCTGGTACTGACCCAGGTCTAGGGCTGACGCAGACGGGGATATGCTTAGCGACGTGTAGTACTTCACAGTTGCAGAGGACGATTGAACCGTCTGGCCCAGTGAATCAGTAAAAATGACGAAATAGGTTCCAACGTTCGTAGGGGTATAAGAGGCAGAGGTCCCAGAACCCTTAGAACCTACTGCACTGTTTCCATCATTCCCTACTACGTACCACTGCCAGGTAAAGGGTCCTGTGCCGTACTGGACGGTGGCGGTGAGGGCAGTCAGGTCATTCGTTGAATTGATGTCGTACGACTGAGGCTGGTTCTGGATTGATGGTAGCTGGTTTACCGTTACTGTCACAGCTACCGCAACACTTGTCTTGCCAGAGGAATCAGTTGCGGTGACGTAATAGGTGGTTGTAGATGAAAGATCTGGGGTATCGAATGTACTACCGGAATTGACAAGATTTGAGAGCGATGAATCAGAGTACCAGTTGAACGTGTATCCCGAACCGGAGCCGCCCGATGCCGATGCGGTGAGCGTAGCCGACATACCGGAATCTATGGTAACACCACTCGAAGAAACAGTCGGTCCTTGCTGTGCAGCCGAACCACCTTTTATTGCGATACCTGAAACGATTCCCGAATACCAGTTCTGCCCCTGGACGGATAAATTGAAACTCACCGAAAGGTTTGACTGTGGGCTGGAAGTCTTCTGGTACTCGTCACCTGTTACGCCTGCAGAGTTGGAGTAACCAATCTTCGTAAATCCGCCCCCCGCAGTTACGGAATTCCCGTCAGCTGCACCAGCGAAACCAAGTATTAGATCGTTTGAGTATGTAGTGTTGATAGTGGTCGAAATCATCAGATGGCTGCTGCTCCCTCCACCTCCATCAAGTGATGGAACTGAATTTCCACCGCTCGAATAGGCAAAGCTCTCGTTGGTCGATATCGATGTTGGGTTCGGATCAAATGGAGATGATGTGTCTGCTCCACTCACAGAGACTACCATGCCAGTGAAAGTCTGTGAGCCTGCATTGAATTTTATATTCTCATTGAGAAGGGAGTTTGACGCGACTGCATACCAGGACTCGATTTCCCCACCCCAATACTGAGCTATGTATGAGGAATTTGGAACTGCGTGCCACGTCAGCCCTGAAGCCGTTGGAGGCTTCAACTTACTCTGGTCGTTCGAGTACTCGAAATATTCTGTTGCAATTATTATGTCGTTCTTGTTGCTTGTGGAAATTGTCGCAGTGACTGTGTTCTTGTCAGAGGTATGAACGATCTTGCTGCTCGCAGAGTTCGGGTCGAGAGTTGGTGAATTTGTTGGAGAAAGGGTAACAACAAAGTTTTTTACTTGACTAGAATTATAAAAATTGTTCGGAATAGGGGTAATCGCTGAACCCACTCCAGGACTCATGCTCGGAGCGGAAGGAGCAGGCCAGGTCTTTATAACAGTATTGTTTCTGACTTCTTCGTAATAACTGTAATTCTTCCCCCCTATTGTCTCAGTTACGATGTAGACGTGTGACGAAGGATTCTGCGGTACGGAACCAGTCGAAAACGCACCGAAAAATCCAGATGAAATCATCAGCAATACTAGCAAAACCGCTATCAGAGTCATTGTACTCGTTTTGAGTCCAGCCATATATACGAAGGAAGGATTACCATGGTTTATATATAGTTTCTGAACTTTTTTTACTGGAAAGATTGCGTTTAGAACGTAATCCAGAACATCAATTTCATCGCAGTTAATTGTTTAAAGCTGAATTAGAGCCGATTTTTGAGGCATCGAGCATATCTTCCATCCCGTGAAACACGTAACGTTCTTTATCGTAACAGGGTCTAATCTTTTACCAATTATAAAAACAAGTTCAGTATTTATATCCCCTTGACAATGACCCTTCGATGCATTCGTACTTAGATAGATATGTTGAAATTCCAATGGAGGACGGGGTAAATTTGGTTGGAGACGTCTATTTCCCTGAATCTGACCCTCCATTTCCCACGATAATCTTCAGAACTCCTTATGGCAGGGACGACTCAATCTACAGGAAATTTGCGAAGTACTTTTCCTCTAACGGATTCGTTTATCTCAATTCGGACGTTCGCGGGAGGGGAGATTCGGAAGGAGTTTTTACACCCTACATAAACGACGCGAAGGACGGAAAAGAGGCAATTGACTGGGTATCTAGGCAGTCGTGGTCGAATGGAAAGATTGGAACTTTTGGAGGCTCTTATTCGGCAAGAATCCAGTGGCTCACAGCTCTGTTGAAGCCAAGAAATCTGGTTGCAATGATCTCGAGGGTCTCCCCATCTGATCCTTTCGTCGAAAGCCCAACAGGCGTGCACGACCCGATGAACATTTCGTGGAGATACCTGGTGAGTGGAAGGACACTCAAGGACGTCAGTGATATCGACTGGGATAGCGTCTACAGAACACTTCCTCTCAGCGATATGCCGAAGACTTTGGGACTGGAATTCAGGGACTGGGCTGAGGATGAAAAGCATCAGACCTTTGATTCGTACTGGGACAGAATCAGTTATCAAAAAAAGTTCGATAGGATAGACGTCCCTACGTTGCACATCTCTGGATGGTATGATGATGAGCAAGTCGGTACTTTTATCAATTACGCCGGAATGAGATCTTCCTCCGCTTCTGCTAGATCGCGGGAGAATCAGTCTATTCTTATAGGACCTTGGGGGCACAACATCAATTCTACCTCCAAGCTGGGAGAGGTCGATTTTGGGACCTCCGCAATCGTGGACCTTGATTCGATCCAGCTGAACTGGTTCAGGAAGTGGTTGGTAGACGAATCCATAGTATTTGGGAAGAGAGCCAGAGTGTTCATTATGGGCGATAACGAGTGGACCGAATTCGATGACTGGCCACCTCAAGCCGCCAAGCCCTCCAGGCTCTATCTATCGAGCGGAGGGAGAGCCAATAGTCGATCTGGGGATGGCGAACTGGTGATGTCTACTGACGAAGTCAAGGAAGGGAAGGACGAATACAGCTATGATCCCTCCGATCCAACACCATTTGCTTCTGAAATAACGTCCGCCCAGATCGGTGGACCTGACAACTACTCGTCGATAGAGAGAAGAGACGACTTACTGGTTTATACCTCAGGTCGTCTGGAAAGGAAGATCACATTTCTTGGTCCCGTACTGGCCAAAGTCTTCGTGGAGACGGACGTTGACGACACAGATATTATGACGATGCTTCTTGACGTCTGGCCAAACGGATTTGCTCAGAGGTTGTGCGATGGGATGACCAGAGGTCGCTACCGCAATGGAATGGAAAGAGCTATTCCATTGGAAAAAGGAAGGGTGAACGAAATAAGCGTTGATATGTGGAACACTGGTCACACATTCCGTAGGGGACACAGAATACGTTTCCACGTTTCCTCCGCAGCATTCCCAAAGTATTCCAGGAACCTCAACACGGGACTCGATCTCGCAAACGACTCTTCGATGAAAGTTGCAAACACTAAGATACTCCACACGAGGGCACATCCCTCAGGCTTCTCCTTCTTCGAGTATGACAGACCTCCTAAGTGATGCAAGGGCCGCAAGGGCGAGGATCATAGGATCGGTAGAGGATGACGTTGTCTTATACAGGGAGAACCCGCTCTTTGACTACTTTTCGGACGATGAAAGGGCTGACTCCGTCAGAATCGTTTCTGGTTCAATTCGCCTTGTGGGAGATGCAGAAATCGACCCAAAATTTCAAAGGATAGACTCTAATAACTTTCGCATAGCGCCCCCCTACTTCCAACAGAGGGAAGGGAAAAGCAGTAGGTCGGGGACGGACGACTGGTTCAGATATCCTCTATACGAGGAGAGAAAGTTCCTGCTTGAACAACGGGCTAGACTGACAAGCCAGATGGACATAATATCTTCAGAGATGAGAAAAGAGGACACGGAAAGGGATGTCTCGGAACTTATAAGAAACAGGCTCTGTGGTCTCGGTTTCTATCTCTACTATCAGCCAATCGTCTCTTTCGACGAGAGCACGAAGGAGATATGGAACAAGCCCGGGGATGTCACTCTGAAGAAAATAATGTACACCGAAGTAGCTGCGAGAGTCAAAGGAATGACAATCCTTTACAGCAACTCTTTCCTCGCAACGAGGGAAGAGCCGTACGTGGAGGGTTACAAGAAGAGCATCGAGGGTATCGAGCTAGTGAAACAGAAATTTATCGAGGGGGGGTCGACCGAAGAACTCTCGAGATTACTGGAACGTTACAGGCACGGAAGCCTCTATCTTACGACTCCCTTATACCCGTTTAGTTATCACCCCATCCCGGGACCGAGTGCGACCATTCGTACGGGCGATGTTGCAGTTTTTGATATCTGGGTTCCATATCCAGAGTTTAGTTTTAGAAGGAAGGTTGTAGCAATTGCAGGTACTTACAGAGCAACGACGTTCTAGACCCTCTCAACGCTGAACGATGCATAGCCAACTCCAGTTTCATCTCCAGTAATTTCTATCGAATTTGAGAGTTTGAGCAGATCGATCTTACCGGAGTTTGTTGAGAGTAGAGTCACTATCGGACCAAAACCGCAGGCGGACATCTCCCCCGAATACTCGTACCTGTATATTGCCTTGATATCCCTGTTCAGAACGGCACGTGAAAAGTAGGCGTCCAATCTCTTAAGGCGCTGAAGTTCGAGATAGTGATTGAGATCTGAACTGGCAATCACTGCAAAGTTTCCGCTCAGTTTCTTCAGCTTAGAAGCCAAGTGTTCCGCAGCCTCCTGACTCTGGTCCATCATCACAACCGGTAGAATCTCGACTTCGCCATAGATGTACTGCAGGAAGGGAATCTCGACCTCGACTGAGTGCTCCTCGGAGTGCGCACCGTTGTCAACCACCACAGCGTCGTCTCTCAACTCCTCCACTGCGTTCGCGTTTATCCTTGCCCTTCCCAGAGGAGTGACATAGTCCTGATCTCCGATCGAAATGGGAGAACCACGACCGGTGTGGTTGGGGCCGATGACAACGAAGTAGTCGTACCTTCCTGAACTCGCGAGTGCGGCAAATGCAAACGCGGCCACTGGTCCGCTATAGTCATAGCCAGCGTGCGGTGCAACGATGCCTCTCCCCGGATCGGTAGACTTGACCTCCGGTACGTATCCGGGACCATTCCAGTGCGTGAACGACCATCCGATCTTGTTCTTCAGTTCCTCAGGGTCCGAAGGGTAGAAGTGTCCGCTGACATAGGGCATTCTCGTCGACATAACTATTAAGGATAGCATGGTGGTAAATTATGTTTTCACGATTTCAAAGGGGGTCTCACTTATTCTGAGTGGGTGGCCTTACTGGTCTGGAGTATGGGACCGTTAGGAAGTGGGACCAGAAGGAGAAATAAAAATCGAGATTACAGATCCGCCAGGAAATCTTCCTGCTTCAGCTGGGACGCATCCTTTCCGTTCTGAGTCAGTATACCCTTTGTGAGCAGGTAGTAAATAAGCGCGAGGCTCTCCCTACCCTTGTTGTTTCCGGGGACCACCAGGTCAACGAAAGATGTGCTGTTGTTTGTGTGGCAGAGTGCCACCACGGGTATTCCATTTATGATCGCTTCCTTCTGTGCCTGGTTGTCTGTAGCGGGATCGTTGATGACAACAACGTCCGGTTCGATGTATCCAGAAATAGAAGGGTTGGTGAAGGAGCCTGGGATGAACCTGTCCGTCATTATCCTCGCTCCAAGAGCACTCGCAGAGGCCCTCACCGGTTTCTTTGCATACTCCCTCGAGGCAACGAATACTATCCCTTTCGGTTCAAACCTTGATAGGAACTTTGCAGCGGTTTTTATCCGCTCGTCTATCTTCTTTATGTCTAGAATGTTCAGTCCTTCCTTGTTTACGTAAGCAGTAAACTTCTTCATGTCCGCGCTTCTTATCTTCGTACCTATGTGTATCGCGGAGTTTCTGTACGTGTCTTCCGATGCTAGTAGATCGCTCATTCTTTGGCACCTAACTCTTCCTGAATTCTTACGAGTTCATTTAATTTTGCTATCCCTTTCCAAAGCTTCCTGCTATAGCACAAAGTAGAATGAGGTGCTTTGAACAAACAACAACAGCAATTCATTTGTCAGACTGTTCCATCATCCATTCTTAAACAATATTCCCAAACAGGCATAACCGTGACTCCATCTATTTTATCTCCTTTTCTCTCAGTAAGTAGAACAAGTTTACTGACTTTCTCACCAAACTTTTCTTTAAATTTAAATAATTGTCCCGCTGCTCTGCTTGAAGATTTTACTTCTACGGCCATAAGTTTTTCCCTGTCTTGCAGGACGTAGTCGACTTCAAAAGAATTCCTGTAGAAAAATTTGGCTAGGTTTTGAGATTCCACCGCAGTTTCAAGCATTTTTGGCATTAATCTGTCCAAACTTTCTCCAAATGCAAACGATAGATTGGGGGTCACCGGATATACTTTCTTCATTTTCCTTCTAGTCGAAAGAGGAGAACCTCTAAAATTAAAGAGAAACCTAATAATAAGACCAAATTCCAAATAACCCAAATAATTTGCAATTGTTCGTTGATCCCTCTCAAGATCTCTGCTAATGGATGCATAATTTAGTAACATACCCGGGTTTCTAATGACTATTTCTAGGAGCGCGGAAAGTAGTTCTGTATCTGTGAGACCGAAGGCTTGTGGAAGATCCTTATATAATATTTTCTCTACCACGTTATTCTTTATGTACTCTTTGGCAATTTCTTCATCATTTATACCCACCAGTTCTGGAAAAGATCCGAACTTGAGATACTTGATAAAAAGGGGGAATATCTCTCGTTCCCATAGGGAAGGATTTGCCAGGATTTTCTTGACATCCTTTCCCTCCATTTCAACGTACTCAGAGAAACCGAGTGGTTCCAACCTAAAACTGAATACCCTACCTGCAAGACTTTCGAACGTATTCTTTCTTAATGCTATTGATGCAGAACCACTAAAAAAGAATTTAAGATTGGGATAGAGATCATAATATACCTTTATCCCGTTTTCCCATTCATTGATTTTCTGGATTTCGTCAAAGAAGATGTATATCCTCTCTTTAACATTTTCAAAAACTTCGTGCAGTACCATTGTTTGATATGTTTCGATGACCTCGCTTATAGAGTACCTTTTTTCGTCAAAAGAGAAGTATAGTATATGAAGGGGGCTGATTTCAGGTAAAATATCGCCAATTATCTGGTACATCATTGTAGTTTTGCCTACCCTTCTTAACCCATATAGCAAGATCGATTGCCTAGTCTCTAAGTACTTTTTGACTTTAGAGTAAAGATGTCTCTTGTACGTCGGTCTCAATTCTTCCCTTACCCTACCTGTTCTCCACCAAGGATTAAATCTCTCGAGCTCCGAGACCTCCATATTCAAGGATTCATGATAGCTATTTAAGACTTACTACATCATGATGTTAGAAAAATGCCATTATTATAACATTATAATGCCATTTATCCGTCATAATATATGTGAAAGTAAATGAATTAGGAAGATAGTATGGTTGCCTGGAAATCTCAGTGCAACTCGATTTTATTGGGCCTACTTTGCTACCTCGTTCTTAAGCCGTTATGGCTAACATTAAGTGGCGTCCTGTTTGTAGAACAAGTAGAATAGAGCCATCATCGAAACACTCTTAAATACTTTTAAAGTTCTCCTAGCCAGCGTAACTTTTTAGCTTTCATTCATCTGCTCCTGAATCCTAACTAGTTCGTTTAACTTTGCTAGTCTTTCCCCGCCAACAGTTCCAGTTTTGATGTAGTCTGCGCCTATCGCGACTGCTAGGTGAGCGATGAAGTAGTCCGTAGTCTCGCCCGATCTGTGGGAAACCACCGTGCTCATACCGTTGTCCTTGGCGAGTCTCCACGTTTTCAGGAGCCTAGAGAGCGTTCCGACCTGGTTCGGTTTCAGAAGGACGGCGTTGCTTGCCCTCTTCTTGATGCCTTCTGCTAGCCTGTCGTAGTTGGTCGTATAGAGGTCATCACCGATAATTATTGCCCGGTTTCCCACTCTCTTGGTGAGTTCTGCAAAGCTATGAAAATCGTTCTCATCGAACGGGTCCTCTATCACTGTATACCCTCTGTCCTTCACAATACCCTCGACGAAATCTACCTGCTCTTCCGGTGTTAACTTCCTGTTCCTGTAGACATAGTGCCCTTCTTCGTAGAAGTTGGAGGCGGCAAAGTCCATTCCATTCTCTATAGCGATGCCCGTCTTGTCCGAGACTTCATCTGCTGCTTCCTTTACCAGGGCGATGACCTTTTCGTCATCGAATGGAAGCACCCATGCCTTCTCGTCCCCCATTCCGATCGGAATATCGAGTTCCTTCGAGGCCTTCTCTTTGATCCTCTTGTGTACAAGTGAATTGGTCCTGATGGCGTCGAATACGGTATCGGCGTGCGATGCTATCAGGAACTCCTGGATCGTCGTTCCGTTCACAGCATGCTTTCCCCCGCCTACCACATTCCCCAGAGGCGTCGTCATTCTAGAATTGATGCCGCCGAGGTACCTGAAGAGCGGTACGCCCTGCTCGTCGGCTGACGCAAAGGCGTTCGCAAGGGATAAAGCTACTGCGAGGTTCCCTCCTATGGATGAGAAATTGTCCGTGCCGTCTATGTCCTCCAGAAAGCGGTCAAACGCTGCCTGGTCACTCGACTCGATCCCCATCAGTTTATTTGATATCTCCGTCCTGAACAGCTTTACGGACTGGTCGATACCACCTTCGGGATAGTCTTTGACTTCGGTTGCACCCTTCGAGGCCCCGCTGGGTGCGGCAGACCTGCCGAATCCATACTTTGTGAATATATCGACCTCGACCGTCTCGTTACCTCTCGAGTCCAAGATCTTCCTGATCCTCGAGTCAACTATTTCAGACATTTAGTCTGCACCTTCCTTTCCGGAGTTTGCCTGTGCTGCAGCGAGAATGGCTATTGGCACTCTGTATGGAGACGCAGAAACGTACTTCAGCCCAATATTGTGACAGAACTTGACAGACTCCGGGTCTCCTCCGTGCTCTCCGCATATTCCTACCTCAATATCCGGCCTCGTCTTGACCCCCCTTTCGAAGCACACCTTCATCAGCTCTCCGACCCCATTCCTGTCCAGGGACTCGAATGGGTTTGCCGTGAAAATTCCATACTCTAGATACTTTGGAAGGAAGGTAGCTTCTACATCGTCCCTCGAGAATCCGAACGTCATCTGCGTGAGGTCGTTGGTGCCAAAACTGAAGAACTCTGCAACCTCCGCTATCTCGCCAGCAGTTAGTGCTCCCCTCGGAGTCTCTATCATCGTCCCGAACTTGTACTTCAGGTCCCTCCCCTTCAGTTCTTCATCTATGACCTTCTGCAACCTGTCCCTTACGAGCTTGAGCTCCTTCACCTCGATCGTTAGCGGTATCATTATCTCCGGGATGACAGTCTTGCCCTCTTCCTTAACTTTAAGTGCAGCCCTCAGTATCGCCCTGACCTGCATCTCATATATCTCTGGGTAGACTATTCCGACTCGTATCCCCCTGAAGCCTATCATCGGGTTGAACTCTGCAAGTGAGTTCACCTTCCTCAGAATCTCCTCCTCCTCTCTCAGCTTCTTTTCGTTCGCTACGCTCTTCCTCTTATGCCTGGTCTCCACTATGTCCACCATCAGTTCCTCCTTCCTCGGGAGGAACTCGTGGAGTGGAGGATCCAAGAGCCTTATGATGACTGGGAAACCATCCATTGTTCTGAAGAACTCAACAAAATCATCGTACTGCAACGGGAGCAATTTTTCAAGGAGAGACTTCCTCTCTTCGAGCGTATCGCTCATTATCATTTCTCTCACAATCGGAATCCTCTCAGCTCCGAGGAACATCCTCTCAGTTCTCGCCAACCCGATACCCTCCGCGCCATTCTTTCGTGCAAGTATCGCTTCGTCTGGGGTATTGGCATTTGCGAGCACTCCGAGCTTCTTCACTCTTCGGCACATGTCCATGAATTCCTGGAAGTCCGTCCCCATCTCCGGTATCGTCAGCGGAACCGTTCCCTTGAAGACTAATCCGGTGGTTCCGTCGACCGTGACCTCCTGGTGTTCCCACATGAAGTCCTGCCTGAAATTCACCCCCCTCTTCTCGAGGTCGATCTTAAGGTCCTCGGACCCTACGATGGCGGGTTTACCCATTGCCCTCGCTACTACAGCAGCATGCGAAGTCATACCTCCTCTTGCGGTGAGCACGGCCTCTGAAACAGCGATTCCGTGGACATCGTCTGCGAGAGTTTCATTTCTAACCAGCACAACTTTCTCCCCCTTCTCCTTCATCTTGACTGCCTCATCCGGGTCAAGAACGATCTTGCCTGCACCAGCACCCGGGCTGGCAGCGAGTCCCTTGGCAATCGGAGACCCTGCCCTCTTTGGGTCTACCTGGGGGTGGAGCAGTTGGTTGAGCTGTTCCGGCTGCACGAGGTTTACCGCTTCAGCATCCGTCAACTTCCCAGTTCTCTTCATGTCTAGGGCTATCTTCACCGCTGCCATTGCACTCCGTTTTGCAGACCTGGTCTGGAGAAGATAGAACGTTCCATCCTGGATGGTGAACTCTATGTCCTGAACGTCCTTGTAGTGGTCTTCTAGAATATCCGCCGACCTCTTCAGTTCTTCGTATGCCTTGGGGATCTCGACCTTCAGCTTGTCAACACTTGAGGGTGTCCTTATTCCTGCGACTACGTCTTCTCCCTGTGCATTTATAAGGTACTCGCCGTAGAGCTTGTTTTCTCCCGTGTTCGGGTCCCTGGTGAAAGCGACCCCAGTCGCGGAGCTTGACCCGAGATTGCCATAGATCATTGTGACGACCGATACTCCCGTTCCAAGTGAGTCAGGAATCTTGTTGATCCTCCTGTAGACTACGGCCCTCTCGTTCTTCCATGACTCAAAGACCGCAATTATAGCCAGTTCGAGCTGCCTGTAGGGGTCACTCGGCAGTTCTTTTCCTGCAGACTTTATTATATGCTTGAACTCTCCCACGACTTCTCTCCAGTCGTTCTCTCTGAGTTCGTAATCGTTCTTGATAGCGAGCTCGTTCTTCTTTCGCTCCAGTACCTCATCGAATTTTGGCCCCTTCAGCCCGAGAACGATTCTTGCGAACATCTGGACGAAGCGCCTATAGGAGTCCCAGGCGAATCTCGGGTTGTCGGATTCCTTGGCAAACGATTCTACGTTCTGATCGTTCATGCCTAGGTTCAGGACTGTGTCCAGCATCCCAGGCATACTAACCGGTGCTCCCGAACGAACAGAGACCAATAGTATCTTAGGTCCGACGCCAAACATCCTGCCGGTCTTGTTTTCGAGCGTTTTTATTGACTGAACAACGCTGTCCCATAAACCCGGAGGCAGTTTGTTGTTCAGGAAGTAATAGTTGCATGCCTCCGTTGTGATGGTGAAACCTGGAGGCGTGTTCAGGCCGATCCTTGTCATTTCGGCCAGACCCGCACCCTTTCCACCTAGAAGATGTTTCATGTCCTTTGAGCCTTCTTCGAAACTGTAGACGTATTTAGGATCTGGAGACATACCCCAATATCCAAGCTGGAATTTTAACATTTACTGTGACGGATTTCGATCTTTTCCTGCTCGTTGAGGAGAGAAAAAGCAATGAGTATTTTGAACTGCCCAATCAGCTGTACCTCAGTATGGCACCTATACCACCAAACGAATTGAGGAACAGAGATCCCTCATCGGATTCGTCGCTGACCAGCTCTATCTTGGAATCGCTGTTCTGCCCCTTCTCAATGTACTCCTCTATCAGGTCGGCCTGGCCAACAACGTCCATAACCGTCCCGCAGTCGGGACAAAGATGCTCCTTTGGTTCCTGCGAAATTTCTGAAATCTCCTTTCCATCCT
>CAYMKC010000029.1:0-13806 GCA_964391105.1 uncultured Thermoplasmatales archaeon
CCTATCATCCGAGTCTGTCGAGCTCGGGACACGGGTTCAAATCCCGTTCGGGGCGCTTCCCAAGAATAAGCACTCTCAATGAATTGAGTAGATGGAGTTTCTATCAATTCGTCATTAGGTATTAGTTGCTTGTTCTCTCGCTAGACGATACTGGCAAAATGATTGAAATACCAATGAGGCTCGGAAGTGTAGCATCGGACGACAGAAGAATCAAATCGGACAGAGTACAATCCGTTGGCATATCGCTTGGGGCTTCTTTCACTCATACTCCAGAAAACGAGCCTGCAAACGCAATCCCGGGAACAATTGTAGTTGCTTCAAAGATTCTTTTTGCGACGGGTTGGAACATAGACTTCAGAAACAAACGAAATCCGTTTGGTATCCAGTTTATTCCTTAACCCTACCAAAACCTAATGGTAAGCCCGGTGCACAAACGATCTTGCACCACTCTTTTCCCTTGTGGATATTTTGACGCATCTCCCGGTACTTCCTTAAGATCACTCGAAAAATGCGATCATTTATGTTACTTATATAGTTGGATTCTCTTTGAGTCAATCGCTAATATTTTTCAATGCGATCCGATCAGCAACTTTGAAGGCAAGACCATCGAAACCCCGAAATTCGGTTCGTCGACGATTTCACTGATTCTGAGGTTGCCTGCGACACTGCAAAGAACGTATCCCTCGTCCCGGCTATACCCAATTTCTGATAAGTATTCTATCATTCCACTCACCGCATACTTGGCCGCTTTGTGCAGATCATCTGCGAATCCCTGGGTTACGACCAGATCATCGTGCGAGTCTTCCTTGCTAAAGATCCGTGGAAAACTGAGAGATTTGTTCTTTATCACGCTGATTGAAGCGGTAAATATCACAGACGTCTCGATGGCAGTTCCGCAGACCTCTCCATCGCCCTGAGATGCATGAGGATCTGCAAACGATATCAGCCCCCCCTCTCTATTCACGGGAAGATAGAGCTTTGCACCAACACCTATCAGCTTGTTATCCATGTTCCCTCCAAAATACTGAGGGGGAATCATTGGGAATTCTCCACTCTTCGGTGCGGTTCCAATCACCCCCAGGAACGGTTTAGTCGGTATTCGTATGTTCTCCAGGAACCCCTTCCTTGCTGAAGTGATATAGTCATTTGCTACTTTCCATATAACGATTTTTTCGTCGAACTCTCCCTTTAAAAGTCCGAAATCTTTTAGGATTGCACTCCAACCCCAGTTGGCCGTCTCAAGATTTTCAATCTTCACCTCGAGCAGGTCACCCACACTCGCCCCTTCTACATAGATTGGACCGACAGCCCAGTCGAACTTCGAGTTGTCAAGAGTCTTCAGACCTTCATCCGTAAAGTCTTCCCTGATCTGTTTGGTAGACGAGTCCGGAATCCTTATTCTTAGCGTTTCGTGATTTGAGATCGTCGCTATCGGTTTGAGTTCACCGCTCCATCTTGAGTGTAGGTTTTCGTCCCTCCAACCATCGATTTCTTTCAAACCTCTTCTCCCTCTTCCAGTACCACTTTGATTCCCTTCTTGACTGCAAAATACACTGCTCCGACTAGCAGATAGATCACCATGAATATCACCGCTATTATGACATAAATGCTGATCGAAAGGAAAGACCCGTAGAGCGCGAAGAGGTAGATCACGGTTGCAATGACTGGAACTACTACATAAGTCCATTTGAGACCCTTGATTTTGCTGAAATAGAATGGTAGAGATGTATTAAGCAGAATGTGATCAATGATGGTACCAGCCCCGGTCCAGACTCCAGTTATGATGAAACCATTGAAGGGACCGTACACCCAGCCAGTGATAGTGAATATCACTATCCCTATTATCGTGTTGTAGACCAGTGCGATGTGTGGACTCTTGTGTTTTCTGTGAGTGTTTGAAAGGGCGCTTGGAAGCATCCCATCTTTTGACATGGTATAGAGGTCTCTGGAACCTGCATTTATAATGGCCAGGGTATCAACAAATCCACTGTTCACAAGGAATATAAACATTATGATCGCGAGAACAATTCCTCCATCCCTGAGCGTCAAAATGAGCCCCGGCAGGAAGTTGCTGAAGTAGGTAGACATATTTGACGGACCCCATCCTACCGTCATGACATAGCTCATGAAAAGGAAGAATGCACCCAGTACGATTATGGTCACTATGACTCCCCTGCGAATGTTAAAGTGTGCCGATTTGGCTTCAGAGCCGAGGAAGGTCATGGACCCCCAACCCGCGAGTGATGTGAAAGAGAATACCAGTCCCAGTGCAACTCCCTTCCAACCAGTTGGTGAATACTTTGTCGTGAATACCGCGGCATTCAGAGGGTGAGACGTATGGGACAGAATGAAGAATGCTGCTACAAGGAGAATAATCATTTCGATGGTTCCAGTATAGACGCTGTACCTGAGTGAGTTCTTTATTCCGGAATAAGCGAGTCCAAAAGCAGCGAGCGCAACAAGTATACCTATGGGATACCATGACCAGCTCGGAAGGTTAATCCCTAATACCCCAAAGCCAACCTGTGTAGCCAGGGCAGTCTCGAAGTAGATGAATGGTGTTGCCCCAATTACGGTGTAAAGGATGTAGACCCATCCTCCGAATGCTCCACCTCTACTGCCAAACCCTCTCTCTATGTACCTGTAGTACCCTCCGCTGGATGCTACCTTTCTGGAAAAGACGTAGATCACAAATCCAGCAGACAGTACGGCAAGAAATGCAAGAATGTATGTCAAAGGTAGAGCACCGTATGCGTACAGAGCTGCTCCTGTCATTGTAGCGGTTACCGCAATAGCTGGGGCTGTAAACGATATCGACTGAAAAATAAGCTCTATGTAGCTAACGGCGTTCTTCTTGAGTTGTTTATTCTCTACGGCCATCCTTACGTCATAATAGCTATGGTATAGATATTTATCCATTGGAACGCGTTTGAGTGAAACTTTTGAACGGCTAGAAGTAACAAGTTGACAGAAAATCCTATTGTGTATAGTTACCTGGAAGATGGCAGAAACTAATTATTGATTGCGAGTTCCGGGATCAATGGAAAGTGTAATATTCGAATTTATTGATACTACAAACAATAAAAACCATGATCCAAAAAAATGAGTTGCTTGGAGCAGTGATCATTATTTTCATCATTTCATTGTCGTTTTTCACGGTAGCAGGATCCTTACCAGTCGTAAATCAATGTTCGCAAAGCCACACGTCGTTCGTGATCTCTGAGGTCGTTTTTCACAATTACAACACTTCGAGTCAGAAATTATATCCAGTAGAGTTTGAAGAACAAGGGCTGCCTAATGATACTCAGTGGAGCGTCAGTCTTAACTCCACAAATCAGACTTCTGCGACAAACACCATAACTTTTCTAAAAGCAAACGGAACATACGTTTATCAGGTAGGGCTCGTTCGAGGCTTCACGGTGACACCGTTTGCAGGGCTGTTGAAAGTTACCGGTGGCTCAAATACCACTCTGATAACTTTTTCCAAGCTCTACAGCATCGACTTCTATGAACGTGGACTCCCTGCTGGTACGACTTGGTCCATCGCTTTCGATGGAATCATCAAGCCAACAGCTTTGAATCAGATCAGAATTAGTGTCGTCAACGGGTCCTATCCTTACACAATCAATGTACCAGAGAATTACACGGCTTCACCCAGTTTTGGCACAGTCAACATAAGTGGTTCAAGTTATCTCCTCAACATCAGCTTCAATCTTTACTCCATAACTTTTACCGGGCTTCTGACTCCAAACAACGCTACAATGACTATCGATGGAAAATATGTATCTACTGTGGGTGGGGTCTTTACGGTAACTCTCCTGGCCGGGCAGAAGTACGAAATCATGGTGACCGCTCCGGGATACAAGAATTATGTCCACAACCTTACGGTGACAACCAGAACTTACCCTAGCGTTTTGTTAAACGTAAATCTGATGCCCCTTAAGCAGAAGATCTTCCCGATTGTGACTCTGATAACTGACCTAATAATAATCGCCGCGGTCTTGGTGGTGGTAGTACTGATACTTCGAGCAACCTTCAGAAAGAACAGAGGACAAAGTTAACTCAAATAGATGAAGGCAAAAGCTGTCTATTCGGATTATAGAAAGTGCTAACGGTTAAATCGTCGGCCTCAATGCGTAGCTATGGGTTCCCTGAACAGGTCCAACCCTGAAGAAACAGGTCGGACTATCACTAAAACTCAGATACACACTTGTAATCTGCGGCCCCTTTCAGTAAACTTTTCGGAGGGGGTGAAGTAGTGGAGAAATCGCTCGTCCCTCCGTCTGTTGAATTGAGTAACATCTCCAAGAAATATGGAGAAGTACAGGCCCTAAAGGGGCTCAGTTTCAGGCTCGAACCGGGAGAGAGATGTGCACTGCTTGGTCCCAATGGTGCAGGGAAGACTACCACACTGAAGATACTCGTTGGGCTCCTGAGTCCAACTTCGGGGGAAGCTAGGATTGGGGAATTTGCACCAAATTCGGAAGAAGCACGTCGAATTATGGGTTACCTTCCAGACGATGCTTCACCATACAGGTCGTTCAGCGTTAGGGAAAATCTGGAGTACATCGGGGCATTGAGAGGCATAGAGAGTGTTTCTGAAAAAGTAGATAAACTCCTAGACTCCCTGCAGCTGAGGGAATACGAGAGGGCCAAGGTGGGGAGATTGTCTAGAGGGAACGTTCAAAAACTCGCGATGGCCCTCGCGATAATACACGAGCCCTCGGTCCTCTTCCTTGATGAACCCTTAAACTATCTCGACATTCCCACACAGGAAACCGTCATAGACCAGCTGAAGAGTCTCAATTCCACACTTCTTGTCTCGACCCACATTATGGAAGTCGCTACGAGACTTACGGACAAAATTGTGATGATTTCCAAAGGCTCTGTGATCTGGACGGGGAGCCTGACGGACCTAAAGACGATGGGAAAGGAAGGAGAGCCAATCGAGCGCATCGTCGCGAGGATGTTGACAGATGTTCTATAAGCTCCTGAAATTTGTTCTGCTTTCCAGGTTCTCCAAGCAACTTCTAGCAGTCATGCTTGTTTTGCTAGCTTGGGCTATATTCGTAAGTTCTGAAACGGGATCTTCCGGGTCGGTGTATTACTATTACGGTCCAGCTATACTTACATTCTTCACAGTCCTTCCGATAATGAGCGGCGGTATTGCTGTACTGAAATCCGACAGGGACTACCTCTTCACACTACCGATCAAGAGATCAGAATTGGCCCTAGCGCTCTTCGTGGTCCAGTTTCTGAGCTTCGGTCTAATAACGATTTATGTCCTTGCCTATTCGTTCTCCAGCCTCAAGCCTATTTTGGGATACGCCCTGGTTGATTTTGCCGCACTCATCTTGACCATGACTTCTCTTGGACCGATAACATACACCCTTAGAATGGTATGGAGGGCACTGCTCGCTATAATCCTCGCTGCCTGGACCTTGTCAACATTTCTTGGTTTTCCTATCACGCCTGCAGCGATCTACACGGGTCATCCTATAGATGCAGTCTTCTCGTCAGTGATTCTCGCTGCCATAACGGTCCCCCTAGCATTTAGGTCTCTATCGAGAGTGGACCTTGACCTTATGAAGGCGTTCACGAGGTTTTCATCCGGCAATGTCAAGCACGTAAGGCGTTTCAGCGGAATGTCGCCTACCAAGGCTATACTTGCCGAGAATTTCTTCATAGTCGAAGTTTCGGGGAGGATGAACTCTCTAGGAGGAGGGGGGGCATACAGGTCCGCCAGGTTCAAGCTGTACAAGGGTGTTATTGTAACTTCTGTCCTGGGGGCAATATACTTTTATCTATTCGCCTACTCCCTCAGGCTACCGCTACACACTCAGGAGGTTGTAATGTTCATCTTTTCATTCTACTCCATTATTTTCATAATGTTCTTTACGATGGGAATTCTTGGAAATGAGAGGTTGTGGCTGGGATTTATGACGCGCAGTCCGACCCGATACCTCAGAGATATACTCGTAGCGAAATCACTTGCAATGGCTACTCTGCTCGCACCCTTAGCCATTGCAAATTTTCTGCTAGCCTACCTAGGGAATGAACAAGCCTTGAATTTTGGGTTGTTTCTACTGGTAGGAATACCGTCGATGCTCATAATAGTGGTGATTATGTCGGCTTTCCTCTACCCGATGCAAATAAGGGAGGAACTCATGATGCCAGGTCAGTTCAACCTGAGGCAAATGGGTACGCTCATCCCGATACTCCCTGCATATTTCCTTATAGCTCTCTCCTTCGGCGCCCTAGAAGCCGGATTTGAAACGATAGCGCTGGTAGTTACAGTGTTTACAGCAGTACTGTTTGCGGCAATTGCGCTTGCATTGATTTACGGCAAATCTTTCGGAAGCAAGGTTATAAACAGGCTAGTCACGGCGGGGTTCGTCTAGGGAGGTTGCAGAGTGACAGGTCAGACTCTGGTGCTGCGGGACAAAGTGGTCCTAGTCACGGGTGGACTTGAAGGGATTGGCAGATCGATAGCAGATGCGTTCATTTCTAACGGTAACGGGGTTGTTATAGTAGACAAGAAAGACCTAAAGGATGAGTCCATTAAGGAGAACAGGAACGTCCTGTTCATACAGTCCGATCTCACTCAAGCATCCAATTCATTACGAGCCGTCAAGGAAGCCATTGAGAGATTCGGTGGGATCGACATTCTGATAAACAATGCTGGATTTCAATTCGTATCACCGCTTGAAGAGTTTTCAGAAAAAGCGTTTCAGGATATGATGGATCTTATGGTGGTCACCCCGTTTATTCTCTCAAAATATGTTTTTCCCATAATGAAGAGCAGAGGGTGGGGTAGAATAGTGAACATCTCCTCTATACATGGGCTGGTAGCCTCTCCGTTCAAGACCGGATATATTACGGCAAAGCACGCTCTCGTTGGATTGACGAGGGCGATATCCGCAGAGTCTGGTCCTCACGGCATAACGTGTAATGCGATTGCACCCTCTTACGTAAATACAAATCTTGTCACGGGTCAGGTAAAGGCACAGGCAGCGGCATGGGGAGTTAGCGAAGATAGAGTTGTCGAAGACGTCCTATTGAAGAATTCACCGGTGAAGAGGTTGATAGAACCTCACGAAATCGCTTCGATGGTAATGTTCCTATGTACTTCAGAAGCGTCATCCATCAACGGTGCAGTGATCACAATGGACCATGGCTACACGTCGCAGTAGGAACAAAGATGCAAACTGACCTACCCCCACCTATAAATCGAAGGGGTTCTTCTTTGGTTTTCTTTCACTTCCTCATCTGTTGCTATCGGAGAGGGTTTCGGAACCATTTTATCAGTTTTGGGGTCGCCTATCGCCTGAGCGTTGCCTCTCTATGGGTATCAGTGCTCCATTTGAGTGCATCCCCGTCTGCACGCAATCGGGGTATGCGGGTCTTGTTTTGGCTAGTCGTTCTTGCGTCCTCAAAGCGTTGATTTCGTGCAACGTCAGATAACCTGGGATAACCGCAATCACTTCATTCGGACTCTTGCGAAGCTTTTTTGGCATATGCGGAATCGGCGAAATACCAAGACGCGCGTGAATACAGCTGTTAGCATTCATCCCACCTCTAAAGGATGTGAGTTCTCTGCTAATATTTTGTAACATTTGTGTAGATTGGTACAGACCAAAACAGGTGTCAGCATCCTGCTAAACGTTTTTATCAAGATTGGTATGTGAATTCGTGAACGGTTTCGAGGCACCAGAAGAAATTGACTTCTGGAAGCTAGCTCTTCGAATTTATGAGCTAAATGAGATTGGAAGTAAGGAATTCGAGTCCTCGAAGCTACTTATGAACGTACTTAAGTCACACGGTTTCAGGGTAACAGAAAACTTCATGGGCATCACAACTGCATTCAAGGCAGAGAAGGTTATCGGGAATGGAATACCTTCAATTGCGTTCCTGGCGGAGTACGATGCTCTACCCGGGATCGGTCATGCTTGCGGTCATAATCTGATTGCTTCCTCTGCCGTCTTTTCTGCAATTAGTGCCGCCGAAAAAATTTCAAACGGGACGATCATTGTTTTTGGGACTCCTGACGAAGAGGGATCAGGTGAGTGGGCAGGATCCAAAATCACAATGGTCGATGAAGGTGTATTCAAGAGAGTCGATCTCGTCCTAGGTTCCCATCCCGGAGACAGGTGGAACGTCGGAGACCAGTCTCTGGCCGTTCAGGATTTTGAGGTCACATTCAAGGGTATGGCAGCTCACGAAGCAGCGAACCCGAACAGCGGCAGGAGTGCTCTGGATGCCGCTATACTGACATACAATGCAGTAAGTATGATGAGACAACACGTTAGGCGTGATGCGAACTTCGTAATGCATGGGGTGATAAAAGAGGGCGGAACAGCATCTAATGTTACACCAGAGAGAGCCGTTCTGACTTACGGTATTAGGTCATCAGATATCAATTATCACCGCGAACTGGTAGCTAGATTCCTGAAGATAATTGAGGGCTGTGCAATTGCCACAGAAACCACCTATTCTGTTAAGAAGATAGGGAAGCTATTTTCGACCACGAAGTTCAATCCGACCCTCTCAAACAGAGTGAGAGAAAAGATCATCAAGAGGGGATTCGATTGTCCTCCTATAGAGGAGACTTTCGGTCAGCTCCCTAAGGGATCTACAGACTTTGCAAACGTAACCCAGGTGGTACCAGCTCTAGAAGTGGGTTTCCAGATTGCCCCGCCAGGGACTCCGTGGCATTCAAGGGAATCCCTGGAGGCGGCGAGGGGAACAAAAGCAAAGGAAGCCCTCTTTAATATGATCGAGGTACTGAGCGACACCGCTAGAGATTACACAGAAGACAAACGGTTCAGAGACAGCGTTACCGAGGACTTTAGGTCAAGGTAACAAGGTCTACGTTATCCGGTCCGAGTGGAACTTCAATAGTTCCTTTGCGGAATTCCAATTTATACCTGATCGTGATCTCTACTCACGCGAAGTATTCGCAAATCTTAATACGAGACTGATGTTTTCAAACTACGAGGTCATCATAATGGAAAAACTTCACGATCACTCGCTGGAAGACTTAATGAATTCTAGATACGCATCAGAGATCGATTACTGCAAGGATGGATCCAAGATCGCGTTCACAATTTCCATGGCATACAAGAACTTCAAAGAGGAAATGGCCACAGAAATAATTGTCAAATGGCTCAGAGATGGCAAGCAGAGGTCATTCTCGCAACAGGGTTGGTCTAACTTCTATCCAAAGATTAGTCCCGCCGGCAACAAGCTGGCTTATCTCTCTAAGAAGGACGAAGAATTCAGGCTCTTCATACACGATTTTGTAAAAGAATCTGGGCAGGAAGTGGTGATCGAAGGAACCGCGGAAGGGCTCCAGTGGTTGGACGACAAATCTCTGATTCTGCTGGTCAAAGACAGAGATCCAAAGGAGGAGGAAAAAAAGAAGGGAGGGGATGGCTACTTCTTTGAGGAAGAACTTAGATTCGACTCGCTCTGGACCTTTGAACCGGGTTCCGGGTTTAAGAGGATTACGAAGGGTACCCAGGTATGGGAGTTTGACGCGAATAATGGTATTGTTGCGGCCGTAACATCTAGGTTTCCCCACGAATGGTCGTGGTACGATGCTGTCGTCTCTCTTATAGACTTGAAGGATGGAGATGTCAAGAAAATTTACTCAAAGAAGGATAGGCAGGTAGCCAAACCAAGGCTATCACCGGATAACAAGAGACTACTCTTCCTCGAATCGCTGTGGAGCGACCGTGGTGTAAACTCTGGAGACATAGTGAGAATAGATCTTAGAAACAACAAGTCAGTGGACCTTACTGAAGGCGATCTAGAGAGCTACACCGAAATGAGATGGAAGAACGACAAAGAATTCTATGCACTCTCAAACAACGATGGAACCTTTAAGCTCTCGATATTCAATGAGGACAAGAGAGAGGTTCTCTGGAACAAGTACGGTTCTGTTTACAGACCATGGTCGCCTTCTTTTTCATATGCCGATGGAAAAGTGGCGCTGTCCTTTGAAAGCGCAAAGGAACCGGATGAGGTACTATTGATTGACACCAAAGGCGAGAAGGAAAAGCGGATAACCGAAATAAATAGGCAGATCAGGGGTTGCAAGTCCTATGATTCCGAGAGGATCACGTGGAAATCATCAGATGGCTTAGAGGTAACTGGAATATTCAGATCTGCGGGTAAGAAGGCTCCGTTGATGGTTTCTGTACATGGTGGCCCAACGGGTTCTTCAGTAGACTCTTTCATTGGAAACACCACAATCTTTCTAGCGAACGGATACTCCGTTTTCCTTCCAAACTACAGGGGCAGCGTTGGAAGAGGCAGAAAATATGCAGAACTGAACCTAGGTGACATGGGAGGGATGGACCTTCAGGACATCCTAACTGGCATAGACTATCTTGTCAAGAAAAGAGGGGTGGACAAGAACAACATTTTCATAACGGGCGGATCGTATGGCGGTTTCATGTCTGCATGGGCGATTACCCAGACAGACATCTTCAAGGGGTCGATTTCTCTGTTCGGTATATCCGACTGGATCAGCTTCCACGGTGTTAGCAACCTTCCGACTTGGGACAGGATACACTACAACGAGGACCCTTACAAGTTCAACAAGTTCCTGAAATTCTCCCCCCTTTGGTATGCGGCGAATGTGAAAACCCCAGTGCTTCTTGCTCATGGAATAGAAGACCCGTACGTTCCAGTGGGGCAATACTATCAATTCTACAGGGCTCTGAAGGATAAAGGAAAGGATGTGAGGTTGTTGCTCTTTCCTAGGGAAGGACACGGTTTCAGGGAGAGGAAGCACTTGGAACAGTTTTACAAAGAGATTTTCAAGTGGCTGAAGGAGAGGCGCTAGATAGCTAGGATCAGAACCAGTGATTTCTGGCTCTACTCGGAAACTCCTTCGTTGTTTTTGTTTCTTTCCCTTATAAGGTACCTAACATATTCAGGAGAATCAGGGCTGGATGCAAATGTGGGTGAATGGAATCTCGAGGAGATGGGTATGACGCCGGACCAGATCTCTGGATTCTTCCTTGCCTCAGAGGGCCCGCCCTTTCTTACCTTTACGGAAAACTGTTCAAGTTTGACTTTGAATGCAGCCACTCCTCTCAGCTCATCCTCGTTGGGCATTGCGGTATCTTTCTTTCTCCCAGGCATCAGGTGATCTATCCACTTTTCGAAGTATTCGAGCTTCCCTTCATCCGTGGAGATCTCTACTGGTTTCCCGTATATGATGGCAGATCTGTAGTTCATGGAGTTGTCGGCGAGTCCCTTTGCAACGACCAGTCCGTCAAGCTCCAGAATCGATATTGCTACTGGCACCCCAGTCCGCAGTGTATTTGTAATTCTCGCGACCTGACTTCCGTGTATGTAGATGTACTCTGAATCATTATAATAGGCCATAGGAATAACGAAAGGTTGACCTTCAACCTGGAAAGCGACCTGACAAACAAGACCGTTTTCAAGAATATTCAATAGCAACTCCCGGTCGTAACTGCCCCTCTCTGGATGTCTTTTGACCTTGGTCAAATTACTATGGGTCATGCAGTCCCAACAAACAACACTAAAAAGCCTTTATGATGATACCCCGATCAGAAATTCCTGTACATAACTTTAGGTCTAAACACCAATCTTGGCCCTGTCAAAGAAGAGGCTCTCCTCCCTCTTCACAAGGTTGCTCGGCTCTTTCCCATCAATGTATCTCTTGATGTTCTCAAAAGCACTTCTAAAGGCTATCTCCATGACCTCTCCAGAAAGCCCTCCAGCTATGTGTGGAGTGACAACAATATTTTCGAGATTAGAACCATCTAGCCTTGGTTCTCCCCACCAGACGTCGGTCAAGTACGATGCCATCTTGTTCTTCTTCAGGAAATCCAGCAAATCCTCCTTCTGCACAATCTCTGGTCTGGCCACGTTGATTATCACGCAGTCCTTCTTAACGAGACTCAGCTGACGCTCCCCTATCATACCGACAGTCCTGCTTGTTAGGGGAATAGAAATGAGAATAACGTCTGATTCCTCAAGCAGTTTATCCAGTTTTTCAATCTCCAGAAACTCATCCAGATTAGAATCCCGGAAGCCCCTTCCTATGGCTACCACCCTCATGCCGAATGACTTGGCAATGGCTGCAACTCGACTACCTATGCCTCCATAACCTATGATTCCAATGGTCTTTCCGAAGAGTAGCTTCGTGGTTCTTGGCTCGAATATGCCCCTCCTCGTTTCCTCCTCGAAAGTCGATATTTTCTTTGCCCTTTCGAGCAGCAGAGCAAGTGCGTGTTCTGCAACTGAAATGGAGTACGCCCCTGCATTGCTAGCTATCAACGTGTTCCTTGGTATGGAATCTATATCGATGTGATCAGTCCCTGCACTTATGGTCTGAATTAGCTTGAAATTCTCTTCTCTAGGAAAATCGTTACCCCTTGCAAGAACAATCTCTGCTTTGCCGCTTTCTGGGAACCAGATTATGTTGTCTTCGCCGATAATATCCCGCCCGATCTTCTTGTATTTCTCTTCAAGATCAAACGGTACCAGGAGCTTCATATGTCCTCAATAGAAGAGGGCTAGATAGCACTTCTCTTCCTTCGTTCTAGGATGCAGTAAAGCTGGGGTTGCTGTCTCTGATGAAGGTTCCATTTTGCAGGTCCTTGAGCGAAGCCTCTATTTCACTCCAGTCGTTCATTACTATTGGACCGTACCAGCTGATTCTGTCATTGGTCCTTCTCCCCGAGATATAGATGTACCGATGTCTATTCCCACCTTCGATTTTGATCGTGCCTTTTTCGGCGCCGAAAACTGCGACTTCCAACTTGTTCAGAGAGGCGCCACTTGCCTCTAGATTTCCTTCCATAGGAATGATCAGGGACGTGAAACCTTCGGGTTTGGGTATCTCCAGGAATCCACCATTTGACGTTACGTCGAAATAGCTTACATCCAAACTGTGCTTTTCCATTGAAGGATTGTCCCTTCCCAGGATGCTCCCAGAAATGACTTTGATCTCGTTTCTCTCTGATTGAATCTTGTTAAGATGATTGACATCTATACCTCTGTATGTTGGTTTTGAAAGTTTGTCCGCTCTCCTAAGGTTCAACCAGAGCTGGAATCCTAGCATCGCCTTGTCTTGCCCGAAGGAGCTTGGCATCTCTTGGTGGAATATTCCGCTGCCCGCAGTCATCCACTGGATCTCCCCGGGGCGAATCACACCCTTGTTGCCGATGCTGTCTTCGTGCTCCACCTTCCCCTTCAACAAGTATGTCAAAGTCTCGATTCCACGGTGTGGGTGCCATGGGAACCCTGCCTTATAGTCCTCAGGGTCATCAGAACCGAAATAGTCAAACAGGAGGAAGGGGTCAGTTAATTCGAAGGTCCTTGGGGAACCAAACAGTCTCGAAATCTTAACACCCGCTCCATCTCGCACCTCTTTTCCCTTGAGAATAATGGTGGGAGTTAGCAAATTGGTTCTACTCTTCACTTCGTCTGTCACAACATCACATTGGTATGAAGTATATAAGAATTACTTAGTATACATTGAGAATTTTCTACATTGCCGCATTTGTCCTCTTTTGCACAGACTTCTTAAATGATATGCTAGAATGCTCGGTAAGAGAGTTCTGTTGAAATTAACCTTCAGGTCCGTTAGGTGATTGTGTCAAGTTTTTAAGTGCTGGTTCGTTCGTATCGCAGGAAGATTATCACCACTGCAAAGGGGAAGAGTCTGGTCATAGATACAGCATATGAGGACGATGTCAAGATATTTAAAGATGGAAAGTCATTGAAAGTATCAGACCTCATTCACTCGTAACAGCTAGG
>CAYMKC010000030.1:0-13034 GCA_964391105.1 uncultured Thermoplasmatales archaeon
TGTACTAAGAAATGTTGTAAATATCAGCGATTGATACTTAAGATATGTACACCATCCTGGATTCCAGGATATTGGACGTTAATGCAGAAGCATCCGGCGTTGAGATGGAAAACCTGATGGATAGAGCTGGGGGGGCAGTTGCAAAGCTTGTGGGATCGCTCAGGAAGAGAAGAATACTCATCGTCTGTGGAAGTGGCAACAACGGCGGTGACGGATACGCCGCAGCTTCAATACTCCTTAAGGATGGATTCTCGGTGGAGTGTTTTCCAGCATCCCCGCCAAGCAGCGAACTGTGCAATAAGAAATACAAGGCTTTCGTCCAGAACAATGGCAAGATCGTGAAGAAATTCGATGATGGGAAGTACGACGTTGTGGTCGATGCACTCCTTGGGGTCGGAGTCTCCGGCATTCCGAGAGAACCCTTCTTCTCCCTCATCGACCGGATGAACAAAACAAAAGCTACGATCGTTTCAGTCGATATTCCCTCTGGATTCCCCAGTGAACACAGTGTTCTGCCTCAGTACACCGTCACAATGCAGTTTCAGAAACATGGTATGAATAAGAGAAACTGCGGGAAGATCACCGTTGCTGACGTCGGCTTTCCCAGGGAATCCATAGATATGATAGGTCCCGGAGAGCTGTTGGCCTTTCCATCTTCATTAAGCAGCTCTCACAAGGGAGACAACGGAGTGTGTGTGATGGTTGGGGGCAGCAGGACGTATTTTGGTGCGCCGACCTATATGGCCCAGTCTGCGCTTCGAATGGGACCGGATCTGGTGAACCTGTTCGCACCTTCCTCCATCCATAGTTACATTGCATCGAACTGCGAAGGCGCTATACTCAAAAAATCTGGAATAGACTACATAGAATTCAACTATGAAATGATGAAACTAATATCCAAGAAGGCAGACTCCGTTGCGATAGGACCGGGAATCTCGAAAAAAGAAATAGCGCTGCACGAAGCTTCGAAGATAATCCAGTACGCTCTAGGTGAGAAGAAGTACATGGTGATTGATGCGGACGCACTCGAATCCGTCAGATCGATCGACGATTTCAAGGGAATGGCAGTCCTGACACCTCATAGGGGAGAGTTCAAGTCTACCTTTGGACTCGATCCGGATGAGGAGAACGTGAGGAGAGTGGCAAGCAGGATCAATGCCACGGTCCTCGTGAAAGGGGAGGTGGATATCGTGACGGATGGAGAGATTCTGAAAAAGAATAGAGCTTATCATCACAAGAGCATGACGAGGGGCGGAACCGGAGACCTCATCACGGGTGCGGTTGCGGGACTTCTTTCCAGAAAGGTCGATCCCTTGCACTCCGCCTTCCTGGCTTCTTTCATAATAGGAAAGGCCGGTCTCACTGCCTTCAACAGGATTGGAGACGGGTATCTTGTATCTGATCTGTTGAACATCGTTCCTGAAATCTTGGTTACCAATACTAAAAAAAATTCTTAACCAACTTATCAATCCATAATCATGGTGTCGGTAGGCGAAATAATGACCACCAAGGTGATAGCACTAACTACCGAAGATTTTATCTCTAGCGCTATCGCAAAGATGAGCGACAACAAGATGCATCACATTCCCATCCTCGATGGGAAGGGTGACTACGTCGGTATGCTCGACTACAACCTCCTGTACAAGAGGGAGTCCATACCAGTAACGACCAAGATAAAGACTATAATGGAGAGGACTCCCTCCATCACATCGAATGCATCAATCGCTGATGCCGCGAGAGTAATGGTTGATAGCGGATTGAAGGCACTGCCCGTTCTCGATAAGAAGAAGATAATCGGAATAGTGACTTCGACCGACATCGTTCATTCTGTCAACTCGATCCCTGAAGTTGCAAACATGCTCGCCTCCGACATAATGTCAGGCGACCCCATCACCGTAACCGAAGAAGACACTCTCATGGAAGCAGTGAGAAAGATGAGGGAGATAAACGAGACGAGCATACCCGTGGTTGACAAGGAGGGGAGAGTTACCGGTCTTGTTAACATCAACGACATAAGCAAGGAGCTCTGGAAAGAGAGGGGGCGGATGAGACAGGGTCAGTACTACAGGAATCAGATCGTGCCTTCTGTCAAGGACGTAATGGTCTCACCCTTGGTGATACATCCGGACAAGAGCCTCTCTACCTGCATGAACAACATGATAGACACCGAGGCCAGGATCTGCACCGTTGTCAACGAGGATATGATTCCGGAGGGAATCATAAGCCAGGGAGACATACTTAGCGAGATTGTCAAGGGTTCCGCTGATAAAACAGTACTGGTGAACCTGTCGGGTGCGAAATTTGAGGACCCGGAAGTCTACGACAGACTATACTCCATCATAGAGAAGGGTGCGAAGTCCGTTGCCAGGTTCAGGAGGATGAGACCAATGCTCATCAACGTGCACGTCGAAGAATACAACCAGACCGGGAAAGAGACCAAGTATTCCATAAGGGGAAAGATGGTGACAGAGTCGAAGACATTCTTTTCCAGGAGCTGGGATTGGAATATTTTCAAGGCGGTGAAGCAACTAATGGACCAGTTCGAAAGCATGGTCAGGAAGAACAAGACCTACAAGTGAGAGGGACGATCAAATGGAAGAGTTCGTTGACAAGGCCCTAGATTATGCGTCGAAGAATGCAAGGTTTGCCGAGGTCAGATATTTCTCATCCCGTAGAAACGTGGTACTGATGAAGAACGGCAACATTTCGGCCACTGGATTTTCAGATGATTCGGGTCTGGCAATCAGAGTATTGAACAAGTCGATATCGTTCTCATCAATAAACATCCCAGATTGGAACGCAATAAAAGAAGGGATAGACAGGGCCGTGAGGATGTCGGAGACGGAGGGAAGAAACAAATTCTCGATGGAGAAACCAACCAAGGACTCCTGGGAGGTTTCACAGAGAAAAGAAATTGAGAGCTTCTTCTTTGAGGAGAGAATGTCGTGGATGAAGGAGATAGATAAATTGCTCTCGGATGAGAAGATATCGATGAGAATACTATCACTCGGTGACAACATCGAGGAAGAGATCAACGTGAATTCGGAGGGTATGTCGCTGAGGTCTAGGCTTCCTAAGATATCTTTCTACTCTATGATCGGATTCATCGAGAACGGAAGCTTCGAGCAGGGCTCAGTTGAAGTCGGCTATTCTGGGGGATACGAGGCGCTTGACGCGTGGAGGCTTGATGAAAGGTTGAAGCACGAGTCCGACGTGCTCAAGAACGCAGCAAAGGCAAAGAAGATAAAGGATGGGAAGTACGACCTTATAGCCGGTCCCGAGATATCGGGAATAGTAGCACACGAAAGTGCCGGACATCCGACGGAATCCGACAGGATACTAGGAAGGGAGATGGCCCAGGCAGGTGAGTCCTTCATAAAGAAGAACGACCGGGGAAGGAGAGTTGGTTCCGAGATCGTCAACCTTGTAGACGACCCTACCCTTGAGCACAGCTTCGGCTACTACAAGTACGACCGGGATGGTGTCAAAGCGAGGAAGAGATACCTCTACAGGGATGGTCTGATAAACGAGTTCCTAAGCAACAGGGAGAGTGCTGGAAGATTGGGTGAAGAAAGCAACGGGGCATCTAGGTCTTCAGACTGGGACAGAGAGCCTCTTGTCAGGATGAGTACCACGTTCATAGAACCCAGGGATCATGGTCGTGACGAATTGTTTGAGGATGTGAAAGAGGGGGTCTACATGAAGAGCTTCACCGAGTGGAACATAGACGACATCAGGTTAAACGAGAAGTACGTTGGGAGGGAGGCCTACCTCATACAGAATGGGGAAATCAAGGAGCCAATAAGGAGACCGGTCGTAGAAACGACGACGATCAATTTCTACTCCTCAATAGATGCAATCGGGAAAGATCTTGAATTCTCTGCAGGGACCTGCGGTAAGGGGGATCCAATGCAGGGGGTTGATGTCTGGATGGGTGGACCACACATACGTCTGAGAGATGTGAACGTCAGGTGATTTAGATTGGATATAGAAAAAATCTATGGTAGCGTCGAGAGAAAGGTCGATCAGGCAGCTGTCAAGCTGATAAGGTCGAGAGTGACACAGGTCAGATTTTCAAACAATAGGATAGACATAAGCAACGAATGGAACAAGGAATCTGCCTCCGTTTTTCTTGCAAAGAGTGGACGAACCTTCATATTCGAGCTGAGAAATGAAAAGGACCTGGAAAGGATCGTTCCTGCCTCCCTGAAGGCGATGAATAAAATAGAAAAGAATGGTGACTTCATCAGCCTAAACGACAAGAAGTACACTTACAGAAAAAAACAGATGAAGGATCAAAAGCTCAAGGAGATTGAGGGACAGAGACTCGTTAATGACTTCATAGAAGAGGTAAAACCCTTTGTGAAGCGGATTGGTGGTGTATTTTACAAGAAGGAGGTTGAGGAGGAGATCAGGACTCCTTTCAACAGCGGATCGGGAAGGCTGTTCGGAGTGGAGTTTGTGGCTAGGGCTTTTGATGATAGTGATTACCCTGTGCAAACATCGATTTCCACTTCCACCGACGATGAACTTCCCGAGCTCCTCGGTCAGGGAGAAGAAGTGCTTGCCCTAGCTAGGAAAGTAGGCAATGTGAAGGAGGGGAGGGAGGGAAAGTATACCGTCATCTTCAGTCCGCTGTGCTTTGCATCGATCGTTTCCTACACGATTCCGATGGCATCTGCGTTTCAGATCGATTCTGGAATGTCAGTGTTTGCGGATAGGATGGGTGAACGAATAGGGAGCACCTCATTCACTCTTTATGATGACCCTTCCGATGACTCCATGTTCTACTCGAAGAGCTTTGATGATGAGGGGACCCCCACCAGGAAAACACCGGTGATAGAGAAGGGTGTCGTCAAGAGTTTTCTTCACAACTTCTCCACGGCCAAGAAGTTCGGAGTGGAGAGCACAGGCAATGCGGGCATTGTCAGCCCAGGTCCATGGCAGATATCGGTAGAACCGGGAAATGAAGACGTAGACGACATGATCGCCTCTACAAGAACCGGGCTCTTCATAAACAATACCTGGTATACCCGATTCCAGGACTATAGGGAAGGAGTGCTCTCGACTATCCCGAGGGATGGGATATTTTTCATAGAACACGGAGAGATAAAGGAGAGCTGGAGGGGGATAAGGATATCCGATTCCCTTATTAATATGTACAAGAACATCGAGGGCATAAGCAGGGAGACAAGGAAGGTGAAGTGGTGGGATGAGACCATGCACACCAAGTCTCCGTACGTCGAGGTTGCAGACGTTAACATCTCCAGGAGTAAATGAGTGCGATCAGGCCCTTGTAAATGCTGAATTTTGCGTCAGAAACGTAGAAATGTAGATATATTAATTTTAGTTAGACGATTGCTCACTGCCCCTTGGCCCCTCCTATCGGGCAGTGAGTTTAATAGTAGTTAATGAGACGGAACAATGTTCACCTAGTGGTGCGTCTTCTAGCGATGAAGAGAACTTTTCCCAGAATATCACCTCTGCCTATACTACCAAATGAATTGCTATCATTGCTCCGCGTCCTGTTATCTCCTTCTACAAAATATCTGCTCCCTTCTTCTGAGCTGTCGATTCTGCTGATTCGTTTGATGAGCTTCATTCCGTCGGTTGGGCTCCTGAAGACCATGACCTGCCCGATTCGCGGTTTATGGAGCAGGCGTGTGGAAATAGCATAGTCACCGTCTCTAGCATAAGGCTTCATGCTATTCCCGCTGATCTTTAGAACGAACAGAGGACTCTTCATTTATAGTTCCGGATAGACCATTTCCTCTTTGGGCTCGTAGGGTGCTTTAGCCCTCTTTGTCTTTATTCCTTTTGTTGCCCAGAATATCTCCGCGAACTTGTTTACCTCGTTCAACAGTTTTATCGCCGCCTCCCTGTCTGGTTCCTGCTTGGCTTTACTCCCGTACTTCATGATGTTCCACACTACTTCGTGGAGCTCGGGGTGCATCTTAACGTGGTCTGGTTTTATGTAATCCCCCCAGATTATTCTTACCTCGTGCTTGCAGAGTTCGGCGTGCTTCTCCTTTATGTCTACCGCCCTGGTTACGTCGTGAGCGTAGTCCATAATTTCCTCTGGCTTGCTTGCTGTCGGTTTTGGTATGTTGTTTATCAGATCGACCATTCTTACAACGGTAAGCGCAGAGAGCTGCGCAAGATGGGGGTCGTAGATGCCACAGGGGAAGTCACAGTGTGCATACGCAGTATCAAATCCTAGTCTTTCGTCCAGCCTATCCATCATTCTGGCGATAACATCTTTTTCGGCCATAGTATCACTTGTTTATGATGATACTTAGTATTAAAGAATTTTCGTTTACTTAGTTGTTAAATTCAACGATTCTGCAAAGAATTTTCTGTCAAACGTGGAGTATCTCTCGGGCGTGAATTCTTGTCCGGTCTCACTTCTTGAGTAGCGACTTTGCGATGACAATCTTTCTGATCTCCGTCGTTCCTGCTCCGATCTCGTATAGGATTGCATCTCTGAGGTATCTTTCAAGAGGATAGTCTTCGGTATAGCCGACTCCACCAAATATCTGGATCGCCTCCTTGGCAATCTGGGTAGCCGTTTCCGATGCAAGCATTATGGAGGCCGCGGCATACGAAGGATCCGATATCTTCTCTCCGACCAATGTAGCCGCCTTGTAGGCAAGTAACCTCGCCGCCTCCAGTCTCGTGAACATGTACGCTAACTTTTCCTGTATCAGTTCAAACTCCCCGATCTTCTTTCCAAACTGTTCCCTCTGGTTGCTATAGTTGATTGCTTCGTCCAGTGCCCTCCTCGCAATTCCGATCGGGCCAAAGGCAAGTACTGCCCGTTCTGCGTTCAGACCATTGTAAATAATCTCCTTTCCATGACCCTCTCCCTTCACGATCCTGTCATTCCCTATCCTTACTTCCCTGAGAACAACTTCTCCCGTTGGCGAGCCCCTCATTCCCATCTTCTTTATTTTCTTGGTCGTCTCAACCCCATCGGACCTTTCGAGTATGAATGCAGAATACGACCTCCCATTCCTAGCGTATACGAGGAAAACATCTGCAAGCGGTGCATTCGTTATGAAGGTCTTCGATCCATTTATTTCATAGCCATTTCCACTATGATTGTAAGTGGTCTTCATTCCCCCGAGCGCGTCCGATCCAGCACCCGGTTCTGTGAGACACAGGGACCCAATGTTCTCCCCTGAAACAAGACCGGGAAGATATTTTTCCTTCTGTTCCTTGTTCGCGTTTCTGTACAGACTGTCCACGACAAGATTGTTGTGGGCACCGTACGACAGCCCGAATGACCCTGAGAAATAGGATATCTCCTCCAGGGCGACTCCCTCAGTGAGATAGTCGAGACCAGCTCCTCCGTATTCTTGCGAGATCGTGAGCCCGAGCAAGCCAAGTTTCCCCATCTCCCTGAATATCTCGATCGGGAACTGGTCCTCCCTGTCGATCTTTGAAGATATGGGCTCAATCTTTTTCAGGGAAAATTCTCTTACAAGGTCTCGTATGGCAGTGGCATCATCTGGGAGCTTGAAATCCATGGTAACTCTGTTCTTTATGGTTAACAAAGTTAAAACATTTCTCTGAGTATTGGGAAAGGTTATTAGAGGTTAAATTGCATAGCAATGCTCAGTGGAAATAATATTTCCAGACGTCCCAGAATATCACTTCATACTCAGGGGGTTGTGTTCTGACAAGTTCACATCATACCCCAAATTTCGTTGCGAACCAGTTTCGGAATTCGAGGAAAAGGTCACTTCCGACGTAGCCTTTGTCCCGGCGCCCATTGCGATCATGAACTCGCACGACTATTTGTTTCTACGAGCCGGAAATATCTTTTCTTACTTCTCAGGACCACAGATTTTTTCAGACAAAACTGAGCACAACGAGCTATTCGTCGACCGATGGGATTTTGTTTCAGAGTACTACGCCAAAATTTTGCTAAAAGGTGTGGAGGTCAGAAGAGGGGAGGGATCTCCCAGGATCATGGAGCCCAGAATAGCAATGATGAGCGGTCAGACCGGCATCCCAAAGATAGATCTGTACGGAAAGTGGAGCAGCCTTGCCAAGGATCTTCCTTTCCCACTATATTCAGGAATGATCAGAAAGTCATCAAAGGAACTCAGGGGTATCGTGGAAGGGGCCATACATGCTTCGGTAAAGTACGGACTCACCAATTCGTCCGAGACGATCAAGGAGATTGCGATGATGTATGGAGTTGAGAACGTAGAGTTGCTCAAGAGGGTGATGTTCCAGTTCATCAACAAGAATACCCTAAAGATGTCGGATGAAGAGATGGAATCGCTCAGGATCCTCAGCGAAGAGATGGAGAAGAGGGGTTTTCCCGTCTCCAACTTGAAATTCTAATATTCTTGCCTTCCGCAGGTGTGCACATCTATTAATTACCTAAAATTCCATGATGAACAATGGAATACATAGAAGAAATCATCTCCCTCAAGGACCAGATGTCCTTCGAAGAAAGGATAGAGGTTCCAGAAGAGATCGATAACATCGTTATTGCGGGGATGGGTGGCTCGGGAATCGCTGGTAAGATCTTCCACGATTTCTACTCCAAAAAACCAGTGAGTATAGTTGGTTCGTACGACATACCCGAGTTCGTCGATTCCAAAACCCTTTTCGTTGCAATAAGCTACTCTGGAAATACTGAAGAGACCCTCAGGGCAACGATGAAGGCAAAAGAGCAGGGCGCCCAACTTCGGGCAATCACGTCAGGGGGGGAGCTGTCGGAACTGGTGAATGACAGCGTCATTGTTCCCGGGGGGTTCCAACCGAGGTCCGCGGTCGGGTACCTTACAATGCCTCTCTTGAAAGGATTCGGATTGGTGGACGATGCTGAGGTAGAGATGGCAAGGAAGCTCCTGATGAGCGAGGACATGTACCTTGACCCTGCCCAGAAATATGCGGACGAGATATTTTCAAACAAAAAGATTCCCGTTATATTTGGAACTCCAGGGGTTGATGCCATTGCTTATAGGTGGAAAACGCAGTTCAACGAGAATGCAAAGGTACTTGCATATTCGACTTCATTCCCTGAACTGAACCACAACGATACTATGGCCTTGGAGAACACGTACCGCAAGGATGAGTTTTACTTCTTCGTTTTGACGCACAAACAACTAGGGAAAGAGATCGCCGATAGAATCAGGATCACTTCCAAGCTCTGCAAGACTGAGATGAGAGAGATTGAGGGAGATGGTACCTCATTGTTCTCGAATGTGTTTACGCTTATCCACAAGGGAGATTACATCTCGTACTTCCTGGCAAAGAAGAGGGGAGTAGACCCGAGGAATGTGGCAATAATAGAGAACCTCAAG
This sequence comes from uncultured Thermoplasmatales archaeon, assembly GCA_964391105.1. Lineage (GTDB taxonomy): Archaea > Thermoplasmatota > Thermoplasmata > Thermoplasmatales. The sequence goes on from CAYMKC010000030.1 coordinate 9,324, forward strand.
AAAGAGTTGATAAATTCTAAATGAGAATTACTTCTAGGTGACTGCTCCGAACCGGTTCTGAAGTATTGTTGTGCGATTAACATAATTATTAATATAACGTGAACTTAAACCATGAAATCTAGATGACGGTTATCAAGAGGGAAGAGCTGGTTACAGCCCTGAACGTAATATTCAAACCGTCTGGAATGAACCAAAAAGAAATTGAGGAACTGGCAGACTATGTTCTTAGCTTCTTTGGTTTTGAAGACACTCTTGTAGACAACATTCTGTCTCAGCAAGACAGAGACGTCTTCTACACCCTCGAGGAGACTGGGATACTCTCAACGAGCAGTGAAGACATAACCTTGATGAAGGGCAAAACCTGGAGAATACACTACTGGCACATCAACGACCTGAAGATCAAAAACATACTGAGCACAAGGACCGAGGGGGAGGAAAACATATACGACAAGATTTTCAGAGGGGAGCTTAAGTAGATAGATCACAACGGAGCCGTGAACGGTTAAAGTGGCGCACGGTTAGTCAAGTTATTTATACGCATTTAAAATAACAACTCAATGGAAAATGAGGTTCTGGACCTGTTGAGGAAGGGCAGAACCATGGTCGTATCGAGCACCGGAGAGAGTCTATGGTCTGCCAAAGTGTTCTACGCCCTAGAAGGAGGGATAGTATTCTTGGTAGAGAAAGGCAGCCTCACCCTCAAGAACATCCAGAAGAATGCCAACGTCGTATTCACTATGGATTTCGACGCGCCCGATGTATTTATTCAGGGCACAGGTAAAGTTGAGATTCTTGGAGAACCCAGAGACTTCCACAAGGAGAGAGGAACTCTACTTTACAAGGTGCCAGAAGATGCCCTCTTCGTGAAGTCAGGACACGTCCTCATTGCAAAGATGTTGCCAGATAACGTGAGGTTTAGCGACTTCAGGGCACAGCCTAGGAAGACGGACAACAAGTTTAGGGCGGAAGAACTGACGGAGAAGAAGACCTTTCGGTACTGGAGAGCGCTGCGTCCGTGGTCATTCCAGCAGAGCGTAACTTCACTCATATTTGGAGCACTCCTCGCATTCCAGGTAAGCTTTTCTTTCAGAGTTAATGTTTACCTTTTGCTCTTATCTGTAGCTGCACTAATTCTAGTGCATGGGGCCTTCAATGCCTACAGCGATTATTTTGATTTCGAGCTAAAGACGGACAAGCCGGAGGGGATGGGTTCCGCTGGTGCAAGAGTGTTGATAGACAGACTGATTCCAACCAACAAGTTTCTGCAATTCACGACGTCTGTATTCATAGTTGGACTCGCTATTGGAATATACCTCATCGTGCTGAGACCTGTCGTTCTACCTTACGTGATCATAGGCCTCATTGCGGGGTTGATATATGGTATGCCAAAATTCGGGTGGAAGAGAATAGCACTTGGGGATCTCGCAGTATTCCTTGCGTTTGGACCGGGAATTTTCCTCGGATCTCTGGTATTACAGGGGGGTCACGTTGGGATTCCCGAACTTCTTATCTCGTTCTCTCTGGGTATGATCATTGTCGCAATACTACACGGAAACAACTGGAGGGACATCAGGGACGACAAAGAGGCCGGAGTGAAAACGGTAGCCCTTTATCTCGGAGACAGGGGATCTCTTGTATACTATGTAACTCTGATCTGGGCTTCATATCCTCTGTTCATAGCGGCAGTTATCCTTGAACCACGACTTTTCCCCATCCTTGGAGCGTTACTGACAATACCCTGGGCAGTAAGACTGACGAAGATTGCGATGAATTCAAAGAACATGAAGAGAAATCTCTTGGATATGTTAACCGCTAACTTCACTTCTCTTCACATTTACTTCTCTGTTGTCTTCCTGATAATCTTCCTTGGCATTTTGTATTATATTCCTTCGCTTCACTTCCCATAGTTTCTTCAGTAATCAGTTTCTGCTACAATGACTTCTGAGCTCTCACCTCGGTAACAAGATTGTTCAGCAAATCCCGCATGAACTTCTCCGCGTTTTCATCGGCAAATTCCCCTTTGTCGTTTATCTTCTTATCCACGAAACTGATGATGACTTCTGGTTTGTTAACTATTCTGGAATCCAAGTAGACAAAAGTCTGCCGTAAGTGATACTGGGCACGGGCTCCCCCCGTCATACCAATAGACGAACTCATCAGTGCCCCGACCTTCTTTACAAACACGTTGTTGGGAACCGATGCCCAATCTATAGCATTCTTCAAGAAACCGGGAATCGAGTAGTTGTATTCTGGTGTGACTATAAGAAACCCATCTGAGTCATTGATAAGCTTTTTGAATTCTAAAACCGGGGCATCCGGTTCTCTCAAATAATCTGCATTGAAAACTGGAATTTTGGAAATATCTCCTATCTTAAGTATTGAACCATCTGGCATAAGATGTGCGGCCTTTTCTAGCACCTTTAGGCTGTAAGATCCCTTCCTCAGGCTACCTCCGACACCTGCTATCACGATCTGATTGTCTGCATTCATGTTGGTCGATGCCTACTAAGTAATTAACTTTCTTTAGTTTAGTTAACTACCCTATCGACTTTCCTGTCTAGAAACTCGGGCGGGATTCAACTTGTTGTTTTAGAGTCAACCAAACTTCTTAATTGCAGATTGATTCCAAGCTTCATGGAGAGTGACTTCCCGAAGGTGGAGTACAAGGAGATGGGCCGGACTGGAGAGAAGGTCTCGGCACTTGGACTTGGAACGTATGGAATAAGCAATTACAAGAGAGGAGAGGAAGCTTTCATTTATGCTATTGAGAGAGGAATTAACCTGATCGATACAGCAGAGATTTACAACACGGAAGATTTTGTTGGTGGAATAATAAAGAAAGTGGGAAGAGATAAGCTATTCATAACCACCAAAGTCTGGCCAAAGAATCTTGCCACAAAGGAAAGCACGCTCAAGGCTGCAAGAGGTTCGCTAAACAGACTTGGAATAAATAGCGTCGACCTTATTCTCATTCACTGGCCCCACGATACTTTGAGAATACCCGAACAGGTAAAGAATATTGAATCTGTCCATAAAGAGGGCCTCGCTCGATACATCGGCGTAAGCAATTTCTCAGTTGATCAGATGGAAGAAGCGAGGAATTCCACGAGCTCGACAGAGCTAGTTTGTAACCAAGTCAAGTACAACTTGGTGGAGAGGAGTATTGAAAAGGACGTGATTCCATATTGCGATAGAAACCGTATGACAGTGGTTGCGTACACGCCAATTGAAAAAGGAAAATCTTCTAAAATAAAGGAAGTCAAAGAAATCAGTAAGAAACTTGGAAGGACACCGATCCAGGTGGCACTAAATTTTCTGATGAGCAAGAAGAGTGTCATCCCAATTCCTAAGACGGAAGATCTCGGGCATATGAAGGAGATTATAGGTTCTCTTGGATGGAAGATGAATAGCGCAGAAATTGGCCTAATCGATCAAATACATAGTCAGTAGGCGCAGGCTAGATAAGCTTCACCACCTTATCACAGGTGTGTCAAGCTTCTTGATCTCAATAAAAGAAGAGGTAGTCTTCGTCGGTTTTTCACAATTGCTAGTAAATGAGAAGAGATGGGGAAATGCGGTATACCTTTATTTTTCAATGTTGGGACTACTAACTTGACGGCTTCCTCCATTTTCTTAAGCGATATTTTTGGAATAGCAACTAAGGGCTTCGTCACTTTGGAAAATACAGCTTCTAGAAGCCAAATAGCCCCG
>CAYMKC010000031.1:0-12903 GCA_964391105.1 uncultured Thermoplasmatales archaeon
AGAACTCTCCGTTCGTAACACGCCCTCCGCATAAGTTTTCCGTCTGCCTCAGACTTGTAATTATCCGAGAGTATGTTGATTACCCCCGAAATGTTTCCAAGTTTTAATAGGTCCATTGCATTCTGGCTTCCCTCAAAAATCTTCTTAATTCGTACGGTGTTGATACCGTATTTTGCAAGGCGATAGTGTGTCCCCTCGGTGCTATAAATTACCTTACCCGAGTCATTAATAATTTTAGCTATACCTAAGAATTCGTTGATCTTTTTCGAGGCTATTGAGACTATAACGCCCTCTCTTGATATGTCGTATCCAGCTGCCTTATAACCGTTAGACAATGCTCCCTTCAGGTTTTTCCCTATACCAATTACTTCACCGGTACTCTTCATTTCTGGCCCCAATACCACATCTGAACCTTTCAGTTTGTCGAAGGGAAAGATGGGTACCTTTACTCCGATCAAGCCTCTGGTCCTTGAGCGATCTGGGAGCTTTCCTCCGAGCAGGACATCGGCCGAAACCTCAGACATGTTTATTCCTGATATCTTGGATACGAAGGGAAATGTTCTAGAAGACCTGGGGTTGATCTCTATGATGTAGACTACGTTGTCCTTTATGGCAAACTGGATGTTTATGGGCCCTACGATGCCGAGCCTCCTGCATATGAGCTTGGTGTATTCTTTCATGGTCTCCTGTATGTGATTTGGTATATTGCTGGATGGAAAGATGCTGGTCGAATCTCCGGAATGGATCCCGGCCTCCTCTATGTGCTCTATGATCCCCGGTATCAGTACTCCTTCACCATCCGAAACTCCATCTATCTCGGCCTCCGTCGAGTTTTCAAGATATTTTTCCACGAGGAACTCTCTCACAAACCTGCCATGGAACTTCAAGTAATCTTCAGTCTCTTCCAAAGACCTCAGGATCGCCATGTGTGCACCTGATATGGTGTAAGATGGTCGCACAATTACTGGAAAGGTTAACTTTTTCACCGCTTCTTTGAACGAGTCTAGCGAGGCGAAGTGATACTCCGGGTACGGGATGTTCATCTCCTTCATCAGCTCTGCGAACTTCTCCCTGACTTCCAGCGTGTCAATCGAATCCACACTCGTCCCCAATATCTTCACTCTCTCTCCAAATTCCTGTTGGATGCGCCTCAGGATGTTTATAGGTTTTTGACCTCCAAACCATGGTATCAGATATTTTGCCGTGGAGTTGTTGACAACGTTCTTGACGGTCTCGAAGTCGACGGGATCGAAGACGAGGAAATCGCTTTCATCTGAGTCCGTGGATACTGTCTCGGGGTTGTCGTTCACCATTATGACCTTTAGACCTTTCCTCCTGAGGCTCTTCGATATGTGCACACAGCTGTAGTCGAATTCTATACCCTGGCCAATGGTGATCGGGCCGCCACCCAGCACCATGACATCCCCCCCTATGCTTTTCCCAGGGTCTGAAGAATAGTAATAGGGTGTCCTGACGTCGAACTCGCCCGCGCAAGTATCCACTATCGAAAAACCTGTTTGCGCACTCTCGTCTTGGAATGCACCGATCAGTTCGCTTACGAAGAGCTTGTTCCAACCCGTGAGCTGCGCAATTCTCTCCACCGAATAACCGCTCTTGAACGCCTCGTATATCTGGGACTCCCTCTCCGGGTTCGGAGTTGAGAGGAGGGATTCGTCAAACTTCACCTTCCGGTAGAGGGTGCCTGTAGACCTCAGGGACTTCCTGAAGGCCTCGGAGAGAGTCTTGCCTATGCTCATTGCTTCCCCCGTACTCTTCATCTGGGTACCGAGTTCGAAGTCCTCCTCTGGAAACTTCTCTACGGGCCAGACCGGGCACTTAACGACCACATAATCTATTGCAGGTTCTCTTGCGGCATTCTTTTCTCCAGTTACCGTGTTCTCTATCTCGTCCAGTTTCTTCCCAAGGGAGATGAGTGCAGCTACCCTCGCAATGGGATATCCGGTAGCCTTGGATGCCAGTGCAGAAGACCTCGATAGCCTTGGGTTCACCTCGATCACATAGTATTCTCCAGTATCGTTGTTGAACGCAAACTGCACATTGCACGAGCCCACTATGTTCAGACCGTCGGCAATCTTCAGAGCAGAATTTCTTATCCTCTGGTAGTGGAAATCGTTGAGAGTGAGGAAGGGGGTAACGACGATACTGTCGCCTGTGTGAACTCCCATCGGATCGACGTTTTCCATCGTGCAGACAGCGATCTTGTTGCCAGAAGAGTCTCTGACAATCTCAACCTCCAGTTCATTCCACCCTATTACCGATTTCTCTATCAGAATCGAACCCACTTCTGAAAGGAACAACCCCTGTTCGACGATCGACCTCAATGCCTCGACGTTGCGCGCGATACCGCCACCAGAACCTCCCAGGGTGAACGAAGGTCTGACTACGATCGGGAACCCAATCTGCTTTGAGTAGCTCACGGAATCCTGAAGCGTAGAGCTGTAGAATGATTCGAGTACTGGTTCACCTATCTCCAGCATCTTCTCCTTGAACTTCAGTCTGTCTTCCGCGACTTCCACCGCCTCAGGTTGAGTGCCAAGGATCGCTACTTTCCTGGACGAGAGCACGCCAGTCTTCCAAAGCTCGGTCAACAAGTTCAACCCGGTTTGCCCGCCAAAAGTTCCGAGGATTGCATCGGGCTTTTCTTCGTCAATCAGCCTGGTCAGGCTCGTGAGATTCAGTGGAACCATCATCGGTTTTGTCCCTTCCATGCGATCTGTTTGAATCGTCGCGGGATTGGAGTTCGCCACTATCACCTCGATCCCCTCTTTCACCAATGCCTTTATCGCCTGGTTGCCGGAGTAGTCAAACTCCGCAGACTGCCCTATAACTATTGGACCTGACCCAATTATCAATATCCTTTTGGGAAGAGAGCTAGTGCTCATGGACCATCCTCCGGAACTCCTCGAAAACCCCAAGCTCGTCTGTTGGACCTGGACCTCCTTCGGGGTGGAACTGCGAAGTTAGGAAGTTCTTCCCCTCCAGTCCCTCGTTCGTGCCGTCGTTCATTGAGCGATACCTTTCGCTTACTCCCCTTCCCTTCTCGAAAACGATTGTGAATCCATGATTGTGTGTCGTGATTCCTATCCTGCCTGATGACAGATCCTCAACTGGATGATTGATGCTCCTGTGCCCGAATTTCATCTTGTCGGACTTGAGTCCGAGGGAGAGGGAGATCAACTGATGGCCGAGACATATTCCCAGCGTGGGTTTCTTTTCGATGACCTGCCCAATAGTAGTTACCAGTTCTCGGAGATCGGCATGGGCAGGGTCTCCCGGTCCGTTTGAGATTACGATCCCATCAACGCCTTCTATCTGCTTCACTTGGAATTCGTTGTATGGGACTATTGAAACCGAATTCCCTTCTAGGAATCTCAGAATGTTCTTCTTGTACCCCAAATCGACCAGAAGCAGATTCCCTTCCCCTCGTTTCTCGTATTCGAGCGTTTCTTCTATCAGATTTGACCTATAAGGATCGACAAATCTGTTCTCCCCAAACGAACCCAGTTTGTTCCCGTTAACGCGTATGAAGTCCACTATCTTCCTGGTTTCCCTTGTAATAATACCAGGCACGCCCCACTTCTCGAGATAGTCCGAGAGTTCAGATTTGAGTATCTCTGGAACGTGGTTTACGACAACGCCCCTCACTCGGGGCCGTTTGCTTTCCCCTATTTCTCTAATGCCATATGAACCGATGTAAGGGAAAGAAAATACCAATATCTGGCCGGAATAACTTGGATCAGTTATCGACTTGAGATATCCAGATGGCGACGTGTTGAAAACAAGTTCCCCTTGAGAAACTGCGTCTCTGCCAATGGATTCCCCCTCAAACACACCCAACCCATCGACGTATAGCTTGCCTAATCTCACTCTGACCTTTGCCCAATATCGAATCTGAATAAAAGCTTAAAGGTCAGCGATACAAGAAAAAAATGAGGCGTAACAAAAGACTACTCTGGAACGTACTTGAATTTTCTGAATTCCTTGAGGGCCAACACTATGGCCCCGTTCACTAGAAGTCCGATTCCCGAGACGATGTAGGTGAAGACTATGCCATTTATGTGGATAAGAATCCCTCCAACTATCAACCCCGCTGGTATAGCAGAGAAAGAGCCAACCGAGTCAATGCTCAGAACGCGAGCTAGGATTTCTGTTGGCACGATTGCTTGAACTGTCGAGAAATAAACTGTATTGATCAGCCCGAAAGTGAGACCCGCCAGCATTCCTGCTATCAACGAGACCACGAGAAAGTTTGACATCGCGAAAAGAATTATTATCCCTCCTGCAGAAAACATACTGACTCCAATTAATACCCCCGCATATCTGCTGCCCCTGATCCGACCAACCATGAGGGATCCAAGGGCCATTCCAATCCCAATTGCAGCTACCAGGTATCCGTATATAGCGGAGCTCCCGCCAAACTTGAACCCAACGTAAACAACGAAAAAGGGATAGAAGAGACTTCCGAAGAAATTCCCGGTAAGCCCACCCAGAAATGTGCCCTCCAGTATCGGAAGGTGTGCCCTCATGTACTTTATGCCTGCTGTCAATTCTTTCGTCATCGAACTGCCGATATTATCAGTTGCTTCCTTCCTGTTTCTGAATTCTCCAACGATGTTGAATAGGAAAATGGCTGATAGTCCATATGTCATCGAGTTTATCCCCAACCCCCAGACTGCCCCAAATGCCGCAACGATTAGCCCTCCCGCAGCCGAGCCTACCGACTGGAATGTGCTTAGTGAGCCTTGGAGCATCCCATTCGCATTCTCGAGAGAGTCCTTCCCTATCAGCATCGGGAGGATCGCTTGACTGGCTGGTAGGAAGAAGGTGGTGAGCGTATAGACGATCAGGATAACTGCTATTATCAGGAGATATGAGAATCCCACAAAATAAAAGAAGATGGCAAGAAACCCCATTGATATAGCTCTTACTACGTCCGAAGTTACCATCAGCATTTTTTTGTCGTATCTATCGGCTATGACTCCTGCAAGGAGACCTAGGATTATCGCTGGCACAATCTCAGCGAGTCCTAGATACGAGATGTAAAGTGGATTGTGGGTATATGTCCAGACAATCCAGTTTACCGCCACTATGGATACAGACCCCCCGAATGCAGCTACCGTTGTGGACGCGAAGAGATTCTTGAACCCAGCTTCGAACCTACCCTTCTTGGGTTTTTTCGTCTTTAAATCTGCTGTGGTAAAGTCTACTTTCGGCATGTTATACCATCTTGTTACCAATCCATCGGAAACTCCAAACTCAGTTTGGTGTTTCCCTCGAGACCTTCTCGATCTTTGTAATGCGAACTACGTTGGCGCTCGGCGAGATGTTGGCAGTCTTTACGTATCTCAGCTCCTTTATCTCGGCATATCTCTCCACGTTGATTTCGTTGCACTCGATAATTCCACACTCTACATCTTTTTCTATATTGACCTTGTCTGCGAATACATCCCCGACCTCTGCTCCCTTCTCTACGTTGATAGTGTTGCAGATTATCGTCCCGTTCACCTTTGATTCCTTTTCTATGTTTATCTCATGGGCACGGATTTCCTTGCCCGACAGTTTGCCAGCAATTTCGATCCTGTTTGCCTCAATATTCCCCGCCTCCAGTTTACCCGCTATCTCCAACCTGTGTGCCTTGAGTCCATTCCCAATCTCTGCCGATCCGCTGATTTCAAGTTCCTCACACTCGCATGAGTCTCCTATCTTCAGGCTTCCCCTGACCTCGATCGACCCTACTTTCACCTGCCCCGTAATCTTTCCAGAACCACTTATCTCCAGAACATTGCCCTCTGCACTCCCATCGATGTTCAGCGAACCAGCGAGCTCTATTCTCTTGAATTTGACTGGCCCAGTCAATCTGAGTGAACCTCCGAATGAGAGATCTTCAATCTCTTGCATGACGTTTGATATGAACGATATTATTAAGTATAACTCACAACTTGTTAGTTAATGAACCGATGCCATCACGACATCATAAACGAGTTGCTTGTTGCCCTCGCTACCGAACCTAGAAAAATAACCGAATTGTGTGCCACTGTTAATGTTCCTGTAGACAGAGGGAAGGATGTTGTGAAGAATCTGGCGAGATTTGGACTCCTTTTTGAAACGATCGGAAGGGACGAGGTGGAGTACAGGATAACTGATAGGGGTTATGAATGGATTGGCCTCTATAAGCACCTGAAGAGAGCCCTTCCTTAGGGATTTTCGCCCTTTAGAATAGCAACAGATTTAACACTTTTAGACAAAATTAATAGTTCGAATTTCATCTAGGACTATGCCATTTGACAACGAAAATACCTATATCAAAATGGTTGAAAGAAACGAAGAGGACTTATTTCATAAGAAGTTTGACGAGGGCATAGAAAGAGTGACAAAATTTTTTGATAAAGAGTACCCGAATCTAGTGAATGGTGAGGTTATCGAACAGGAAAAACTGACCCATGTGAGTCCGCTGGACGGAAAAACACCTGTTGGGATATTCCAGATGTCCACAAAGGAGACTTCCCAGAGGGCAGTCAAGATCGCGAGAGAGAGCTATAGGGAATGGTATTCAAAGGGCTATCTTGCAAGGGCCGAGATGTTCCTAAAGGCAGCTGAACTCCTGTCCCAAGACAAGTTCGAGTATTCTGCTCTATTGAGCTATGAAAATGGAAAGAACCGATTCGAGGCAATGGGCGATGTTGATGAGGCTATCGACTTCATGAGATATTATGCCCTTAATCTCATAGAGAACCAGGGGTTCTCCAAGTTCACTGGAACAGCATACTATGGCGAGGACTCGAAGAGCGTTATGAAACCTTATGGTGTATTCCTCGTTGTAGCGCCGTTCAACTTCTTTTCGATCACCGTCGGTATGGTGAGTGGCCCTTTGATTGTGGGGAACAGCGTTATACTGAAACCATCCTCGGACATCCCCCTCTCTTCTTATAAATTCGTTGAGCTGATGCACAGGGCCGGAGTCCCGAAGGCCAATCTCGTCTATCTCTCAGGGTCTGGCGGAAGAGTCGGAAGGACCCTCTACACTGATGATGGGGTTGATGGAATAGTCTTCACCGGGAGCAGGGACATTGGCACCAAGATCTACAGGGAGTCCCAGGAGAAGAAACCAAAGATCGCAATCACCGAAATGGGAGGGAAGGATACCATAATCGTAACCCGGAATAGCGATATAGACAAGGCAGTCGAAGGAGTGGCCAAGTCCGCATTCGGATACAACGGTCAGAAGTGTTCTGCCTGCAGCCTCGCTCTGATAGACGAAGAGCTCTACGATACGTTCAAGAAGAAGCTAGCTGAGTTCAGTTCAAAGCTGGTAACGGACGACCCTAGGAAAAAGGGCACTTTCACGGGTCCTATAATAAACAGGGAGGCTTACGAGAAGTTCCAGAGGATAATGGAAACAGTACCCAAGGACAAGATACTCCTTGGCGGGAAGAAGATCGAAAGAGACGGTTTCTATGTTGAAAACACCATACTTGACAACGTCGGCGACCCGAAAATAGAGAGAGTGGAGCTCTTTCTCCCGATACTTGCTCTCAAGCCAACGAAGTCCCTAAGGGATGCCGTTGAATTCGTGAACAGCATGGAATACGGGCTGACCGGAGGTATATTCACGGAGGACAGGAAGGAGATAGAGTACTATTTCGACAACGTGGACGCTGGGGTGATCTATGCAAACAGGAGAAGGGGTGGGTCTACTGGTGCGATGGTTGCCTCGCAACCATTCGTTGGCTGGAAGTGGAGTGGCACTTCTGGAAAGGGAACGGGTTCATTCTACTACCTGCAGCAGTTCCTGAGGGAACAGGCACAGACGATAGTCAGGTAGATACCAGATTCCTGACGAGTTCGTTGACCCTTTCAACGAACTCCCCTTCTTTTCCCATTGGCACTATCGCTCCTGCCGCGTTCCTGTGCCCTCCGCCTGACCCACCCAGCATAGATGCTACCTGTCTGAATAGCAGAGAGAGATCGATCTTTTCCGAAAGTTCAAGGGTGATTCTTGCGGATATCTTCTTCATCGGCCCCAGATTGGCCATGACCAGAATTACGGAGGTCGTTGGAACCTTCTTGTGAGTGATTATTCTGGTTGCAAGCGTACCAGTGATGTTGTTTTCGAGATTGTTTCCAAAATCATAGTAGAGGATGTTTCCAACCGTTTTTGCCTCCACTTCCTCTAGAATCTTCGAAGCCCTCCTGAGAGTATCCAGGTGATCGGAATAGAGCTGCATCGCTTCCTTCATTGCTTCTCCCCTCTCAAAGAGACACAGCCTGATACCGACCTCTGGCTTCCCCTTCCTCGAGGTGGCGTTAATGAGTGAAGAAAAGTCCCTTGCATCCTTGATGATCGAAGACCTCGGTTCGCTCTTGAGCTCATATACCTCCCCGGTCAGACGGTTAGCGTCCTGCCCCTCTCTCTCCAGAATGTCTTTCAGGTCCGCGATAATCTCGTCCCTCTTCTTCTGCTCCAGGTCAAGCCATCTTATAGTCTTCAGGTTCCTCCTGTCTAGGCCGTGGCCAACCAGGAAGTCTGCAACGGCATTTGGGTTGTCGTAAAGGGACCTGATCTTGGGTTCGTTGCCGAACCTGATCATATAGGAAACGGACTTCGAACTCCTTCCAAAATACCTTATGTCTTCCTTCAACTCTATTATTCCCATGTTCCTCGAAAGGAGCATTATCTCCCTGTCCGTGTCCACCAGCTTCCCGTATTTCTTGTCGTGCAGGTCTCCGACTGACCCGATCACTGGTAGGTGCGAAACTGCAGAAACTTCAGAGAGCACGTTCGTGGCAAATAGGAAGGTGGTTGTGGACCCTGACTGTGAAATGCTTCCGTCAAGTCCCTCCAGGTGCGGGTTGAACTGATAGATGTTGTTTCCGGATTCTGTGTAGTGAGTTTCGAGCACTACTGGGTTGTGGTGGTCCGTCACGACCCCTTTGATGTTCCTCATGTCCTTAAGTCGTGCCGAGCCCATGTCGTTGAACCAGTAGACGTCAGAACCATCGATGACGTCCTGAGGAGTGAGCTGATTCCTTATCGTCACCTCATAGTTGAGGCCCAGTCTCTTTGCTACGAAGACGGCGATTGCGGCAGATGCGATTCCATCTGCATCGTGGTGAGAGAAAATTCTCAACCTCTTTGCATTAGAAATGAGTTCGACCGCTTCGCTAATCGTCCAGGATCACCTCGTTCATCGGTACGCTCGTCTGGTCTTCCACTTCTGAAAAGTTGTTCCAAGCTTCCTGGCATTCACAATGAAGATCGTCAAGGAATGCATAGTTGAGCGTCTCGCTGAATTCCCTTATTGCCTCTGAAAACTTCCTGTCACAGGTATGGCCGTTGTGCGCCCCTCTTCTCTTTCCCGACGCAGTCACTAGAGAGACAACGGGTATCCCCAGATTCCTCAGAGACTGGAGAACGGTTACCACGCTCCAGAGCCAGGGTGGTCTGAAGTTTCCTTCCTTGTACATCCTCTCGACCAGTGTACCCCTCTGGATGTTCATTGGATTGATTGATATGAAGTCACTGTAAGGTGCGAGGTCCCTTGCAGACTTGATGGAATCGGCTATTGCCTCACTCTCCGTCATGAATGGCGGCTTAAGAAGCAAGTAAGTTCTTACTGAGATCCCGTTCCCTCTCAACAGCAGGGCCGCGTCCTTGAAGTCTTCAAAGTCGTAGTTCTTGTTGACCGAATACTTCAGGACGTAGGAATCGGTGCTTTCGAGGCCGATAGCGACCTGTACCCTTCCGGCGTATTTCTTGAGGCTTTCGACTACCTTGTGCACGTACTCTGGTCTGCTCTCTACTATGAGATATTTGTATCCCTGAAGCACCTTTTCGATTGTCTCTATCTGTAGGGCTGGGTCTATTTCGATTGGATCGAAGAACGACCCGGATGTGAATATCTTCAGTACTTCACCTTCAGGAAATTCCTTAAGGAAAGTGTTGACCTGGCTTTCCAGCTCGCGCTTGCCTATGTTCGGGTTGGTATCGTCCCAATAACCGCACATCGAGCATCCAGAGTGATAACTCCAGCTGCACCCTCTTGTCCTCAATATCAGAACTCGCTCGACCGTCGTCTTGCCATTGAAAAATTCCCTCTCCGTGTAGGTAGTCACGTAGTCCGTCCTATCGTTTCTGGAAATCGCATTCCTAATCCCCGCTATCTCCTTGGAAAACTGGGGGTCGACTTTGTTCATTGTCTGCCTATTTATATATGTTATAAAATGATTTTCTAGCGCGCTTTATTCGCGTTTTGTCGCTGCGATTTCAGGTAATTTGGAGGCATTTACGGTTCATCAGAATGGTTTTTAATCCGTTGTTGATGCGAAATCATGTGCAGGATGCTCCTGTCCATTGGTAACTATTCTGATTTGACGCCTTACATGGACTTTGTCTATGATATGGCCAACGAGGGAAAGCATGCCCCTCATCACGACGGTTTCGGCTACACACTCTATTCAAAGAACGAAATAATGGTGCAGAAGAGCATCGACCCAATAAAGAAGATCGAAAAGCTGTACGGTACCACTCTATTGGCGCATGCCCGGAAAAAGAGTTCCTCGGCCAAGACCATTATCAACACCCAGCCTTTCCTCTCCGATAACATTTCGTTTGCCCACAACGGAACGATAAAGGGAATGGGAAAGAAAGGGAAGAGCGACAGCTACCATTACTTCAGGCTCCTTCTAAAGGGATTCCCGGCTGCAATAACCAGGATCAGAGAGATGGAATTCACGAGTATCAACTTCATTATAACTGACGGAAGTTATGGTGCTGCTTACAGGGAAGTGAGAAAGGAGCCGGGGTACTATTCCCTCTTCTACAGACTGGAGGATGAGAGGTTCACGGTGTCGACGGAGGAAATGGGCGGGCGGTGGTTTGAAATCGAGGACAAGACGCTGGTTGTGTTCAGAAATGGAAGGGTCGTCGAATACAAGGCAGACGATGTCGTTCCGGAAGTTATTTAACTTTTCTTGGGATAGATTCTGCAATTCTCTGGGTGAATGCCGATAGGATCGACTCTTCTACAAGGTGTTTCCTCTCCTTCAGTCCTCTCGAAAAGTAGTATATCGCCCCCTTGTAGTCACCGGAATTGTCTACTCCAATCAAATCGTTCGTCACCTCTTCCAGTTCCTTGCCGGACTTCATGTCCTCCATCATAGATGCTGTCATCGGGAGCCCAGACGACAACCCGTAGTTCGTGAACCCCAGCGAGTCCTTGACTGCGGAAACGTGAACGTCGTAGTCCAAACCCTGGAATGAAACTATTCCTGCCTCCACACCCACTGCGTAGTCGTATTCTATGCTCACACCATCGACCCTTCTCTTGGCTCCCACAAATGTCTCGTGATTCATCGGCTGTGGATGGAAGTCTGCTGAGGGCTCAACGCTTTCCAGTTTGAAACTCTTGAACAACTCCTTTAGAGCCGCGTCCGCTCCTTCTATCTTGGTCGGATTTTTCGTGACGACGACGACCCTTACCGGATACTTTCTTCGCCCATCCCCGTCTATCTGCCCCCGCATTATTCTTTCGGATTTGATCGGCATTAGGTCTTCAGCCAGAATCTTGCCAACGTTTTCAACCCGTAGTGGTGGGATACCCCTGGCCTTCCTTGTGAAGTTGATGTCGGAAATGAACCCTAGAGTTTCGTTCGATGCTATGATGGCATCGTACTGTGGGGACAGGGTAGCTCCGAGAGGATCTGCCAATTCCCTAATAGCCGGGGACGCCCCGATCGTCTTCAGGTATGCTTCCAATGCCCTCTTCCTCTCATCGTAAGGAGGGACCTTGTACCTCTTTTGAAAATTGAAGTTGTCAGAAGTGAGCCCGATTGTGAGCTCTCCCACCCTCAGTCCTCTACCGATCATTTCCTTGTGAGCCTTGTGCAAAACGCTGAACGTTCCTCCCAGTAGAACATGCACTGTGCTTGATGCCTTTTCGTTATAATACTTGTTTGATTTAATGTCGCTTTAAAATGGGCTTATGACTCTGAGGTCTTTCAGACGTCCACTTCTATGAATCCATTCTCTTCCCTGACCGAGTAAGACTTGAGGGTCAGCTTGTCCATCAATATACCCGGTGCTACGTAGGGAGGAGCGACCATCTTCCCATCATCGAGATTGAATTCTGCATGATGGCACTGGCACTTCACCCTGAGCTTTTCCCTTTCTAGACTTCCCAATATGCACTTTGCGTGCGAACAGACCCCATCGATTGCGTACAGTTTTTCTGCGACGAATGCAATGTAGATGACCTCGTCGCCAACCTTGATACTCGAGCCACCTGCTTCTTTCAGTGCTTTAGCCGAAATCGTCTTGTGCCATGTCATGGCAACCTCATTTCAAATTCGGAGATAATACACTTCTGTCTCCCGTGTTGTGAATGCTTTTGCTCACATCATTTAGCATGCTCACACACATTAAGCTTAAATTCGAGCATTGAAAATCAGGGTAATGAAAATTGCAGTTGTTCATAGCAAAGAGAATAGTCTGGTACCTCTGGACCTAGCAGAGCTTATTAGCATAGTTGATACGGATGAGAAAAAGATCAGCCAGTACGAGAACCCTGGATTCGAGAGAGTTCCCGGCGGAAAGGAGATTACAATGGCAGCGATTCTAAAGCTCCAACCTGACGCCTTAGTAGTAAAGGAAGGTATGATGTGCCCCGGCTCGTACAGAATGTCTGTTGGCAGAATAAAGTATGCCCACTTTGAAGAAGACAACCTTGACGAAATACTGCCGAAATTAGACAAAGCAGATGAATTTGTCACTGATGATATCCCCCCGGATGTATATCGAGAAGTGGAGTAGGTCCAAGAAACAAGGTCACAAGTTTCGAATAAATTCTATTTTATTTAAGTTCATTAGTAGGTGAGTTGCCGATA
>CAYMKC010000032.1:0-12557 GCA_964391105.1 uncultured Thermoplasmatales archaeon
AGAACCTGGCCAGTTTCCCTGCGCTCGTCGTCTTACCCTGTCCGTATAGCCCGACAAGCATCAGTGTCGCCGGTTTCACGTGGAATTCCCTGGGTTTTCCCAGTATTCTCAAGAGCTCCTCGTAGATGATCTTTATGAGGTGATTCCTCGGGTTGGAATTCTTCGGTACAGGTTCCTCCTTTGCCCTCTTCTCTACGTTGTTCGTTATCTCCAGCGTCAGGGCCACGTCCACGTCTGCCATCAAGAGCGCCCTCTGCATCTCCTTTACAATCTCCTCGACCAGCCTGTCATCAACGAGTGCACTCTTGTTTATCCTCTTGAGCGCATCGCGCAGGCTCTTCGCAAGGGAATCCAGTACCATCTTAAGTCACTGTTCCAATCATTCGCCCGGAACTTTCTCAACGATTCCCGACAGCCGCTCCTTTATCCTCTTGAGCGCATACTCGAGAACTTCTCTAGGTTTCAGGCTACCATCAGTTTCAAAATAGAATATAAACCTTCTTTCGTCTTCCTTCACTTCCAGTGAGTCCATCCTGTAGAGCTTTCCGATGTGTTTGGATGGATAGTCGGCAGTGAACACGACCTCCTTGTCGTTCTTCTTCAGGACGTTCTTCGGTGAATTCTTTATTATTTCTTCGAGTTCCGGTTCTCTGGCAGACACCTTCAGCTCCCTTCCGTACCTGTAGGACACCCCGCTCGTTGTCTGGAACCTCGCGTGCTCCCTGGCCCTTCCAACGTAAGCCTCGGCATCCAGGATCATCGCCTGCCTCTCGTTCAATTCCACGATCGGTATCTCCTTGTCTTCAGGGGACATCTTCTCATCTCCTATGGCGACGAGATCACCGCTCATGACCTTCTTGGGTCCTACTACGAAGAGGCTGTAGTTGACCGTGCACAGAGAGCACCCAACTCCGCCGCAGCTACAGCCATCCCTCTCGTTCATCTTCAGGTCCGTTGGCAGTGGGACCATGCCCAGTCTTGAAGCAATTACTTCGTCAAAAAGGGACGTAAGGGAGGAGTAGACCTTCTCCCCTTCCTGTCTGATCTCGCCGTGGTGGAAGTTGACCTTTGAGATCGCCAGCTTGGGTATGTCGTTGATGAGCGTCCTCCTCAGAAGGTTCGCATATGCAGGGGTGATATCGCTGATCTCGAACCTTATGGACGTCTCTCCCTCTTCTAGAATCTTGATGTTCTCGCTCATACTCTTCTTCCCCTCTTTCCCCCTTTCTTCTTTGTTCCATCGTGGGGAATGGGGGTCGAATCTTCTATCCTGGATATCTTGATGCCCGCTCTGGCCAGTGCCCTGACTGCTGCCTGGGCACCCGGTCCAGGGTTGTGGCTCTTCGCTCCGCCTGGAGCCCTTATCTTTATGACCACGTCGGTGATCTCCTTTTCCCTCAGCTTCTCTACTATCAGGTCTATTTCCTTCATCGCAGCGTAGGGAGAACTCTCGTCCCTGTCGGCCTTTACGACCATTCCGCCGGACGCCTTTGCGATAGTCTCCGCACCCGTTATGTCCGTGACTGTTATCACCGTGTTGTTCTGTGAAGCGTATATGTTGACTACACCTAGTTTACCCACCTTGCTCACTCCCTCTTCTCTACTGGCTCGGCAGCTGCTTCCTGCTTCTTCTCCCCGACCATTCTCATCGGGTGAAGCTCATTTGCAAGTGCCGAGTTTGGATTGTATGCAACAGATTCTTCCTCCGTCTTGAGGACCTTGTACCCCGGTATCGTTACCTTCCTGTCGCCTATGGATATGTGACCGTGGACGATCAGTTGCCTCGCCATTCCCGGAGTCCTTGCCAGTCCCTTCCTCGTTACGAGAGTCTGCAGTCTCCTCTCGAGGAAAGACTGAACGTTCAGTGCGAGTATGTCATCCGCAGACGCATTCTCGCTCAGTATCCCATACCTCGACAGCCTTCCGATCATACTCTTGATCTGCTCTATCGCCCTAGCATCGCCGAGCCTGAGGCTCGCCTGTATGGCTATGGCGTTTGCCCTGTATTTCTTCAGCTCCGACTCTGCCTTCCAGAGTTCTCGCTTGTTCTTCAGTCCATATGCACTGACTATCTTGTTTTCCGCCTTTATTCTCTCGCCCTCGAACGGATGCCTTGGCGTCTCGTACTTCTTCCTAATCTTCTTTGGATCTCCCATAAATCATCACTTCTTAGTTTCCGGTGCCGGTGCAGCTGCCGAAGCTGGTGCTGGTGTTGGTGCTGCCGCCGGTGCGGCTCCACCCTCGGCGGGAGCTGGTCCTGCCTCTCCTCTCTTCTTCATGACTCCTACCGCCAGTCCCTTCCTTCCGTTCGACCTGGTCCTCTGTCCCCTGACCTTCTTTCCCTTCTCGTGTCTTGTCCCCCTGTAGCTCCTGGATCTCTTCATCCTGTTTATGTCGTCCTGTAGAGCAACTCCAAGGTCTGGACCCACCTTGAAAAGGTTCTCCCCCGTCTGGATGTCGTTCCTGTGGTTGAGCGTCCAGGCAGGATAGATCTCGCTGTATCTCTTGTCTATAGCCTCTTTTATCTCCTCGATTTTGCTGTCCTCGATTTCTCCGAGCTTGACTTTCATAGGAATGTTAAGCTTTTTCAGCAAGATCTCGGCAGTCCTGTAACCTATTCCCTTAATATTTGTGAGTGCGAAAACTGCCTGTCTGGTACCATCCAGGTTCGTGTTCGCCAGCCTGACAATATATTTTATGTTCTCGTTCTTCACTTTCTGTTCAGCCATTATATTTCCCCGCAGAGCAAGACCTTAAGATGTTTTGGATATAAAATGGTTATCGAACAATCGAACAACTCTGCGAAACTGGATGACACCTGTTGCCAGTGAGAAGAGTGACGTGTACTGCCGGTCGCATCATCCCGTTCGATACAAAAACGGAAATAGAAACTTGTGTTGCTAAGGGTGGATAGGGAATGGTCATGATTGAGAAAGAGTTTGATTTCGACGTGCTGGTCGATCGGAAGGAAACTGCCTCCGAAAAGTGGGATTTCCTAGAAGAGGTCTACGGATCAAGAGATCTCCTCCCGCTGTGGGTCGCAGACATGGACTTTAGGTCCCCTCAACCAATTGTAGATGCTCTGGTAGCGAGAGCACAGCACGGGGTATACGGATATACGGGCCTAACGCAGTCTTATTACGACTCTGTGATTGGCTGGTACAGGAGGAGATACGGATGGGAACTGAAAAGAGAGTGGTTCGTCTTCACACCCGGAGTGATTCCAGCAATCCGCTCTGCGATCAAGGCGTTCACCAATCCCGGCGATAAAGTGATAGTACAGACTCCGGTGTATTTTCCGTTCTTCGAGTCGATAGAATCGAACGGGAGAACCGTGCTCGAAAATCCTCTCAGATTGACGGATGGCCGGTACGAGATGGATTTCGAAGATCTGGAGAGAAAGGCAAAGGACACGAGGGCCAGAATGCTAATACTGTGCAACCCCCACAACCCCATAGGAAGGATCTGGACGAGGGAGGAACTCTCGAAGCTGGGAAGGATCTGTCTCGAAAATGATCTGCTTGTCGTTTCGGACGAGATACACTCCGACATCAGATATCCAGGGATAGGTTTCACAAACTTTGCAACGATATCGGACGAATTCGCAGACAACTCCATAACCTGCACTTCTGCCTCCAAGACGTTCAATCTTGCAGGTCTCCAGATATCGAACATCATAGTACCAAACGAAAGGAAACGTCAGCTGCTTTCAAACTCTATTGCTGCATCGGGCTTCCACCTGCCTAATGCGTTTGCGGCGACAGCAGTTGAGGCGGCCTATAACAAGTGCGAGAGCTGGTTTGACCAGCTGATGCTCTATGTCAGGGACAACCTGGAATTCCTGAAGGAGTTCGTGCAGAAGAACGTGCCAGATGTTAAGGTCATAGAACCCGAAGGTACCTACCTCGTATGGTTGGATTTCAGGAAGGTTGAATCTGACCCTGAAAAGCTCCAGAACCTGTTGCTCAAGGATGCAAAGGTTGCGCTGGTGAGAGGGTCGGATTTCAGGGACGGTGGTGCTGGATTCGAAAGGATAAACATAGCCTGCCCGAAGTCCATACTCGAAAATGCTCTCAATCGTATATCTTCGAGCGTCAAGGCGAATACCCATTGATGTCTATATCATGACAAGGCTCAATGGCTAACGATTTAACTGTAATTGCACTCAACAGTTCAATGATCACACTCTTCAATTGCATCCCGACCGAGTACATGGAGGGTCTTGAGCTACAGAGAAGGCTGAACGAAAAGAGAAACGAAGGCAAGATCGGTGATACAATAATAGCTACCGGGCACCCGGACACCTATACTGGAGGAATTCACTTCAATCCAGAGAACGAAAGCGGGTACTCCGTTCCAATAATAAGGGTTGAACGAGGAGGGAACCTGACCTACCACGGGAAGGGGCAGCTCGTCCTGTATTTCATATTCAATCTCAAGGAACGAGGTATCAACGTAAAGGAACTGATAGAACTTGTCCAGGCCGCGCTGAACAACACACTCGAGACGTACGGCCTTAAGGGAGAGGGAAGGTTGTTCAAGGAAACGGGAGTCTGGGTGGGAGGCAGGAAGATATGCTCGATCGGGTTCGCAGTCAAGGGATTCTCCACCTTTCACGGAATCGCAGTAAACCTCAACACCGATCTCGGTAAATTCTTCAAGATCAGTCCGTGCGACATGGACCCGGGTGTGATGACTTCACTCGACAAGGAGATAGGTCACGCTGTCGACGAAAATCGTTTCCTGGAAGTGATGGTAGATAGCCTCTCGAAAGTGTTCAAGGAAGGAATAGAGAAGCGGGATTGTACTCAGATTAAAAATTGATTTGTTTTATTTTTATAATAGAATAATTTTAAAACTGAGAAAAATATATATCTTCTTCTTTAATTTTGTTGTATGATTACCGAAGATTTTTTGGACGCTGATCAGATAAAGAAAATGATATCAAATCACATGCTGGCCGATGGACTGCCTCTCATACTCAATCTCCAGAAGAGCAAGGGGATGAATCTCTTCGATATGGAGACGGGAAGGGAGTTCCTGGACTTCTTTGGTTTCTTTGCATCCAACGCGGTTGGCATGAATCACCCCGACATGTTCGACAGGGAATTCCTCGAGGACCTGAAGTGGGCCGCAATAACCAAGGTCACGAATTCCGACATCTACACCCCAGAAATGGCAAGGTTCGTCGACACGTTTGCAAGGGAAACAGGACCGGACTACATGAAGTATTTCTTCTTCATAGACGGCGGTGCCCTGGCGGTCGAGAACGCCCTGAAGGCTGCATTCGATTGGAAGGTAAGGAAGAACATGGCGGATGGGGTAAAAGGGGAGAAGGGAACCAAGATAATTCACTTGAAGGAAGCGTTCCACGGGAGGACCGGATACACTATGAGCATGACGAACACGTTCGATCCCAAGAAGACGATGTATTTCCCAAAATTCGACTGGCCAAGGATCACCAACCCCAAGATCAACTTCCCCCTCGATGACGAGTCGGTGGAGGAAGTGGAGAAGCTCGAGGACAGGAGCATCTCGGAGATGGAGACTGCCTTCAGGAAGAACAAGAACGATGTGGCAGCGTTCATCATCGAGCCGATACAGTGCGAGGGCGGGGACAACCACTTCAGGAAGGAATACTTTGAAAGGGCCATGGATGTTGTGCACGAGAACGATGCGCTCTTCATTGTGGACGAGGTACAAACCGGGATGGGAGTTACGGGCAAGTGGTGGGCTCACCAGCACTATGGCATAGAGCCGGACCTGCTGGCGTTCGGAAAGAAGGCACAGGTCTGCGGCATAATGGCCGGGGAGAAGATAGACGAGGTAGAGGACAACGTTTTCAAGGTCTCGAGCAGGATAAACTCGACGTGGGGAGGAAACCTCGCTGACATGGTAAGGTCGACGAAGATAATCGAGATAATGAAGAAGTACAATCTGGTCAGGAACGCAGACAGGATGGGAAAGATCATCGTCGAGTTCCTCAACGAGATGCACGACAAATACCCGAAGATAGCGCTCAACCCCAGAGGGAAGGGGACACTGGACGCGCTGGACTTCAAGACGTCTGCCAAGAGGGACGAATTCTTCGATCGCCTCTATTCCAAAGGGGTGGTTGTACTGAAGGCATCCGAGAAGACGATCAGGCTTAGGCCACCACTGATTGTGTCAGAGAAGGACATAGAGAAATTCTCCGAAAGTGTCGAGCAGGTACTGAGAGAAATGTCCTAAGGTTCCTGACAAACATTTTATTTATTCTTTTGCTTGCAGAATCCAATGGACTTTAAAGTCACGAAGGAGACTAAGGAAACAGAGAAGGAACAGGAGAGGGCAGTCAGCGCAGAGATTTACTTCGAGAGGGGATCGAGATACCTCTCCCTAAAGAAATACAAGGAGGCTATCGAGAATTTCCAGAAGGCGCTGGAGATCGACAAGGACGATTACGAGACCAGGTTCAATCTTGCAGTCACCTACTTCCACTCCGGCAAATACGAAAAGGCGCTGGAGGTTTTCAACGAACTTCTGAAGGAGGGGCGGGCGGACCAGGATCTGTTCTTCAATGTAGGAAGCATATACCTAGAGAGGGGAGACTACAGGAAAGCGGTGGAAAACCTACAGAAGTGCGTCCAGATAGACGAGTTGTACCTGGACGGATTCGTGAACCTAGGTAACGCATATTTCTATCTCCAGGAGTACGACAATGCGATAAAGAACTACGATCAGACGATACTGCTGAACCCCCAGAACGCGGACTTCTTTGTGAACAGGGGGCTCGCTTACATGGGAAAGGGGGACAACGCCACAGCAGTAGCCGACCTGGAAAAAGCCCTGTCGCTGGATCCTTCCAACAACAAGGCAAAGCTGAACCTGCAGAAGATCGAGTCAGAAAGCTAGGACTTTATAGCGCTCACAATTTTTCCCAGGACGGCAGGGTCGTTTTCTGCTATCGTCCCAGTGACAACTGCGGCAGCACCCGAATCCAGCATTTTCCTTGCTGTCGCTGGATCCCTGATTCCTCCGCCGACTATAACGGGGATTGTCATGTCTTCGCAGACCGCCTTTACGACCGAAGGATCGATGCTCCTTGGAGCTCCCGAACCCGCCTCCAGGTAGATCGCATGGAACCCTATGAGTTCCGCAGCAGTAGCGTAATCCAGTGCAGTTGAAGCGTCTTCCCTTCCTATGAGTTTCGCACTACCAACCCTTCCGACTGTCATTCCTGGTTCAAACACAAGGTAGGCGACCGATATGACCTCCATCCTGGTGGTCTTCAGCAGTCTAGCTGCCTGGACCTGGAATCCCATCACGTACTTCAGGTCGGTAGAATTGAGAAGGCTGAGATAGAAAATCGCATCAGCACGAGGAGAGAAACCTTCTGGACTAGACGGAAATAGAATGACAGGTTTCCTGGTGGATTTCTTGATCGCGACAACCAGGTTATCGACAGATTTTGGGTCTGTCCCGGTCGATCCACCCACCATAATGGCGTCGCTGCCCGATTGGTTTATGAAATTCGCTACCTTTTCAACGTTCTTGGGACCATTCTTTTCGGGGTCCAGAAGCGTGAGATGTCTGATCCTTCCGTACTTTATGTTCTCGAGTATCATACTGCACTACCGACGAGGAATGCCACGAGTCCAAGTATCATTCCGACCTTTATTAGGTTCTGTCCCTTCGTCTGATCGTTGAAGAAGAAGAAAACAGAAGCGATGAATATGACGTCCGACAGAGCTACGGTAATGGCATATCCCCAGTTCCACTTGAAGAATATGTAGGGTATGGGGGTAAGGGACACTGCAATTACTATCAGCACTGCGGCAGCCACCAGGCTGAGTCCCTTCCCGATCTTCCTCGGAAGGGTAGTTCTGTTGACGTCACCGTAGACGTCCTCGACGTCCTTAACGATCTCCCTTGCCAGGTTGGCAAGGAAGGCCATAAGCGACAGGATGATGACGACGTACGTCAGCTTTATGGAGAGAGCCCCGTATACGAATATCAGCCCAACGAGCAGCGATATTATGACGTTTCCGAAGAGTCCCCACGCCTTAGTCTTCCACTCATAGGTGACAAGCATCAAGACGGCAAGCACAGCTATGAAGAACTGGAGTGCATTTAGCGTGAATATTGAAAGAACCAGGCCTGCAGCAAAAAGTGCGATTGCGAGATACTTTGCAGATTTCCTTGATACCTTGCCCGATGGAATCGGTCTGGTTGGGTGGTTGATCCTGTCAGTATCGGCGTCAAAGTAGTCGTTTAGGATGTTCCCAGCGAGAAGTATCAGGAACACAACTGCCATCGCAAGGTACAGTTTCGAGTACAGTAGTCCCTTTATGCTTTCCACCGCAATGACTCCCCCAATAACAGTCCCGAAGGAAGCCATTACTGCGTTGATGGGTCTCATCAATGCGAGATATCCTTTCATGCCTACATCCGGAGAGACATCGAATAAATAAGCTCGATTATATAAAGTGATTTTATAGAGAACTGACTATTTTTTTATACTCGTCCTCGCCAGCATCCGTCTTGATTCCCTTCTCCGAAAAATTTGTGTTACCCGCCATGAATCCGGAATTTCGGAGAGTTTCAAGAATTTTTGATTTCTTGACTTCCCTTTCTCCATTCGAGTTTTCGTAGAAAAGGAACATGAGATCTTCGTTCTTGAAGTTTGAAAATATACTCCTGGAACTCTCGGAAAAAGGAAAAGCGGAAATACTGTCAAGCAGGACAGGATCGTACATCTTCCCTGTGAACAGGGGACCTATTTTGCTCCCCTCAACCTCAACCAGCTTCAGCTCTTTCAGGGATTCGTCCGCTGCCTTGTTCCCCTTCTTGAACTGGACGAATGCTCGTATGAAGTGCCCATCCCTAACGACCAGAAGCGGTCTACCTGCCCTTCCAACCGAGGCCCCCCTCTCCATAACGTATTTGAGAAATATTCTAGTTGAAACTTCTCTAGAAAACTTTCCGTGGATGGACATTGAACCGTATAACCTGTACCCCTTCGCGAGCGTCTTTCCCTCGAGGTTTGCGGTATCGGTCATCGTCACACCCACGACACCGTTGTTCTTCAGGTTCATGACTGCTGCTTCGACCAGTCCAGTCGGAGACCCGAACGGGTCGACATCTATGTAGTCCCACTTTCTAGAGGAGACGGCCCCAAAGTAGTCATCCCTCATTACCTCGATATCGAGCGAATTCAGTGAAACGTTCTTCTTCTGTATTTCCGTGTTACGAGAATCCTTGTCGTTCAGCACAACCTGCCATTCTGTCTCCTTTGCTATCCTGAGCCCCCTTATTCCTGTGCCCGCCATCGAATCCAATGCAATTCCAGGTTTCATTGATTTGAGCAGTGCAACTGTCAGGTCCCTCGAAACCTCCATTGTCCTGTTGTAGAAACCCGGGGACAGGCTCCCTGGCCCTTTCTCGAAAATTGAAATCGTCTCTACGTCTACTGAACCCTCATGGATGATCAAGCTTCCGCTCCTTTCAGAAGCTGTGCTATCTTGTAGGGAAGCAGGGTCCTGTTGATCTGCGTGACTTCTAGGTTCCTCACGTCGTCCCTCTTTTTCACTTCTTGCAGGAGAGGGTTCCTCCCCTTCTTGTGGAGCGTGAGTATCATCATCTTATCGAGCTCGAGTACCTCTTTCACGACCTCCGTGTAGGGCTTGCTCTCCTGCTCAATCTTGCCCACTTCGTCTATCACTATAACGTCGGCATTATCCCTGGACCACTCGATGGCAGGGACGGCCACCTGATCGAATGCCTTCAGGTCAACGCCAAACTTGCCGATCCTGATCCTGGAGTTTATGCTCTTGTGTGCGAATATGATCGACGTCTTCCTGTGCCAGTCCAGGACTTTCAGTCCAACCGGGTCCTTTCCGTCCATTACCTTTTCCGTGAGTATACCACCGATAACGTTTCCTTCCTTTTCCAGGATGTCGATTGTCTTCAATAGGGTCTGGGTCTTTCCCACTCCGGGCAGACCAGCGAGAGAAATCTTTACCTTCATTCCTTGAGCACCTTGAATCTCATCAACGGATATTTCATTGCAGATATCCAGGCCATCCTGCCTTCAACCGCAGCCTTACCGTACTTTATTTGCACCTTCACGTCCATCATGTCGCCTAGCAGAGTCTTGTACTTGTAGTTGGGATGCGATTTTCCGACCTTTCGCCTGTCGATGCTAACCTTCACCCTTGTGACAAATGGCTGAGCTTCCACTGCCTTCTCGATCGCCCTCTCGAGAAAGTCCACGTTGCTGTCGTTGATCGGGATTCCGGTATACTGGTGATAAATTGAACCTAGTTTCACTCCTGCTTCAAAAATCGCCCTCTCTTTATCAGTACAGGAAAAATAGTTGTTTGCGGGATCGACCACAATACTTTATAGCTTAATCCCAAATAAAACTTGTTTAAATTGTCACTCTTCGTTCTCCTGCCCCATCGAGGATTGATACCTTTTTGACTAGCGATCAGTCGTAGGCTGCGTTGATTGCGGAAACGTGCATCAAGAGGGCATACTTCAGTGCTTCCTCGTTGATGTCGAACACGCTGGAGTGCTTTGAGACTTCCCTTCCCTTTATCTTGCCTGTTCCGAGGAAAGCGAATGCGCTCGGAACCCTCGAACAATAATAGGCGAAATCTTCTCCACCCATTGTGGGTTGAGCGTTTATCATCTTGAGATACTCCGATGCGATGGAATCGACCTTCTTGCCAAACTTGTCATCGTTGATCAGTGGCGGAAGCTCCCGGACGTAAGTCACTTCAACGTGCTCTCCTCTGAACCTGGTCACTTCGGTTTCGATCGTCTCCGAGTCTTCTAGGGAATAAGTTCTGACCGTACCCCCTATCTTCACTTCGGCCGGAATTATGTTGTTCGCCTTTCCTCCATTCACATAACCTATACTGACCACTGCAGAGTTCAGCGGGTTGATCCTTCTAGCTGGGACGGTCAGGAGGTATTGGATTATCCTCGAAGATTCCAGCACGGTATCGTAAGCGAGGTGGGGGTATGCACCGTGGCCTCCTTCTCCCTTGACCACGATCTCAAACGAGTCAACTGCGGCCATGGCCTTCCCCTTGCATATCGAATACTCGCCGACGTTCAGTGATGGCCAAGCGTGCAATCCGAACGTGTTGGATATTCCGTCAAGGGCACCTCCCTGTATCATCATCGATGCTCCCTTTCCTATCTCCTCACCTGGTTGGAAGATGAACCTTACAGGTTTAACGCTCAACCTCTTGCAATAGATCATTGCTCCCATGAGAGCGGAGGTGTGAAGGTCGTGGCCACATGCATGCATCTTTCCCTTTTCCCTAGGAGCGAAGGCAAGGCCGGTTTCCTCCACGATGGGCAGAGAGTCCATGTCTGCCCTAAGTGCTATTCTCGGCGACCTCCCGGAGTCCACGATGAGTCCATTGCCAACCTCCTTTACTGCATATCCAAGGTCCTGTGCAAGTTTTCTCACGTAGTTCCTGGTCTCGATGGTGTCCATTCCGAGTTCGGGGTTCTGGTGAATGTGTCTCCTATACTCCACCATAAGAGGATAGATCTTTTCGACTTCTGTCAGGTCAATCAATCAATCTACCTCCTTCAACCTGTACCGCGCTGAGGAAGTCGTAGTTCAGGGATACTCCGATTCCTGGTCTGTCGAACGGGACTATGCGGCCATCCTTCATGGTGAAGACCTCGTTGGTGATGTCGTTCCTGAAGTATCTGGAATTCGGCGAGGTGTCTCCAGGCATGTTGACGAGCTCGTTGGAAGCTAGTGAGACGTTGAACGATCTACCTATTCCAGTCTCCAGCATACCTCCGATCCATATCTTGACACCATTCTCGTTTGCCTTTTCCATAATGTCGAGGGAATTCTGAAGTCCTCCAACCCTTCCCGGTTTTATGTTGATGACGTCCACAGCATCCCTCTCGATTGCGTTGGTCGCAGCTTCAACAGATTCGATGCTCTCGTCGAGGCATATGGGAGTCTTCATCTCCTTTCTGAGTTGAGCGTGACCATTTATGTCCTCAAGATGCAGGGGTTGCTCGATGTATAGCAACTTGAAGTCGTCCAGTTTCCTCAGCAACTTGAAGTCGTCCCTGGTGAATCCCTGATTGGCATCTACGCTTAGGGGGATGTCCCCGAACCTCTCTCTTATGGCTTTCAGCAGTTCGATGTTGTACCCCTTCTCTATCTTCACCTTGATCCTCCGGTAGCCGAGCTTCAATGATTGCTCTATCGTCTTCAGCTCGTCTTCAACAGTTGACATCCCAATAGAGATTCCGACTTCAGCTCGTCCCTTGCTCTTCCCCAGGAACCTGTGAAGCGGTTTACCCTCCCTCTTGGCGTTGATGTCCCACAGCAACATCTCGATAGCCCCCTTAGCCATATTGTGTCCTCTGATCGCTCTTGCCTTTTCGTTGAACTGGTGTGGTTCGAGATCGGGAGAAAATATGCCCTTGAGGTGATCGTTTATGATGTGAAGAACCGTGAAGTTGTCTTCGTAACCGTAGAGGGGTGAATTGTCGGTAACTGCTTCTGCAAATGCCCTCGTTTCACCCTC
>CAYMKC010000033.1:0-12521 GCA_964391105.1 uncultured Thermoplasmatales archaeon
GTTTTGTTATTTTTAAGGATATTTAGAAAGAGATCGGCATAGAATTCGGTCTTTTAAAATTATATTCATTCACTCTGGTGCTGCTAGTTTTTGCTTCCCCTTCAGATATGCATCCTTAAGTCACGCGTTGATTATATGAAGGTCAGCAGCATGCGTTCGTTAATATGTATAAAGCGTCAAGCTGTCTAAGCTAGCCTGATATTCCATGCAGCCGCCATCACTTTTGTTTGGCGTATGTGTTATGACTTGGTTTCCTCCATGACCCTGGAGTTGTGTGCGTCGATGAGTAGGAAAATTGACTCGTCCTTGTGCTGGAACTGCAGCGACCAGACAGGAATGTGCACCAGAAACGTGTCTGCAATGTCGACGCTGACGTTTGCTGACATGAAGCCATGAACGCTCCTCTGAAGTCTCCTGATCTCCCATTGCTGTATCCTGATCTTGCCCTCCATCCTTGCCTTTTCCTCTCCCATGCTGCCATTCATGAGCTTTATTGGCCCGCTCATGTCGTCCTGCCCAATCGGCCTCTTATCAGAAAGGTTGAAGACGTAGTCCGGAGGCTGGAACTGGTTCATGTTCTCTATCGCTATGACGGGATAGTTGACTTCATTGACATCCGAACCCGATTCGACTATAGTCTGGACGTTGATAGTAGGGCCGCCAAATCCTCCTCTTCCTCCCATCCCAACCGCAACGAATCCTCCAGGATTTACCTGTTCCCGTTTGTACTGGTACTGGGTCGAGTATCCGGCATCCATTATCCAGTATGGGAGGTAGTTTAGCTCCATCTTCTTGAGAGTGCTCTTCTCGAAGAGGTGTCTGTGGAATATGCTGTTGTCAAGAAATGACTTTGCTATCTGTTCCGCTTGATCCTTCATCTGGACCTTGATATCGAGGATATAGTGTTTCTCCACCTTAGTCCAGCCAAGTGAACCAAGCGATATTGAGGTTCCACAGTAGGTGCACACCACCATCCCCTCGCCAGATGCTGGGTTGAGTGGAGCACCACAGTTAGGGCACTTCATATCCTTGAGCACTTCTGATTGTTCCTGAGCCTTCTGTCCGCCCTGCGGGGCTGCAGATGAAATACCGGTCTGTTGTGGTGCACCGCACTTTGGACAGAATTCCGAGTCATCTGGAATCTGAGTTCCGCACTTTCTACAAAACATCTCAGCTCACCTTCTCCCCACAGCTTGGGCAGAATTTGGATCCAGGTGGAATGTTCGTTCCGCACTTAGGACACTTAGAGACTATTGACTTCCCACACTCCGGGCAGAACTTTGAGGACTTTGGTATGTTTTTTCCGCAATAAGGACACTTCATCTCTCCCTCCGAGGAAAAATCGAATCCGCATGACGGACAGAACTTGACGTTCTCGTCTACGTCCGCCTGGCACTTCGGACACTTTTTCACCTTCTTTTCGGGAGGAGGTTGTTGATTCATTCCTTGCGCAATGTTGGACGCCATCGGATAAGCCATCCCCGCTCCGGCACCCAGTCCCATTCCCAATCCCACTCCAGCTCCAGCCGTTCCGCCCGGATTCTTGGCTGCATCGACCATTGCCTGACCCGCCTGGAACTGGAGGTAGTTCGCGCCCACAGCCTTCATGCTGGAACGAGTGTCTATCGCCTTTTGCACTTCGTCAGGTAGAGAGATATTCAGTCCTGAAATCTTGTTTAGCTCAACGCCGTACTGATCAAATGCTGCCTTGGCAGATGCAAGCACAGCCTCCTCGATGTTCATCAGATTAGAGGGTAGATCGAGCACCGAGATACCCTGGTCTTTCATCTTGCCTAGTACTGTATAGATGAGCATTACTACCTGGTCTCTTATCCTGCTCTCAACTTCTGCACTGGTCTCAATATTAAACGTACCAACAAACTGGTTCACAAAAATGGATGGGTCCGATATCCTGTAACGCATATCGCCGAAGAGCCTGAGCATTACTATGTCGAAATCCTTGTCCCTGAAGGCATATGGTTCCTTCGAACCGAACTTACCATCCATTATCCTCCTCTGGAGATAATAAACATAAGCCTGCTGCTGGATGCCCGTCAATACCTTCACCAGACCTCCAACTATGGGTGCGTTCAGGTCCGTAAGAGCGTATCTTCCGGGCTTGTCGATGTACCAGATGGCCTTCCCGTCCCTGAAGAAAACTGCCGTTTCGTCCTCCCTTACTACGGCGTTGTCGTTGAGCCTTATCAGTCTGGGGACCTTCCACATTATGTTGCCGACCTTGAACTGGTCTTCCCACTCAAAGGTCGTCGATCCAAAAGCACTCCCGCCAGTGGGCGGGATACCTCCCTTCTTACCAAAAGGCATTTACACACCACCGTAGAGCAGTGTTTCCCTACTGTTGTTCAAGTCCGTTATGGATGAGAGAACGCCATTAATCGCCTGGATTGCGGATTGGTTTATGTTACCGGAATTACAATCCTGAACAAACGAGTTCACGGTCTTTTGTAGGCCCTGAATCTGATCGAATATCTTCATATCGAGATCATAAAGCGCCGATATCTTCCTTGCGTCTACCTTTACAGGTGCCGAGATCCCGGAATACCCAGCTCCGTGATGTTTCACTACCTCCGCAGCTGTCTGTATCCTTGATCTGAGTACACCTATTGACTCAAGACCGCTAAACTTGCCATTGCTTACCAGTGTGCTCTCCCCATTTTTCAGGTCGGTTATAACGGCAAGCATCTTCTTGTACAGTTCATCCTTCAGAATGATGTCTGCATCACGCAGGTCTTCGCTGACCCTGTATCCGTGATAACCGGGGAACACCAATTGTATTTTCTTGATTACTCCTCTATCCTCAACGACTTGGTCCCGTAAGTCGGTCATGGTGCTGTGATGGGAATCGAAGTCTAAATACTTTCCACTACGGGATTTCTGGTTGCCTTCTGTTCCTGTGAGATTGGAAAATACTCGTCTCAAGAAATTCTCACTCTACAAATATTAAACTTGTCTAAAATCCCGCTCTGCAGGCTCTCCTGACAACTGTTAATATCTCGTTTGCCATTCTGTAATATGATAAATGAGGGGGAAAGCGGTGGCAAGAATTTTTCCGAGCTTGCCATCAAGTACTCCAAGGATTATCTGGGCAAGATCCAAACCATGCTCAAGGTTCCTGTGAGGAGCCTTAGTGACTTTTCTGTGTGGTACACCCCTGGCGTTGCGGCAGTCTCACTAGAGATAGCCAAGAACAAGGACCTGGCCTTTGATATGACCTGGAAATGGAATGCGGTCGCGATAGTGACCGACGGAACGAGAGTCCTGGGACTGGGGAACGTTGGTCCTGAGGCGTCCCTCCCCGTTATGGAAGGAAAAGGGCTGATATTCAAGTACCTCGGCGGAGTCGATGCTATACCGATCCCAATAAACGTTCATGACAGGGAGCAGATAGCGAATGTCGTCAAGGCACTGGAGCCCGCATTCGGCGGAATAAATCTTGAGGATATCGAGTCTCCAAAGTGTTTCTACCTCCTTGAGAAACTCAGGAACGAAATGAACATCCCTGTTTGGCACGACGACCAATTGGGCACGGCAGGGGCCACTCTCGCCGGACTGCTGAATGCTATGAAGCTGACGGGAAGGAACGAGAAGGACACAAAGATAGTGATTCTGGGATCTGGTGCAGCGAACATTGCTACAATAAAGCTCTTCGAAGCTGCAGGTTTCGATATGGGTAACATAATTGCGGTTGATTCGCACGGAGTACTTCATCCAGAGAGAGAGGACATGGACCTGCTGATGAGAGACAACCCCTGGAAGTATGACCTTGGCATACGGACGAACAAGAGGAGGGTAACTGGAGACATACAGAATGCCATAGAAGGTGCAGACGTTCTGATTGCTGCGTCGAAACCTGGACCAGGGGTCATAAAAGGAGAATGGATCAAGAAGATGGAAAAAAGAGCCATCGTCTTTGCTCTTGCAAATCCCGTTCCCGAGATCTGGCCGAGCGAAGCAAAGGAGAATGGTGCCGAGATTGTTGGTACAGGAAGATCCGACTTCCCGAATCAGGTCAACAACAGCCTGGTGTTCCCCGGTGTCTTCAGGGGAGCGCTGGACGCAAGGGTCAGGAAGATTAACGAGCCGATGATAGTGAGAGCTTCCAAGGAGCTTGCGCTGTTTGCGGAAGAGAAGGGGATAAGCGACAACTACATAATTCCAACCATGCAGGAGTGGGAAGTATTTCCGAGGGTTGCCGCGGCCATTGCCGAAGAAGGAGTGAAGGAGAACCTGGCAAGAGTGAGGATGACCAAGGAAGAATACTTTGAGAGAGCCAAGTTTATTATTTCTAGTAACAGACAGATGATAGAAAAAATGATGGATCAGGAGCTTATAAAGAAGGTGAAATGAAAATGGAAGAAATCAAAATCAGGGACTTGAAAAAGGAAGACGTAAGGGAGGCATCCAACCTTGTGGTCAGGCTGAAGAAGTTCAACTCTGAGCACGACCCACTCTTCAACGTATCTGCTGAACTCGAAAAGAATGTAACTGACTATCTGGAGAGTGCGATTAAACTGGAGACTAGAGATGTCCTTGTAGCCGACTCGAACGGAAAGATCGTGGGTGCAATAATGGGAGAGATCCTTGACCGCCCGTTCTATCAACCGGGAAAGGAACTGAGGGTAACGGAGATATACCTCCTACCCGAGTTCAGAAAGCACGGTCTGGGAAAGAAGCTCATTGATGCATTGGTAGAGAGGGAGAAGTCTAAGGGATGCGGCATGATCACCGTGGAGTTCCCTACTGAGAATCTGCTGGGTCACAAGTTCTACACGAGCGTCGGAATGAGAGGTATCCTTTCCGTTTACGGGAAGAAGCTCTAGCGTGTCGGGTTACAATCAGGACAGGCTCGTCCCCGGGAATGACCGAAACAGACTGGGTCAACCTGGGTTGTGTTATGAATCAGGCAATGTATTTCGACAGATAGAGGGAGAATAGGAGTATGATGAAAACTGCCGTTGCAATGTATATGAATGTCCTGTCCTTCTCCTTCACGTATATCAGTATCTGGATGAATATCCTGCCAATCGGCGAGAGTATCAACAGCAGTAACCCGAGCTGAATTATTGCGAATGACTTCACGCTGATGACTCCGAACACTATAGTACCCAGAGTGTGCGGAAAGACCACAGTGAACTGACCACCGGATTTAAGGAGTATCAGGATCGGGACCCTCTGGTATCCGGTGCTACCCGTGATTATGAATTCCAGCGTTCCTATTATGATTACACCAAGCGAGATGAGCACGCTCCATATGAGGTAGAAAGAAAGCACTTTAGAAGAAATGGCTTCCTCTTCTTCCTTCTCCCTTACCAGCTGGTCCTTTATGCTCTCCTGCGTCATAGGTGTATTCCCACCCCATTCAACAGCATTTCAACAGCAACAACGATTATTATAACCGAAAAGAGGGCCCTTATGGTTGAACCTTTGGTTCTGACTAGCAGTCTTGACCCAGCTACAGCACCAATGAGTACTCCTATTGCCACGGGTCCCGCTATGAAGGGATTAACGTACCCGTTGAAGAAATAAATCCCGGCGCTTGCAGCCGCTGTCATGCCTATCATGAAGTTAGATGTGGTCGTGGATACCTTTATCGGCAGCTTCATGAAAGTGTCCATCGCTATGACCTTGAACACACCCGAACCTATTCCCAGTAGGCCCGAGAGGACACCAGCGACCAGCATCATCGCCGAACCGCTCTTCACCCCGGCCACATTGTAGTCGACGTCTCTTCCCAGTTCAGTGTTGGGGTAACGGGAGTTCAGGGAGAGCTTCTCCGCAATTGGATCGTTCTTGACGTCATCCGCCTGGTTCGTCTTGCCTATCTTTCTTATCAGGGGAATAACCGATATCAGGAGTACTGCACCGAAAATCAGGTCGATAACCTGCTTGTTCACGATTGCAATTTCAAGAAGCGCTCCAATAATTGCGCCCGAGGTCGTAAACAGAACGAGGAATGTGCCTATCCTTATGTTCGATATCTTGTCCTTTACATAGGCTGACGCAGAACCGCTCGACGTGGCAATGACTGAGACTATAGAAGCGCCTATGGCGAGGGGGATAGGGACGTGAAAATAGAGGGTGAGGAATGGTACTATCAACACTCCTCCTCCAAGCCCTGCCATTGAGCCAATTACTCCAGCAAAAACCGATGCAATTAGTATTAAAAGAATGTAATAAATAATTGTTAATTCCAACACTCAACTTAATTTGTCCAAGAGAGATTAATTTTACCCACCATGAATCTTGCTAAATTTTGTTAGGCTCTGTGTTGAATCAGCTGAACTTTATGTTGTCAACGTACTTCGATCTCTCGAGGACCTTGAACTTCGATACGCTCTTCGGGACCTCAAGAGTCTTAACGTTCACGATGGATTCAACGTACTTTTCGAAGTCAGATTCGTTGATATCCTTGAAGACGAGACTCTGAATGTTCCTGAAAGTGACCCTCTTGTCGTTCTTCACCAGTTCCGGTCCCGATATCTCTATAGCACTCAGGTCTTGAACGTTTGATCCCTTGGAATCCCTTACTGCCTGGAAGAATTCCTCTCCCACCTTCTTGGTTTCCCCTGCGGCTGCAAGTAAAACCTTGAACGCGTCATTTGTTATGTCACCAACAGTTTTCCCTGTTTCCCTGGCGAGCCCCTTCACTCTGTCGTACAGTCTCTTCTGAACTCCTTTTATTGAAATGTTTTCTGTGTCCTTGCTACCGGTCTTTTCTCTTTCGTCTGTCATAACAGGTTATAGTTTTCATGGATTTAAGATTTCTGGTAATCCAGAAATCACGTCATCAGGAATTTAGACAAGATTCTTGCAACTGTTTCTGGAAACTGTACGTGAGGAACGTGCCCAGCTTTCTCTATTTCCACCAAGTTGCTTCCCGGAATCATTTCCCTGAGTCTCTTCCCGTACTCTAGGGGAATTAGCCCATCTTCCTTCCCCCATACTATCAACGTCTTGGTTTTGAGAGCAAGCAAATCTGACTCCCTCATCTTCCATTTTGGGTCGGAATTGTTCTTCACGATATTGCCAATGATAGCTTCGGTGTTCATCGGGTTGCTTCGGACCACCATTTTTACAAACCGATTTCTGCCCTCGGATCCCGATTCCCCGAACGTTCTGTTTATGCCAGCACTGTCCTCGAGAATAAGGTGAGACGGCGCCCTCCTGTCTACCGTATACCGCATCGCAATCCAGCCTCCGTATGAGTTGCCCATCAGAGAAAAGTCTTCCAAACCAAGTCCGACAACCAATTCATCTATCATCGCTACTTGGACCGCTATTGTGTATTCGATATCTGGCTTTGCCGATCTTCCCTGTCCAAGTAGGTCGACAAAATACAGCCCGAATTCGTCACCCAAGTACTGTGTGAGTTTGATCCAGGAGTTTCCAGTCCCTCCAAGACCGTGAAGAAATACTGCTGGAATTTTTCCTGATCTTTCAATGTAAGATATGGGTCCGTATGAGGACCTAAAACTGCTTCTCTGCACTGATGGTGAATCTACGGCAAATATATCATAGTTCGCTAAATCGCTCATTAAATATATTAAGTGGTAAAAATATACTCTTTGATGTTCTCATCAATGGAAAAGGTGGCATCGAGGAAGAGCCTGAATATCGCAGGCGTCCTTCTCTTTGTATTCGCAGTCCAGTTTGCCATAATTCTTTTTGTGACAGAGGCTCTCTATCCGCACTACAGTGTGGCCAATAACTATATCAGTGATCTGGGGGTGGGTCCCACTGGGTGGATATTTGATACCTCCATCTCTCTCCTGGGAATCGCGGTCATCGGGTCAGCGTATTTTGTTTATCTGGGATTTAACGTCAAGGTATTTCCCATCTTAATTGCATTGACTGGCCTCGGGGCGCTCCTGGTGGGTGTATTCAATGAGAATTTCGGATCGATACATGGGTATGTATCTGACTTCACGTTCATCTTGGGACCACTCACCGCGATCTATGCCTTCAGATATCAGACCTCCCCCTTCAAGTTCTTTTCCGTCGCCTTGGGAGTGCTTTCATACTTAGCGATCCCAATCTTCATGATCTATGGTGCTCCTTTCATCGGTGTCGGCGGATGGGAGAGGCTTATCGTATACCCATTCCTCCTGTGGGGCATAGGGTACGGAGCGTTCCTCATGGGTCTCTCTTATAAGTGAAAAGGAAGACTACCAATACCGAGATTTCCCTTAAGCTCGGAGGGGACTTTGCATTATGGTAGAATCACTCTTCCTCGTCTCTTTCTGGAAGGCTTAGCGTCTTTACGTTTGACAGACTTGGTCCCATTATCCCCTGTAAATCACCAAACATGCCGGATATGTTCCCCATCGCTTTTTCAATTTCCTTCGTTCTCTTGGCCCACTGTCGCTCCATCGATCTCTTTTCCGACTCTATGTCTCCTTTCATCCTGACTATCCCCTCGGCAACAGCCTCTACCCTCTGCCTGAACTGTGTGCTCGTGAGGTATCGGTAGAGGATGTCTTTGGTCTCGTTGCTGCTCTCACCAAGTCTTCTTTGACGCGCTAGCTCTATGAGATTCATTCTAGCAATCACAGCTAGCGGAACTGCAGTCTCGAAGTTCGCGACGAGTATTCCATTCTTGACTCCGAAGGTCGAAATGTCTCTCGGTAGCGCTTTCGTAACGATGATTCCGATCTCCGCATTGTAATTTACGAGGTCCCCTTTGAGCTTGTCGATCCATTCGTCCCTCCACTCTTTTGTTCTCTTCACTTCCCAGGCTATCACTCCGGAATCGATACCTCCGGGGTTCCTCACTTTGTGGATGAGATCGGGTCCCCTGGTGCCCTGAGGAACCGGCGAAATGTGGTCTGATGAAAAAGCGGTCTTCAGCCTGTCCTCGATCTCCCCCTCCATTACCTCTCCCTGGAGCTGCTGGGAGCCCTGTTCGAGTTTCTGTCTGAGCTCCTGGACTTGTTTCATCAGGCTCTCGTTTGTCTGCCTGATTTCCCTGCTCTTGAGGTTGAACTCTTCGTCGTACTCCTTTCTCATGATTTCCTTCAATTTGCCCTTCACTTCTTCGATCTGCCTCTCCGAAGCGAGTTTCTGCTCCTTGAGCGACTCCTCCAGATCCAACCTCTTCTTCCTCTCCTCGCTCTCCCTCTTCTGCGCTTCCTGAAGGTGTTTTTCCTTAATCCACACACTGTCTTCCATTTGTGATAATTTTGAACCGAATTCCTGTATGAGGTTTTCCTTGATTTTTTCTCTTTCATCCGCCACTTTCCTGTCCACTTCAGTTTTGAGCCTCTTCTCATAGAGCTCGTTTGCTCTCGATTCTATCGAATCCCTAAATGCAGCACCAACTGGTATCTCTGCGCCGCACCTTGGACAAGTCACCGTGTCTTCGGCCATGAATTATCTAATTTACAAGACCATTAATTCTCTTTTGGTTCATGTTCCTCCAAACTGGGTCCTTACCCTAAGACGTCATGAGCATTTCTTATGACTGACGAGAAATAATTTAATAGAACAATTTCCATCCCCGAAACTGAGGAGGTGCGCTCATGTCGATAAAGAGACGACCAGACGATGAAGAAGAAGACGAGGACGATGAAGATTTCTGAACCATTACTTAGAAGGGGATCCGTGCAAGACATCGAAGAGATAAGGAAGATAGAAGACAGAGCGTTCGGTAAACACGCATACGACTACCCATCTTTGCAGTATATGCTGGGGATTGCAAATTCTGTCACAGTGGTTGCAGTTTCGGAAGGCAGGATCGTTGGGTATGCCTCTGTCTATTTCAGGAAGAATTCCAGGATATCTCATCTGGAGAGCATTGCTGTAGACCCAGATTATCAGGGAAGGGGGTTGGGAAAAATGCTGCTCGATGAGGTCGAGAAAATATCCATAGGCATGAACTGCACTCTGATCGTATTGGAAACCTTTGAAAAAAATGCCGCTGCCCTGAGGCTCTATGAGAGGAGCGGGTATCTAGAAAGGGAAATTGTAACTGACTACTACCACATTCCCTACGAGGGATCCCGGAACGCCGTCCGGTTTAAGAAGAGGCTCTCGGTGAAATAGTTATTTAGCCTAGTTGAATTCTGAATGAAATGATTAGAGTACTTGCAACGGGAGTTTTCGATATACTGCACCCTGGTCACGTCCACTTTCTAACCGAGGCAAGGAAACTTGGAGATGAACTTGTGGTAGTCGTTGCCAGGGACTCGGTAGCAGAGAGAATGAAGCGTCTCCCGTTCATCCCAGAGAACATCAGGGTAGCGATGGTGGGTGCTCTCAAACCCGTTGACAGAGCAATTCTCGGTGTCGAAGGGAACATATACGACATCCTGACAGAAGTTAGGCCGGACATAGTTGCGCTGGGTTACGATCAGCAGTTCAACCCCGAAGAAATCATACTGGAAGGCAAGAAGAGAGGGCTCGAACTCAGGGTTGTGAAGATTTCCCAATACTCGGAAAGCGAGTTCAATGGCACCAGAAAAATAATCAAGATGCTGAAGACGAGGTCATAGGTCTGGCCACTCATTCATGGACCCAAGCCTCGAAGCGATGAATGCAAGAACATCCTCCATATTTCTAGAATTTTTAAATGCAGACAACTTTCCGGAATAATCCAACTTTTCGAATCGTGCTAAATTGGCAAAGACGCGTTGAACGTCGTCGACGATCGTGATATCTCCATATCTTGCAGTTCTGGACAATGGGTTGAGATCTACCACGATAACGAATTTCCCCATCTTCTTAAGTGCCTCCGCCCTGTCCCCGTCTTCCAGCGGAATCAGAACGGTGTCTGCGGAGAAGATGCCTTCCCTCTCACACCTTCCCCTATCGCTCTCCAGACCAGGTATGTGCGCATCCTGGTTCAAACCGAGAATCTCCAGTCCGAGACCCTTGAAGTACGCAACTATCAGTTCGATGCGTTCCATCGACCAGTGAAATATGTTCGCCTCGACCCTTACGCCATGGCTCTTAGCAAATTTTACTATCTCCGGGCCCGCCAGGGCCGCCACGTTTCCATTTACGGATATCACCGGCCTTCTAGATTGAAGTATTTTATCGAGGGCTGCCTTTTCTGCCTCGAGGGCGAAATCCTGGCTCTTCTCTCCTATCAGGTAGTCAAATGCCTCACCTCTACCTTGTGATATCAGGCCAGAGACAGTCACTATACCCTGATTGTAAAAGGTCAGGAGGGCCTCTCTTTTCTTTAGGCTGTTGTATCTGGGGTGACTCTTAGGGAGTTCCAATCTGTTCGCCCAGTCCCTTGTTTAGCTCTCTTAGAAACTCTTCTTCTCTGTCAAAAGGTAACTCTCCGCCTGCAGCTATGTTGTGCCCTCCGCCATTTCCGCCTGCCTTTGCTGCTGCTTCACCTATCGCTCTCGAGAGGTCCATTCCCTTGGACACCAGCTCTCTCGTTGCCCTTCCAGAGATCTTGGTCCCCTTGTTCCTGTGAAGGGCTATAACTGGTTTTGTGTTCTTTACAAGATATAGCATCAGTATGCTTGCAGTAATTCCTGCCAAGTAGGGGTTCTCCACGTATGCCAGATGGAAATTTTCCATCTCTTTCAGCGACCCGTATGACTTTCTAATCTGCTCCAGTGCGTCTTTCCTGAGCTTAATAGAGAGTCCGTCCATTTCCTCTTTCGCGTCCTCGTTCCCCATGTACCAGGATGTGGGTAAACCCATCTTACCGTTCCTTCCTGCAGCGTCAAAGTACTCGCTCAGCTGGTTGGCAGTGATTCCGAGATTCTTGAAATTGAATACATCGGACACCAGGGTCTCATACCCTTCCCTAGTGGCATTCTGCCGTATAAGTTGCATGGCCAAGGAATCTACAATCTTCTCCTTCTCGTCCGTCCTCAGGTTTGATATCGGTGAGTCCGGATCGATCGACTTGCTTTCAAGAAAGTACCTGGTTGCCTCAACGTTTCCGCTTAGTCCATCGAAGTATGGTTCCACTGAGAAGTATATCGACTCTGATATGGTCTTTCCCGACAGATTCAGATCTTTTGCAGAAGGATACCTTCCCTTGAGATCCTCGACAATCGTCGCGTTTATTCCATTGAATCCGCCAATGTTCTGCTTGTCACCGATAACGCCCGCCAGGAATGCTGGAAACAGGTCATGGTTCGCTGTGTCAACTGCCATGGCCAGGAGGA
Source organism: uncultured Thermoplasmatales archaeon (assembly GCA_964391105.1). Taxonomy (GTDB): domain Archaea; phylum Thermoplasmatota; class Thermoplasmata; order Thermoplasmatales. The sequence goes on from CAYMKC010000033.1 coordinate 12,156, forward strand.
ATGCAACCGTGCTAGAGCATGCCTCCTTCGTTCCATCGTAACCGAACCTCCGTGGATTCAGGTTTATGCTTTTCCCGCCATCGGGGGCGTGCATCATGTGGTGATCGACGATAACGACGGTGCTGGAACCTAGTTCCTCTGAAATGTCAGAACCCAGGTCGCTCAAAATCACTGGAATATCGACCGATTCCTTGATCACGTCAAGTTCCATAGATTTCAGGAAAGATAGGTGAAAATTCTTGTTCAGTCTCTTAAGAGTTTCCGCCAGAATGAGACCAGACGAGACCCCGTCGGCATCGTAGTGACTGAATACCCTGAAGAAATCTTCCCTCTCTATTACCTTCCGTGCTTCCTCAAACTTGGATG
>CAYMKC010000034.1:0-12519 GCA_964391105.1 uncultured Thermoplasmatales archaeon
TTAAAAAAAGACAGAACCGAGTTCGTCGGTACTGAAAAAAAGGAAGAATAGATAGCATTGAAATGTTTGCATTCGAAGCCAATTACTTTACAACAAATTGAGCAAGAAAGCTCCATCCTTCAGGGAGGAGGGGATGTCAGAGAAATGTTATTAGCCTAAGATACGATGCGTTGGTGCTACAGAAGGCGAAATGTATGGATTGGGGAATGAAAAATAGACTTTCGAGAATGATCAAACCGGCGACTGGAAGATCGGTGATGCTTGCAGCCGATCATGGATATTTCATGGGACCGACACACAACCTGGAGAACCCCAGAAGGACGCTAGAACCTCTTCTTCCATACGCAGATACGGTGGCAGTAACTCGAGGAGTCCTCCGTTCTTCAATCGATCCAAAGTGGGATACTCCTATTCTACTGAGGGTCTCGGGTGGAGCCAGCGTACTTAAGGAAGACTTGAGCGATGAAGAGATCACTACCTCGATGCAGGACGCCGTAAGGCTGAATGTGTCAGCAGTAGCTATATCAATATTCGTTGGAACGGCTCACGAGAAACAGTCTCTAATTAACCTCTCCAAGCTCGTCAATGACGGAGAAGAATTCGGCATGCCGGTAATGGCCATAACAGCTGTAGGGAAGGAACTAGAGAAGAGGGATGCAAAATATCTTGCCCTGGCATGCAGGCTCGGCGCAGAGATCGGTGCCCACGTGGTGAAGACATACTACTGCGAGAATTTCAGGAAGGTCGCCGATGGAACTCCCGTTCCACTCGTCGTTGCGGGCGGACCTAAGCTCAACACCGAACTGGACGTTTTCAACCTAGTCTACAACGCACTGCAAGAGGGTGCAGTCGGAGTGGACATGGGAAGAAACATCTGGCAGAGCGAAAACCCGGTGGCAATGATAAAATCCATCAGGGCGATCGTTCACGAGAAGGCAACGGTCAAAGAGGCAAGAGACATCTTTGAAGAGAACAAGAGGAAACTGACAGAAAAGTCGACGATGCACCGGGCATAGGGAGTAGTCATTCAGTAAAATCCGCCGGACGTGGGATTGGCGGACTGACCTAGGATTTGTTAAGTTTTATCTCCTTCCTCAATTCCGCGCTCAGTCTCCCGAGTTCCTCTTCTTTTGTGTTAAGGAATCTGAATAGGCTCTCGAACGAAGGATTTACTTCTTTTACCTGTCTCACCATCTCCCTGCTCATGTACCTGAGGTCGAAGTGTGCCTGGGGGGTCGACCTGAGATCGGTGAGATATACCAACTCTCTAAGGTTGAGGGTGAGTATTGTTGGGTGTTTGTGGGCGTAGGTAACTACATACTGGGCCGCATCCCGATCTGCGGATTGGATTTCCCTGAAAAGCATCCTGGAATCTTCCATTGCTCTGACGAAATCCTTAGACAGATCGTCTATCTTGGAGACTGTTGGGGGTACATCGTATCCATATTCCGGACTCAGTAGCTTTCGTTGGATTGTTAGCGACCTGTGTCGCTGAAGGTCCCTGAATGCGCCGAAATTCGTATCGACCTTGAAGGTATAGTGAACGTGCTCGAAGCTCCTGTCGAACTTGTTCCGTCTGTTCGTTCTTCTGGACGCTATCTTTTCAACGAGTTCTTTTTTCTTCAGAACACTGAACGATGAAATGTTCTTGTAAAGAGACTCGTAGTCTGCATCCGTCTTGCTGAAGTAGTAACTCGACAGAACCTTGTCGAGTGCAACTTCGTCCCTTTCCCACGAAACCAGGGCAACTGGACTACTCGCCTCAGCCTTAATCCCATCTATTCTTTCTGGGATGAAGTTCTTCATGGTCTTTAGGAATTCGATGTTTTCAAGTCCGTGTGGATTCTCGACATTCTCGATCAGCTTCGGGAATGTCAGCCTCAGTTCTGCCATCAGTTCCGAATAGAGCAGATCGGCCTCTTTTGAATCGCTCACGCGGAGTCTCTCGAGAAGGTGGGAGTATGCCCTGGCGTTTCCGCTTATTCCGATGTTTGTGAGCGTCGACGCTGGAAGTATGAACCTAGTCTCGTCCAGTGCCCTGCTCCTCACAGAACTGTCGTACGCTTTCTTCAGAACCTCTTCGGGTCCGTCCTCATCTCCAGGCTTGACCTCCTTTCCGTTGGGGAGGTAGAACCTCGTGCTCTCGAATGGATTGTTCTCCTTGATGAAGTTTGAAACTCCGGAATACAACCTTTCGTACAGCTCGAATAGTGAGTCGTTGAATTGCTCGTATCTTGTCTTGAATCTCTCGGGAATGCCTGCTCTATCGGCATCCAGGTAGAGGTATCGACCATTCCTCTTTTCCTTGTAAGAGACGTACCTTGAACTCTTCTCGAGATAGGACAGCCCTATCCTGCTCTCTTCTATGATCTTTGAGAGCACATTGCTAACGTTCTGGATTCCAACCTGTGCAGTCGCAAGCTCAGCAACTGACTCGTCACCGTACTCCAGGAAGACCCTTTCATAGAATTTTTCTGCCCTATCCGGCACGTTTGCGAATTCCTTGTCCCAGAGATTTCTCAGGTCAAGTTCCTTTGTTCTGCTGTAACGAGACATCAGGGCCCCTCTGTCGATCATCTTCTCACAAGAGATCAGAAAGACGTCCTTGTCCCTGTTGGAGAAAGAATCCATGGCTCTGTAATTTCAATTCCGATTTATTCTTTGTCTATGAAGGGTGTATACGGAATGCTTACGGTCTCGGAAATGGTAGATAAACATATTTTATCTGGTAGTTATTCGCAAACTATGATGTTCACCATCCCGGATCGGGAGAAAAAACTGCTGGACGATAGGGTCGCGACTTCGAGGTCTCTTGGTACTGACCAGAATCTTGTTCTCCATGGTGGCGGGAATACGAGCGTGAAGCTGAAGATTCAAACCATGGTCGGAAGAGAAGTTTCCGCCCTATTAGTCAAGAGTTCGGGCTCGGAACTTGCAACTATCAATCCCGAAGATTTCACCGCCCTGAGGATGAACGACCTGATAGAGGCAAAACAGGTAGAAGCAATGACAGATGACGAGATGTCCTCTTTCATCAAGGGCTGTATGCTAGACAGCGAACAGGCGTTCCCATCTGTAGAGATATTCGTCCATGCATTCATAGGTTCGAGATTCGTGGATCACTCTCACGCAGATTTCATAGTCGCGCTGACGAACAGCGACCTGGAAGACGAGGCAATCGCCGATGTATTCAAGGAAAAAATACTCGTGATACCCTACATTCCGCCTGGCTTCAAGCTGGCTAGATTTTTCCTGGATACCATTATGGAGAAAGACCTCTCCAACTACGCCGGAATCATCCTTCGAAATCACGGACTGGTTACCTGGGGAAACACTGCCAGTGAGAGCTATGAAATCCATCTCAAACTGGTCCGAGAGGCTCGGGAATTCATAGAGAGCAAGTGGAGGGGGATTTCGACGGTCGATTTTAATAGGGAGAGGGAGGATCTGCTCGTAGATTTTCTTCCCAGATTGCGGGGTCTCCTAAGCAGAAACGAGAAGAAGATCCTGACTTGGGACTCTTCAGCTGAAGCGGTGGGGTATTCGTTAAGCCAAGAAGCAAGTAGATTCCAGAAACTTGGTCCGGCGACCCCAGACATGCTAGTAAGAACGAAAAGGGACTACCTCTACTCTGAAGACATATCCAGTTTAGAATCTGAAATCGACACTTTTGCAAGGGATTATGAGGATGCATTCAAGAAACACGTTTCCGCCGGAAGAAGGATGCACGATCCCTTTCCAAGCATCATAGTCCTGAAGGGGTATGGACTGATCACTGCCGCCCGTACCAAGAGGGAAGCGGATATACTCAGAGACGAGGCAATCCATTCGTTCAGGGTCGCTTCAGCCGCGAGCGCTATAGGAAGGAACAAGTTCATAACGGAACAGCAGTGTTTTGACATGGAGTACTGGCCCTTCCAGGAAGCAAAACTGGCAAAGATGAAGAGAAAGGAGCTCGAGGGTTACGTAGGTCTCATCACCGGAGCTGCGAGCGGTATCGGCAGGGTCACATATTCAACGTTTGTGAAGGAAGGTATCTTGTCTGTGGGTGGAGATATAGACCAGGGAATTTTCAACGTAGCGACGGAATTGGGCGAGAACGCATTTGGGTCCAAGTTCGATATTTCCAGTGAGGATTCTGTTAAACGGGCGGTCAGGGATATTGTCAAGAGATTCGGGGGTATAGACATCGTGTTCAACAATGCGGGGTACCTCAAACCCTCCGCTCTCGAAGACACTTCGCTCGAAGACCTCCGCAGGCACGTAGAGATCAACTCCATCGGCACCTTCCTTGTGACGAGGGAGGCCTTCAGGATTATGAAGAACCAGGGAATGGGCGGATGTTTCGTCTTCAACATCACTAAGAACGTGGCGAATCCCGGCGAAGGGATGGTCTCGTATGGGACTTCAAAGGCATTCGCTGCACAACTATCGAGATACGTCGCACTTGAGGGTGGGAAGTATGGAATCAGGAGCAACGTCATCAATCCTGACAAGATATTCAGGGAGTCCAAAATCTGGGAAGGGGGAGTCCTCGAGAACCGCGCCAGAGCGAAGGGGATCACCCCAGACGAGTACAAGAGGGGAAACCTGCTCCACATTGAGGTTCTTCCGGAACACGTTGCGAACATTGTGATACAACTGATCAAGGAGAGCGTCTTCGGTGCAACCACCGGAGCCATGATACCAATAGATGGTGGAATCAAGTGATTCTAGCTACGTAATCGATCCGATTTTGAGCCGGAGGAGTACTACTCTGGTTGAAGCTGTGCTCGTGAAGCAAAATATTTAAGGATCTTTCACTTTGAACGGTATGGAAAATGAATTGAAAGTTGGGGATAGAGCACCGGATTTTGAACTACCGGCTGGGAGCAGCAAGAAGAGACTGTCTGAATACAAGGGGAGAGTCGTCGTAGTCTACTTCTACCCTAAGGACGATACCCCCGGCTGCACTGTTGAGGCGTGCAACTTCAGGGACAACATAAACGACTACAAGACTCGCGGAATAGAGGTCATCGGAGTGAGCGTGGATTCGGAGAACTCTCACAAGAAGTTCACCGAAAAGTACGATCTGCCATTCCTGCTTGCTTCAGACAAATCCAAGGAGATATCAAGACTGTACAACGTACTTGGAGTGGGGACCGCTAAAAGAGTCACGTTCATAATTGACAGAGACGGAAAGATAGCATACGTATTCCCAAAGGTCACTCCGAAGGATCATGCGGTAGAAGTTCTCGGAAAGATCACGGAGCTTCGATTGGCGGCTTAATAATTTCGTCTCCTGAACCAACCCCTTTGCTTCTGGACAGGCTGCTCCAGAATAGGTTGTTCGAGTGGCATTGGTGGGTTCTGATCTCCTCCCTTGGGTTTCTTCTTTCTCGACATCGACAGTGCCCTAGCAAAGAAGGCAAAGGCGAGGTAGAATAGCACGGTTATCAGGAGGTAGCTGATTATCAGGCTCTCTGAAAGCAACAGAATGACGCTCAAAGAAGATATTAACACCGGACCCAGGAACTCTGCGTACTCCTTCTTGGAAGTGTTGTTCTTGACAACATTGAGAGTCATATTCACTATGTACGCATGCGGCGAAAGTTTCCCAGTCGACCACGAATACGAATAGTTGCTTCCAGACGTTGTTAGTGTTACGTTTCTTGACAAAAGAGTTACCCCGGTGAAGAGATCGACGAGCTTGAATGTGGTATTGTTCAAGACGTGGGCCGTCGGCAGGCTGAAATTGAAGGTGTAGTTTCCAGCATTGTTGTAAAAGCTGTAGTTGATGTCAGAGGTAGAGTTGGACACGGAAAGGACCGCAGTAGAATGACTGGGAGCGCCAGTTATAGAAGTCGAGATCCCTCCCATTGCAATGAAAAATGCAATGAGTATGGCAAAGAATCCATAGAAAGCCCTGTCAGAAAATCTCCACAGCTTTGTGTAATGGAATATAACAAGCAGCAGAATTGGGATGAGAAGGTACAGGAACGATATATAGAACGAGAGGTAAAGAAGGATTGAAGATACGGCTACCCCAATTATCAGTCCGTAAATTCCGTTTCGTCTCCTCTTCCCCGTGAGTCCCTCCCACATCTAAGGCGGGAAGGTGGAAAGAGTACATTAATATATTGATGCGCTCTCGCAATTGTGGATTTCTCTCATATTGGTGTATCAGGGTACTATTATGATTTGAAGCCGTCTGGGGGAAAACTTAGAAGGGAATCGGAGGATTTTTACGTCGAAGAGCAGTTCGGCAAACTCGACAAGAAGGAGGATGGACCTGTTCTCGTTCTGAAGATAAGGGCCAAGAACTGGGAACACAACAGACTTATCAGGTTTCTCGCCAGGAGCAACCACGTCTCTCCGAAGAGGGTATACTTTGCAGGAACCAAGGACAGGAGGAGCGTCAAAGTGCAGTACTTCAGCATACCCGGAGTCAAGTACAGGGAATTCTTCCTCGACGACGTCGAAGTATTGGAGCACTTCTATCTAGATTCTCCACTCACTGTTGGATCCCATTCCGGGAACCTTTTTGAAATTAGGGTTTCTGATTCAGACTCATCCAACTTCCTTTCGAATTGCAGGACCGTTGCGAAGAGAGGGGTCGTTCCGAATTTCTACGGTCCGCAGAGGTTCGGCTCGTTAAGGCCGGTTACTCACCTCGTTGGGAAAGAACTGCTCAAGGGGGACTACAGAGAGGCGGTTAGAGTGTTTGTGGGTTACCCCGGGGAAGATCGGTTCGCGCAGATCAGAAAGGAATACTACGACAATCCTGATACTCAAATGGGTCTCGATCACTTCCCCACGTCGTTGGATCTCGAAAGGAAGGTGATGGAGCACTTGGTAATTCACGAGGGAGACTTTTCGGGAGCGATAAAGCAACTCCCTGAGAACCTCGTTTCTATGTTCATACATGCCTATCAGGGCTACATCTTCAACAGGATTTTGAGCGAGAGAATGAGTATCGGGAGAGACCTCATTCCCGGAGATATCTTCCATATCGGTGATGAATTCATTAAGGTCAATCTCCTCAACTCTGAGAAGCTCAAGTCGCGTTTTGAGATGGGTGAGGGTTCCCCTACGGGGTTGGTCATCGGCTACGATACCGAAACGGCCGGGGGTAGAATGGGCGAGATCGAAAACGAGATGGTAAGGCAGGAAGGAGTCAAGACCACCGATTTCAAGCTACCATTTGGTCTGAGTTCGAGAGGAGAAAGACGGGACCTGTACCTCAGAGTGAAGGACACAGTGTGCGGAGATTCTAGCATAAAGTTCTCTCTCCAGCCTGGAGGATATGCAACATCAGTTTTGAGAGAGATCATCCGAGTCGATGAGATGGCAAACTACTGATTTCTCTTGAACACCGCGCCGCAACTATCGCACCTATACACATCATCGTAGAAGAACGTCACTTTACTCGAGCCACAGTTCTTGCATACAACAGCCACATTTGCGGTAGACCGTTCGTGTGTAGAAACCTGTGTTTCTGTTGACTCCTGCGTAGTCATGGGCTGTAACCTCTGACGTCTTTGCACGAGTTTGCCCAGCTCAAGAATGTAAGCAATCGATACGATCAAGCCTGAAGCTATGAAGACCAGTATCACGATCGCGTAGAAGCTTGTAGTAGCCAAGTTTGCCAGAGGGTTGCCATATGTGTCTGGAAGCAGCAGGCTCGGTGAATCTATCGAGAAGTGAAAGAGCACGTCTGCATAGAGACCAAATCTCATGTAGAGTACACCCAGGAATACGCCCCCTAGGGCAGCCTGTGGGATTTTAGACGCATCCCAGGACCCTGCGTGCGCGATTCCGAATATGACCGATGATATCACCAGAACGATGATCTCTGGCTTCCCGAATTTGTACCCACCGCCCCAAAGTAACCTCCACCAGGGAAGACGTTTCGGTCTCGTTCGTGACCTAATTCCGTGAGATGTGCCAGCGTAGTAAACAAAGAGAGGAATTCCGATAAAAACCACCCTGGTTATTAATTCCTCATAGAGCCCGGCGTTCGTGAGTGAAAAGAAATTTGCTACAAAGTCTGACGGACTGGGTGAGATGGGAGATTTGATCGGGTGACCTATGACTCCGATAAGATATATGTAGATGTATGAAAGGAACAGGTTCAGCGCGAAGAATTCTGATATCCTGTAGAGCGATGAATTCTCAAATCTTGGGAAGGAGCGATAGAGAGCTGTGATTACGAAAGCTGCAACTACGACGGCTACTAATCCTATCCATACGGCCCAGAAGTAGTATGGTGGATAGAACAAACCCACGGCCTCTGGGAGGCCGAATATGACATAGATTGGGATCCTGTTCTGTATTGGACCTCCCTCGGTCACCCGAGCTATAGCGCCGAATCTTGACGGGTACAGTGCAAACGTCATTATCACGTCTAAGACGAGGGTGATCACCCAAAGTGCTGCGAGGACTCCGATGAATGCTACATAACCCTTGCTCATTTAGCTACCTTTTCCGACCGCGACAATAGGATGTCATTTAATACAGTTGCTGCCGATTCCAGGGGTCCATCGTGATCGGTTGATAGCGTCAGGTGGTCGGCTATGTCCGTGTTGAACCTTATGACCATTGCTGGGCCGATCGCGTTCGAGTATGCCCCCCTCTCACCGACCTTTTTGTAGCTGACTTCCACTCCCCCTGAAGTCACCTCTGTAATCTGCCTGATCCCATTTTGCAGCTGACTCTCTTTCGCCGTTACGGTTGCATCCTTTAGACCAAGCGTCGAGCCGAATATCCGCCTGTGGAGGATTATGCCCTTTCTTGCTGAGTCTATACCCGCAAGATCGTCCCTCTGGTCTTTCTCCGCGATACCTAGTTGAATGGCCTCGCTTCTCGCAGTTGCCTGGCTCTTACCAGCCTCCATTTGGGAGATTACGAACGTACTAGTGGCATTGAAAATCCCTTCTACGGAGATTATTTTTGCCGGCTTCATACAGTAGTCCATCAGGTTGAAAACGGGCATCCCACCGCACACCGTAGCCTCGTACCTGAGCGTTCTCTTCATCTCCCTTGCGGTCTTGAAAAGATCCTCGCCAGAGACCAGAACGCTCTTGTTTGCGGTCACCACGTTCTTCTCGTTTTCGAAAGCGGTAAGGATGTGGCTGATTCCAGGTTTGCCGTCCTTTGTGCTCTGAGTGATTTCAACTACAAGGTCCGACTCCAGGTCTGAGATCGCATTCTTGGAGCTGATCTTCTCGAAGGAGTCAAGCATCTTCAGGCCCCCGCCCTCCTTTGCCTGAATTATGCTGCTAAGAGACAAACCGTCAGTGATGACTGTTCCTGTGGTGTCGCTCACGGAAACTACCTCGATATCTTCGCCAATCGACTGCCTGATACTCGTTCCCTTTTGATTGATAAGCCTCAACAAATTTTTTCCAATTGAACCCAATCCAATCAACTGGACCCTCATGCCATGCTCATCTGGATTGGTAATATTACTTTTCGTTAATCAGAAACGTTAAATTGTCGTAATTTAATCGTTGAGTATGAGTGAAGACAGGGTCCTTCCGTCTCTAGCGAAGAGTACAGACGAGTACATGGCCGCCCTCGAGCTTTCAGAGGACGGGTATCTTGAGGAGGCCGAAAAACACGCGAGGAAATCGATAGAGATAAAGAAGAACATCGAAGCGATTATCCTGCTCATTGAACTACTCGAGAGACAAGGCAAAGACTCATCTGAATACCAAAAACTTCTCCTGGACGAATACCCTACGAACCCAGACACCTACCGAAGAATTTCCCTGTCCAATTTCCACAAGAATAAGGAAGAATCCCTATCCTACATAAACAAGGCGATCGGCCTGCTCAAGAAGTCGATTTACTACTACGACAAGTCGAGACTCCTGTTCTCGATGGACAGGTACCTCGAAAGCCTGGCGTCTGTTGACATCGCAATCAAGGCAGACAACAGGATACCTTCGTACTGGACTCAGCGAGCAGAGATACTGCTCAGGCTGCGAAGGAACAACGACGCAAAGGAATCCTGTGAAGTTGCGCTGAAGATAGACCAAAGGGATAGGAATGCAATAATCATCCTCTCGAGGATATACATCGATTCCGGAGAAAAGGAGAGAGCCAGGGATCTCTTGCTAACGGTGGAGAACAGAGACGAAGAGGTAAAGAAGCTCCTGCAAGAATCTATGTCCTAGGCCCCGTATTTTTCAGCCCTGTTTGCCGAGCTCAGGAGGACGTTCATCAGATCGCTTCCGGTGAGCCTGAGGTAACCGTCCTTAGCGCTTATCTCATCGAACTCTCCCACCCCGTCCCTCCTGCACCCGGGATAACGGAGCAGTATTGGGACAGGGTCTGAGGTGTGCTCCTTTTCACTGGCTGGTGTCGAGTGGTCTCCTGTGAAGCAGATCACGATCTCGTCCCGTATCTTCATAATTTCGTCTCCGAATGCAGCATCTATCTTCTCTATGAACTCTTTCTTTGCAATACCATTGCCGTCATGACCTGCAATGTCCGTACCCTTGACGTTCACAAGTACGAAGTCCACTTCCTTCAGAGCTCCAACTGCTGCAGCAAACTTTGCCCTTACGTTGGTATCCGTCGAACCAGTCACTCCCTCCGGGGTAAAATCCTTGAGGCCCACGAGTCTGCATATACCGGACACGAGAGCAACTCCAGCAACGTACCCCCCATTCATTGAGTATTTTTCTGTGAAGCTGGGCAGGATTGGTACGATTCCCCCTCCCCTGTAGAGGATGGAGTTAGCAGGTCTCCGGCCCCCATCCTTCCTCTTCTCATTTAGAAGTTGCTCACTCAGTATTGAATGCGATCTGCGGTAGAATTCGTTCAGAATCCTTGCCGTCTTTTTTCCATCGGGGGAAGTCTCGCGTATCTCCTTTGGAATAAGATTCTCAGCGTGTGGGTCGTTGTCCGTAACGTTTGTAGATATCCCTTCACCCCTGAGGACAAGCGCGGCCCTGTGTTCCGTCCCTTCCTTGAATAGAACTTCAACATCCTCTATCTTCATGTTCAGATGCTTCGCGAGCTCAGAAGTACCCTCCCTAATTCTGCCAGCCCGTCTGTCTACCACTACGCCTTTGTCATCAACGGTTGCAAAGTTTGCACGGAATGCAACGTCTCCGCCCTTCAAGGTCAGCCCCGTTCCCATTGCCTCGAACGGCCCCCTTCCGGTGTAGTACCTGAACGGATCGTAACCCAGATAGTTCAAGTGAGAGGTATCTGAACCGGGCACGATCCCCGGCTTTATCGGGTCTATCAGGCCAATCATCCCTTCCCTTGCAAGCAAGTTGAGATTTTGTTTTCTGGCAGCCTGCAGAGAAGTCTTCCCGCCAAGAGATTCAAAAGGTCTGTCCCCGAGCCCGTCTGCAATTATCAGGAGAATCTTCATCGGTTGTTATTCCTTTTAATAGAATAAATCTACCGAACCAACAGCAAAACTGCAACGATTGTTGCAAAAAGTGAGGAAAAGAAGTTGACCGAGAATTTTGTAAGGTACCCTCTGTTCTCAAGCGTCTCCCCCAGAACGGAATCGAACAGGCATCCCGCAAATCCCAAAAAACCGGCGAGTAAAATGAGAACCTTCAGTGAATTGAGTGGGACCGAACCGGCCAGGCCATAGATTATGAAACCGAGGAGGGAAAAGAAGACGGGAAATATGAACGATACAGTAGTTCCGAGCTTGGATATGCCTCCGTTGATGCCAGTTTCGGCAGGTCTCAGTGTAAGAATCATATAGGTATTCTCATCTAGGGACCCTATCTCTGAAGCCGCCGTATCTGACAGAATGGTTCCAAGTGCTACCATATAGATGAAGAAGACCTGTGTGGGACCGAAATTCCAGAAGTTCAATAGGGATATCGCTGCTGGTAGAGCGCCTGCGGCAATCACATTCCTTGCGCCCCTTTCCCCCTTCAGACCTTCCTGCAGGCTCCAGCTCTTCTTTTTCTCAAATCCGGAGAGGGTTGATATGTAGGAGAGACCGAGGAAGAGGAAGAGCATCACGAAGTACAACCAGCCTCCGCCGATTATTATCAGAGATCCCACTATGGCGGCTGCTATGGCTCCCTCTCTGCTGAAAGCCTTGATCCTAAAACCGAGGATGAAGAGGACTGGTATCAGTAATAGGAGGAACAGGTTGTACTCGTCCATGTGTAACTTGGAAATTCTGATATTATATATGAAGTTATTATCTAAATCAAGCCTGCTTTCTCGTAGCAAACGCACTCATCAAGAATGTTTTTAGACTTGCATCGTTGCCGTTTAGGAAGCACGAGATCTAGTGGCGATGAATTTGATATTCCTCTCTTCCGTCTTCCTCGCTTGTTGTTCAAACGTTGTCCTTCTCGCAACTTTCATCTTTGATGGGCTGTCTAATGCCGTCATTCGGGACACTTTATAACTTCTACGCAATCGACTGTGATACACTTCGTCTAGATTATCATGGAATTCCTTCTTTCAATGGTCGTCATAGTGGATAACTTGGCCATCACAGAATGTTTGAGCTGGCATTATCTCAGGTTCTGTATTGCTCACTTC
>CAYMKC010000035.1:0-12376 GCA_964391105.1 uncultured Thermoplasmatales archaeon
ATAGTGCAGTAAGTTCCATGTGAATATCCATTTTCACATTGTCACCAACCATTAGCCCACCGCCCTCAAGGAGCATGTTCCAAGTTAATCCGAAGTCCTTTCTTGCTATCGAAGTTGCTCCGTCAAAACCGATCCTCTTCTTGCCGTATGGATCAGTGATCGGCCCCTGGAGTTCTCCAGATATCGATACCTCTTTGCTGACGTCCCTGATGGTAAGTATTCCGTCCAGATCGATCTGGTTTCCCACTTTCCCGATCTTTGTAGATTCAAAGGTGATCGATGGGTATTTCTCTGTCTGAAGAAAATCAGGTGACCTGAGGTGCTTGTCCCTGTCTTCTTCATTGGTGAAAATGGAAGTCGCGTCTATGCTCAATTTCACTCTTGCACTATCCAAATTGTCGAAGTTGAGTCTAACCTCACCATCAAATGACCTGAACCTTCCCCTCACGTTTGAAATCATCATGTGCCGCACTGAGAATTCCAAGTTGCTGTGCGCTTTATCTATAATCCACTTGTCCTCGTTCTGTTGCTTTTCCATAAGTACCTTATGTATACTTAATATATAAGAATTACTTTAGAGAAAAGGAAGAAGTGAAGTTATAGAAAAACGTGAAAAAATGGATGGTCACTTGATCCCCAATTTTGAGGTGAGCTTGACCATGAGGAAGATCACAAAAGCTATGATCAGGAATGTAACCAGCGCACCAAGAAACGATCCCACTAAAAATGGGCCTGCGTGCAAGTTCTGCCACTTTATCCCCGGTATTATGAGGTCAATTATTGGCATTATAAGGTTGGTCACCAGCGATTGGACAAGAGTCCCCAAATAGAGTCCGAGGATGAAAGCCACAGCCATTCCCATCACCTTGTATTGCTCAAGGAATGATTTGAATTCCTTCACAAATCCTTTGGGGACTGGGGCTGCAGGAGGCGCGGGCTTAGGTTCTAGCAGGGCTCTTATCTTCCTCAATTCGTCAAGCATTTCTCCATCATATCCAACGGTACTCGGAGTTTGTTCAACGGTCATGTTACCATCTAAGGGAAACAATATTTTCGGTGCTTAAAGTATTTGTTCAAACAGCTCGACAAATGCCCGTTTTTAGGTCTATCCCCTGAACACGGGTCTCTTGGAGAGCAAGACAGAAAGGGAGAGAGGAGCCTTTGGCATCTTCTCTACCTGCTTCAAAATACCCATAGTCAGCTCGTCGGCAGTCATCTCTGTCTGTCCATGTTTCCCCCTGATCCTGACCGCGAGCTTGTTGGATTCCATCTCCTTGTCTCCAATGACACAAACGTATGGGACCCAGCTTTGCTCGGCGTTTCTCACCTTCTTACTCAGGGAAGCGTCGGCATCGTCCACGTCCACCCTGATCCCCTTCTCGTTCATCGCTTTGGCTACTTCAAGGCACTTTTCAAGATGCCTGTCCGCTAGAGGAACGAATCGTACCTGGGTAGGAGAGAGCCACAGAGGGAGTGACGGGGTATTTCCATGCTTTTCCTCTTCTGCTTCCTGCTCCAGAAGCGCGTAAATAACTCTCTCGATCGCACCACTCGGAGAATCGTGAAGGACTATGGGGAATTGCCTGTTGCTGTTTGCATCAATGTAAGTCATATTATACCTCTTCCCATTTTCGTGGTCCATCTGTACCGTAGACAGCGCAGTTGCTTTGCCCATAGAGTCGACGACGTTGAATTCGAATTTCGGATCGAAATATGCATACCTGAAGTTCCACATCTCGATTAGAACTGGTTTTCCAAAGGTACTCACTAGGTATTTTATGAACTCGCTGTTCTCCCTCCAGAATTCTTCCGTCATTCTGATAGCTGCTTCATAGGATCCAGGTTTGATTCCGATCGACTCCAGAACTGTCATGCAGAAATCAAATTGCCTCTTGAACTCATCCTTGGCCTGATCTAGGTTGGCACACATTGTGTGCATATCAGGCATCGTGAATGCCCTGAGCCTCTTCAGTCCCGTCAGCTCTCCACTCAGCTCTCTCCTAAAGCTGTATCTAGTAATCTCGTAGAACCTGAATGGAAGCTGTTTGTAGGAGACGGTAGCATCGCTCATAAGCAGGAACTGACCGAAGTCAGCAGAGAACCTTAGGAAGAATTCCTTATCATCGGATCTAACGATGTAGTGTCTCGACGGGAATCTGTTTAGGTACTCCTTCAGTGCTGGATGCTCATAATCGTACATGATAGGTGTTTCAACTTCTATTGCTCCGTACGCTATAGTCCTCTCAGTGACGTACCTCTCGAGCAGACCCTTGATTAGTCTTCCGTTTGGATAAAAACGCATATTTCCCTGGTCAGACCCGGGCTCATAATCGACTAGCTGGAGCTTTTGCATCAGTTTTATGTGAGGAGGAACCTGTTGGTATGTCCTGACTTTTGTTATCTCATAGTCAGCGAACTTCTTCAGATTTTCGTGTCCTTCCTCCGCGTAGTCAGATCTCGGGATGAGCTCACCGCTAGGAGTTAGGATGTACCAGGTGGATTTTACCTTCTCCTCCTGCTTGATCGCGTCAGAAATCTCTTCCCTTTCACCTGCCTCGACAGTCTTGCTAGAAGATGCTGATTCTGTACCATCCTCGGCATAGCTCTTCAACTGCTCGGCCAGAGGATGCCCCTTGATCTCAATGCTCCACTTCTTGTTCCAGCCGAAAGGTGCCTTTATAACTTCACACTTGTCCGAAGCTATCTTGTGCATGTACTCCAGAATCTTAGCGGCTTCCCTCGGAGATTCCAAGTTTCTACTGAGGTGTGCAAATGGATAGATCAGCAGCAGATTCCTCTTTTGTTTCTTCATGAAGACTGTAGTTTCATCAATTGCCCTAGTTGCAATATCCTCGTTGTCTCCCTTCTCGACCGAAACAAGCATGACTACAGCATCTCCTATCGAGAAGTGCTTGTCATCGCTCGGATCGTACACGCTAGCCTCTGGCTCCATTAGGTCGTACTTCATGCTCTCTACGTCTAGCTGCAGCACCTTCATCTATTCACCCTAAGCTCCAAGACCATACTCTTAAAGAATACATAATTCTATTGGGGAACCTGCAGATGATCTTCTGCAAATCCTGGCGTTCTCCACAAAATTATTGGCGGAATACCCACCTACTTTGGAGGCGGGATGACTGACAACTGTAGTATCACAGTCTAAACTGAGATTCTCTCTGGAAGAGCAATACGTCTCCACTGTTGGCATTGATCTCGATCATTGCCTTGCTCTGCTTGCCCCCGGAATTGAACTCTATGTTGTATCGCCAGACCTCCCTCTCGTTTGTCTGATCCTTTTCCTGTTTGGCCATGGTTATATTGAAATCGTCTATGTTGAAAGCAAGTTTCATGTGGTGTTTCACCTTTTCAACTCCCTGTGCAAAGTCTAACATATCGATTGGCAATACCAAATCTCCTATTTTCCTTTTCCTCAATGCGAATTTTGGCTGAGAACTTCCGTGAAATTGTTAAGCACGATATAGCTTATTAGGGTAAGTTAAAATACCAATTTTTGATGTATTTACCGATGTCAACCGATAATCTTTTCAACTCAGTAAACTCGATCGAGTTCTACGTAGGTTCAGCCAAACAGTGGGCCTACTTCCACGAGAGAGCAATGGGATTTAGAGTGATCGGTTATTCTGGGCCAGAGACAGGCATCAAGGACAGGGTCTCATACCTAATGGAACAGGGAGATGCCCGTCTAATGTTCACAGGTTTCCTCTCCAGGGACTCTGAGATTTCCAGACACGTTGAGCTTCACGGTGATGGCGTGAAGGACGTTGCACTGGACGTCAACAACCTCGATGACACACTGGCTTTCATCAAGGACAACGGAGTCGTGAGACCAGCTGATCCAGTAGTTCTGAAGGGCGAAGGAGGAAGACTGGCGAGGGCCGAGCTCGCAACCTTCGGAGAGACAGTGCATTCTCTCTTGGACCACAGCGAATGGGATTCCGACCTTCCACCCGGTTTCTCTACGATAGAGTCGCCAGAGAAAAGCCTTGGAGTGAAGAAGGTCGATCACGTAGTTGGAAACGTCGAAGAGAACAAAATGGATCCGTGGGTGAATTACTACGTCAAGGGGCTCGGGTTCACTCAATTCATGAGTTTTGATGACAAAGACATAAGCACAAAATATTCTGCCCTGAAGAGCAAAGTGGTGGAGTACGGCGGTAGGAAGATAGTTTTCCCAATCAATGAGCCGGCACTGGGACTCAAGAAGTCACAGATACAGGAGTATCTGGACTACTATGAAACTCCAGGAGTTCAGCACATCGCACTCGGAACCGACAACATTATAGAGACTGTCCGAAAGATGAAGAGCAACGGCATCCCGTTCCTTGAGACGCCCGGTACTTACTATGATGAATTGGAAGAGAGGGTGGGAAAGATAGACGAAGATATTGACGTCCTGAGAGAGTTGAAAATTCTCGTTGACAGGGACGAGCATGGATATCTTCTGCAGATATTCACCCAGCCTATCGGGGATAGGCCGACCTTCTTCTATGAAATTATCCAGAGAAAGGGTGCCACTTCCTTTGGAAAGGGTAACTTCAAAGCACTGTTCGAAAGCATAGAGAGGGAGCAGGAAAAGAGAGGAAATCTCTGAATGAAAATCGCAAGGATGAATGTTGAGGGAAAGATCAGGACAGTAGTGACAACGGGAAATGGCCAGTATTTTGCTCATGACGATGCTGCTCACTTCTACAATCTAATCAAACCAGAGATGAGTTTCCAAGATCCTCTGCTCTTGAGTCTCAGTTATAAGGATCTACTAGTCCCCGTTCCAAGGGTCACTTCGATCAGAGATTTCTATTCCTTTGAAGAGCACGTTAGAAAGGCGAGGGCCAGAAGGGGGCTCGACATGGTCCCCGAGTGGTACGATATTCCAGCCTACTACTATTCGAGCACGTCCATGCTCTACCCTTCTGGCTCCTCGATACCATATCCGCCGTTCACGTCCGAACTCGACTATGAGATGGAGGTTGCCGCCGTGATCGGCAAGGAAGGAATCAACATTAGACGGGAAGACGCTCTCTCTCACATTCTGGGTCTAACGCTTGCTAATGACTGGTCAGCCAGGGATCTACAGCGAAAGGAGATGAAGATCGGTCTGGGGCCATCAAAGTCAAAGGATTTCGCAACGAGCCTCGGACCGTACATAACTACCCTTGACGAACTCGACGACTTCAAGGAGTCGGACGATAGATTCGACATCGCGGTCGAAACCTACGTGAACGGGAAGAGATACTCGGCAGGTAACGTGAAAGACATGCACTGGTCTTTCTCAGAATTGGTTGAGTATGCGTCCAAGGGAACGAGACTCAGGAAGGGGGATGTGATCATGTCAGGTACTGTATCTACCGGATGTATTCTAGAGCTGGGTCCAGAAGAATACGGTTGGTTGAAGAGGGGAGATGTGGTCTCAATAAAGAGTCCGATACTCGGGGAACTGACGAATGAGGTAGTTTGAATGGTCTACTATGTGAAACGAGGAAATATGCCTCGGACAAGGCATACATACGAGAACAAGGACAGACTGCTCAGAGAGGAGCTCTTCGGAGAAGAAAGTTTTGAGGGTTCTTACTCACTTCTGTACCACAGGAATGAACCCACAAGAATCAGGTCTGTCAGGGAAGTGCAAAAGAAAGTATCCGGGTTCGAGGTCCAGAGGGTTCACAAACAGGTAGACACCGACAGGATGAAGCGAGCTGGGAATTTCATTACAGGTAGGGTTCCCCTCTTCGGCAACGCGAATCTAATCATATCGATCTCAAAGCCATCGAGTCAGACGGACAACTTTTTCAGGCATGGCCTAAGGGACCAGCTCTTCTTTGTCCACAAAGGGAGTGGTAAATTCCGGAGCATACAAGGAGATATAGACTTTGTAGCTGGAGATTACATCCTGGTGCCCAAAGGTACCCTCTACACGCTTCAGCACTCAAGGGATTCGGTATTCCTACTCGTGGAATCCAGAGATGGCATCTCGATCCCCGCTAGATATCTTAACAGGTATGGTCAGATTAAGGAGGGTGTGCCTTACTATTCCAGGGACATCAGGATTCCGGAATTCAAAGCATCAAGATACAGAAAGGGAAGTTACGAGGTGTACGTAGATTTCGACGAAGAATACGTTATTGAATCACGGGACGAACACCCATTCGACCTCGAAGGTTGGGACGGGTACTTCTATCCATTCGCAATAAATACGGGGAACATAATGCCAATAGTGGGGAAGGTCCACCAACCTCCGCCCGTGCACGAAACCTTTTCGGCAAAGACTTTCATGGTCGGGACCTTCCTGCCCAGGAAGTTTGATTTCCATGAGAGGGCAATACCGATCTCGTACTACCACAGCAACGTGGACACCGACGAATTCCTGTACTACGCCTCGGGGAATTTCATGAGCAGGAAGGGAGTTAGGGAAGGATCGATGACACTTCACGTCAGGGGAATGGTTCATGGTCCTCAGACTGGAACTGTAGAAAGGTCGATAGGAAAGGAAGCGACGGACGAAACCGCCGTGATGGTGGAGAGCTATGACAGACTCGGGATGACAAAAGAGGCGAAAAGCTTAGAAAACAAAGATTACATGATGACATGGTATGAATGAGTCAGCTCTACAATTACCTACCAATAGACCAAATATCTATCGGGGAGAAGTCTATTGAAGAAATCACTGCTCTGATCGGGAAGGAGAGACTGAAGGACACAGTGATAGTGACTAACAACTCCGTATCTCAAAATGGCTTCTTCAAGAAAACATCGGAAATGCTCGCGGAATCAAGAGTTTATAACACCATAACTCAGCACTCTCCGGTGGAAGAGATAGATTCCATTGCAAATGATATCCATGGGAAGAGTGTGAAATTTATAGTCTCTGTTGGAGGCGGAAGCGTTATTGATGCATCCAAGGTCCTCAGATCGAAGATCGGTATCCAGATCCCCCAGATAGCCGTTCCTACTACCCTCTCTGCAGCCGAGTTCTCCCATATCGCAGGATATACTGAGAACGGCGAAAAGAAGGGGATAAGGGATAAGGCACTTGTCCCTAGGTACATATTTCTTGACCCAAATGCGACCCTTGAAACTCCTACCGCACTGTGGAGATCCACTGGTATAAGGGCAATCGATCATGCGATTGAAGCGACACTCGGTGATGGACTGATAGATCTCAGAGTAAGCTTTTCAACGATGGCTCTCGACAAAATGCTGGAAAACCTTGAGGGCAACTGGACAGATCACAGGAAGGAGTGTCAGATCGCATCCTGGTATTCCTACATGGATGTATACGATAGCCCGATGGGGTACAGCCACCTCATCGGAAAGGTGATCGGAGCGAAGTGGGGAATTCCTCATGGCATTACGTCCTGTATAACGCTACCAGAAATGTTGCGATACTACTCAATGACCTCACCAGGAGGTCTTGCAAAACTGGCCTCTGCAATTATGAAGGAGAATGATCCATCAACTGCAATAGCAGGGCTCGCCGATAGGATCGAGGCATTCATCAAGGAGATGGACTTATCAAGGAAACTTTCAGACTTTGGGGTAAGGGCAGAGGACCTCACTTATATAGCAGACAAACTGGGGCAGAAGGACGAAGCCTTTTTGGAGCACCTGAGGAACATTTTGTGAGTATGAACTGCTCACCGATTATCTAGAGTTACTCTTTCTAGCTTGTTCATCAGAAGTAGCGCGAGATTCTCTTTTACCGAGTCAGTTTGAGCCTTCCACACGTCGATGTGATTTACCTTAAATAGGGAAAAAAGGACCTCCCCAGCATTAACCACTACTGTATCCGTGACCAGATTCTGTTTTGCAATCGATATGATCCTCTTTGCATTTCCCTCGTGAGAAATTTCCTCCAAAGGGATATGAACACTCCTGGTAGCAGTTGTGGCGCCCTTTGATATGGTGAAGATAAGATACTCGACAGACCTTGCAGTCTTCTGAGCGATCTTGTCCGGCTCGGAGATCGGAACCATCACAACTCTCTCCGGATTCTTGGATGGTTCTATGTGAACTACGACGTTCCTCACGTCTGAAATACCACCAAGGACATTTTTTTCTATTTCGTTTGAAACGTCGTGCGCCTCTTCTATCGTTAGGATGCTGTTGACGGTTATAACAATCTCGACGAAGATAACGGGGCCGGCCCAGCGGGCCTTGATTGACTTGACATCTGTCACCTGATCGTTGCTCTCGACGATCCCAGTAATCTCGGGAATCACTCTCCTGTCCTTTGGTAGGTCCATTATTCCGGTTACGCTCTCTCTTCCTATCTTGAAGGATGTGTACAGTATTCCTCCTGCAGCGATTATGATAGCCACGTAGTAGAACGCTCCGACCCCCGTTGCGAAGCTGACCAAAAGTCCTGCTCCAACCCCCAGTCCCACGTAGACGTCAGAGTAGTTGTGGTAACCGTCAGAGACGAGGGCAGGGGAGTTGACCGATTTTCCTCCCACTATCTTGACGATTCCCGAGAGGTAAAGCGGCAAGATAGAAACAAGCTGGATAATGCCAGATTGCAGGTCCGAAGTCGAACTGGATGAGGGTATGGAAATGAGAAGATCGATAGCAGTGAACGCAATAACGACTGCTATTGCAAGCGAAACGAGATCCTCGATCCTGTACAGACCGTAGGAATACTTCTTGCTGTAATTGCTGTAAGCAAGTCTTATGGCAGCAAGAACAGCAAATGTGACCAACAGATCTGTGAGTATGTGAAAGCTCTCGAAGAGCAGTGCGTAATTTCTGTATATCAGCGTCCCAACAATCCTAATGACAAGGACGGTAACCTGAAGTAGCAGTGCTATCGTTACGTATCCATTAAGGGAAAGCTTGCCTTTGCTTATTTTCAGGATTGACTAACGGACGGCGAGATAAAAGTGTTAGCAGAGTTGAATTAGACCTAAATCTCATTTTGACAGGGTAAGAATGATCAGTCCTTTTTTGTGGGCGATTGTCTTCTTCAGACCTTTCACTTCCAGGCTGGACCATTGACTCTCTTCCACTCCGTGAGACGAGACGAATTTCTTGTTGGAATTGTCGTACTCATATATTGAAACAAAACCACTATCAGTTAGGTGTGAAACAAGTGAAAGAAGAGAGCGATCCCTGTCCACCCAGTGGTGGTAAGAGAAAGAGGATATTATCGCATCAAATCTGGTATCAAAAGGTATCGACCTGCTGCTTCCAGTCCTAATGTCCACTCTCTTCTCCAGGCCCTTTCTCGAAATCAATTTCTCCGCTCTCTTCAGCATGTGAGGCGATGGATCCAGCCCATAGAAGGAAGCCGATTTGAACGAGTTAGACAATCTACCTATTAGTGCGCCATTGCCACAGCCTACGTCGAGTAAACTGTTAAATTTTTTTTCCTTTAGATCTGACTCTATGAATCGGTAATACTTGTTGAGGAAAACGGACCCCAGTCCATAGAGATAGGAGAAAACAGGTCCAAACCGCTCCTCTCCTTCAACGTAGAAGCTCTCAGTTGTCACAATTCTCTGCACCCGAGATGACCCACTTCTCTCCCCACGTTCTCATGGAGTCTACGACAGTACCGAGAGACTTTCCCTTTTCCGTCAGGGCGTAAGTAACGCGAACAGGTCTCGAATCGCTTACGCTCCTGTCAAGGATTCCTTCCTCCTCCAGAAACTTCAGCTTTTCCGAGAGCATTCTCGACGAGATACCGTCCACAGACTTCTTGAGCTGGTTGAATCCCCTGGATTCGTTACACAGATCCCTTAGTATCATGAAAGTCCAGACGTCTCTCAGAATGAAGAGGGTTCTTTCCACCGGACACGTTGAGGTCTTTCTGGTTTCCATGTCATAGTGACTGTGCTGCATACTCCAATATTCGAACTAAGTTAATATAATTAACCTACACACTTTTCCGGTGTTGATTACACTTTACTAGTACGTGATAGTTCTCCCTTACAGGTATAGATGAAGTACCTCAAAAAACGATAATAGGGGGATGAGGATTTAAGGCGAGTGAACTACAAGGGAACAAAGGCGCTTGACATACTGCTCTTCCTCATAATGTCATCATCTTGGGCCCTGAATTACCCGTTCCTCAAGTTCGCACTCGCCTACGAACCTCCAATGGTCACGCTCTTCTTCCGTATCCTCTTCGGTGCAATATTCTCGATACCCTTCTCTTATTCTGTCCTCCGGCTCGCAAGGAGAGTTGGCGTTGGGAAACTATTCTTGATGAGTCTCCTCAACGTTACGGTGTTCATGGGGCTGTGGTTCATCGGGGAGAGAACCGAAAGCGCTTCTATCTCTTCCATCTTAATCTACACTAATCCTTTCGTTGCAGTATTCTTTTCATGGTTGTTCCTGCACGAGAGACTCTCCACTGCAAAGGTGATCGGTATAGTGGTAGGTTTTGCAGGGGTGGTCGTGATATTCCTTGATGAGTTGTCCCTGAGTTTCAACGTGGGCCTTTTCCTGCTTATCGGGTCCGCTGTATCATGGGCGGTCGGGACTATCTACTACAAGAAGTACCTGGGTGAAGCAGATCTGGGCACAGTGAATACGTTTCAGTTCCTGTTTGCGGTTCCCGTTGTTCTTGTCATTTCCATCCTCTACGGTGGTTTTAGACCAATAACAGTCAACTTCCTCCTCATCACGATTTACATGGGAGCGATCGGATCCTCGGCTGCATATTTCATATACTGGGGACTGGTGAAAAAGTACAAAGTCTCCCACGTCTCGCCCTACCTGTTTGCGGTTCCTGCCCTCTCCATTCTGTTCAGCGCCATTCTTACCGGGGAGACGCTGAGCATAAGCAATCTCGCCGGGTTTGCGCTGGTAGCCGTCGGTATCTTTATCAGTGCAAGGTAGCTACGGACGTCTTTGGCCAATTCATTACAGGGTCCAATCGGGAGGAACACTCAATTTGCGGTCTTGTTCCCCCTCCCTACGGGATACACTACAAAGGCTAGATACAGGGTTGTCAGGAAAGTTGCGAGCATGAGAATCAGGACTAGCATCCCTGCAAGTGGAAGTATGTCTGGTATATCGAACATCGGGTTTATGAGTGAACTTGCAGTTATTCCGGTGGAGCCTGTTACCACCAGGTAAGGATACCGTGCGGTATTAGCTGTTATTTCGAAGAACATGAAGAGGACGTATGATAATGCAGCTCCGGTAGGAGCAGCGTATCTGCCAAAGCTTTCCGATAGAGAAGCGAAAGAGAATATCATAAGGGCAACGGCGAGGGCGATCGATGCGATGACGAACCCCTTATCAGCCATCTGCGTGTAGACATACTGCGAATAATTGTGCAGTTCCAGAAGAATCCATCCAGTGGATACCAAGCTCAGTGTTGAGAATATCAGGGTGAGGACCCTTGATGTCCTGAGCGTTTTCTGGAAATCATCGGTGAAGTCCATCCTCGATCTCAGGATCGCAAATGCGAGTACGATGAAAGAGGCCAGGGCTATGGACACGAACCAGGAGAACAGAGTCAGTGGAAGGAAAATCGGGTTGACGAGTGGATTCAACCCGTTTGATCCGAAGAATGTGAGGCCAAGGGCGGACGAGACTTTCACCCCATATGGGTAGAACATCAGCGCCAGTATGCTGTTCATCCCGAATGCAACAATCAGTGCCCCGGAGGCCATGAAGAGTCCAACGATTATGTGCGTCACTCTCTTCATCTCCTCCCAAGTATACCAATATAGGGCAGTACTCACTATGGCAATCATTATGCCTGCGACCGCAAGCGAGATGGGGTAGAATAGCACGTTTGTTGCTATGTAAAGGAGTGACGGCCAATATGCAGCAAGGAAAACCGTGAGCCAAGTTGCGAGTACTCCGGCGAAGAGATCCACCCTGATCAGGTACGAAGTGAGTCGTCTAGAGAACCTGATGAAACCGTCACTCTTCGTGGCATAACCAATGATTTCGAATATCGGAATTATGACCGAAAGGCCAAGGACGACTGTCACGAAGAATATGTGCAAGAAGAAAGTGGTTCCGACACTCGCTATACCCCAATATACGTTACTCATAATGAGCTCTCCTCTTGTGATTAACCTTGAGCTTCTTGAAGAATACCATGTAGATGCCCCAAAGTCCAGCCAACAAGATCCCTATCTCTAAGGCAATAATGGTGGCAGTGAACAGTGGAGTGATGGCGTGTGCATTGACAACGTCGTTGTAGGTAATAAGCCCGTAAACCGTCCACGGATGCCTACCCATCTCTCTGGTAGCCCAGCCTGCCATGCTGGCAATTATGGCCAATGCCGCACCGAGGAACGAGCCATAGAGTACAAAGGTCTCCACTTTAATTCTAAGCAACCGCTGCACCAAGTTCCTGATTGTTCTGGAATATAGACCGAAATATCCTATCGCAAGA
>CAYMKC010000036.1:0-12277 GCA_964391105.1 uncultured Thermoplasmatales archaeon
AGGAAAAATACGTCAAACCGTCGAAACTCTATTTCCTGCTCAAGAAGGACGAAACCTCGATCTATGAACTTCTAGGGGAGCAGATGGAGCATGAGCCCGAGGAAAGGAGGGGCGAGGAGACACTATATATCCTGTACACGCTGTTCGACAGGCCGATTTTTGACATAGAACTTGAGAAGGCTGGAGTTAACGGGAGCGTTAAGGGCAGGAGGTTGGACAAGAGGGAGAGGAAGAAACTCCTCGGTAAGGTAGAGATAAAGGGAATGAGGATAAACTCCGACTCTGATGCGTACCTTCCGCTGCCATCCGGATCTTATCCAGCACTTGCTATGAAGGTACTTGGCAACATCATCTCAGGAAAGTACGAAGTCAAGAGGGAAAAGAAGGCAATTCAGAAGGAGCTGGACGGAGTTTAGGACTCAAAGACGTTCTTCAGGATTTTTCTTTCCTTGAGGAATGATAGGTCGTTCCTATATATGTCTCTGATATCCTCAAGCTTCAGAACGGTTGCAAGGAGCCTCTCGAGACCCAGACCCCACGCAGCGACGTTGTACTTTATTCCCCACGGTCTCAGGACCTCTGGACGGAACATGCCTGCGCCACCGAGCTCCATGGATTTGCCCTTGAACGTTCCTATCACATCGAGCGAGGGCTCGGTGTAAGGATAGTAGCTAGGCTTGACCCATATGTCTTTCACGCCGAGTCTCTTGTAGAAGGTCTCCAGCGTATCTATGAGCACTCCGAAAGTGACGCCCTTCCCGGAGATGACGCCCTCCACCTGTGAAAATTCGGCGAGGTGCGATGCATCCACGTTCTCATTCCTGAATATCTTTTCGACTGAGAATATCTTGCACTCCTCGTCCGGGTGCTCTACAAGGTATCTTATCGTGTTTACTGTGGTATGAGTCCTGAGCAGGAGCTTGGACGCCTCTTCCCTTGACCACTTGTACCTCCAACCCTTGGATCCCGCTATTCCCTTCTCATGAACTCTCTTCACCTTCCTCGCAAGTGCTTGATCGATCTCTCCGGTCCCCTTTACGTAGAGGGTGTCCTGCATGTCCCTTGCAGGGTGGTTCTGCGGAATGAAAAGCATGTCCATGTTCCAGAATGCCGTCTCAACTATCTCCCCCTTTAGTTCCTTAAACCCCATCTCGAGCATTACCTGCCTGACCGCCTCTATGAACTCCGAGAGGGGGTGTATTTTGCCTGGGAGGTATCTGGGAGCATAAAGGGTAGGATCGTACGGCCTGAATTTAATTTTATCGTTGTACGTCTCGATCAATTCCGGAGTTATCTGACTGATCTCGTCGCTCTCTACCAGGGATTCGGGCGAAATTTGTTCTCCTAGAGCCGTGAGTTTGACCGTTCTCTCCATCCTGACTTTTTCGCTGATGAAGCCCTTCCTCGGTTTCAGCAACTGGACATCCTGTTCATTCAGCTTCCCGTTCCTGACCATTTCCAGAGCATTCTTTGTCCTTGTTATCTGCTCCTGGATCCTCTGTTCTTCGTCAATCACCAGCTCGCCATTCACGACCCTGCCACCACTCTTGAACACTTGTGCGAGTCCATACCTAAGGTCGTCACCCATTATTTTTTCTAGATCGGAAGTCTTCCTCAGGCCAGACTTGTAGAACCCGATCAGTATTTCCTCCGGCAACCCTTTGGATAGTACGTTCTCCCCCTCGTGTCCTATGGTGAAAGATGTGACTGGTTTCTCCATAACGGTCACAATCTTCTTTTCTCTGAGCCACGAGATGGAACTCGCAACCTCATTCTTGTCAAATATCTTGAAGAGTTCTTCAGTTCCAACGTAACCCTTCCCTCTCAGATATTTTATGAGTTTTCTCTCGCCGTTGGTGAGTTCCATGCAACAACAATATTAGAGACTTGATAAAATCTTTACCTTCCGTACCATAGAAGTGAAACGTCTTGTAACGTTTGAAGAGTAGACTTACAATTTTACCAAAGAACGAAGATAGACTTCTGTTAGAAATCCCGCGACCGAAGTTGACCAAACATCTAGATGGTTTATCCCTGAGTTATTGCCTATTTGGGACTTCAGATACGTCGCATTAGTAAACTAAAAGTCTGCCATTTC
The DNA here is from genome assembly GCA_964391105.1 of uncultured Thermoplasmatales archaeon. Taxonomy (GTDB): domain Archaea; phylum Thermoplasmatota; class Thermoplasmata; order Thermoplasmatales. Next base: position 2,099 of record CAYMKC010000036.1, read on the forward strand.
CGAACTTGCTTAAGAACGCAGAAAAATTGTAAGTATTGAGAATAATGTCTGGTATATAGTAAACTATTCACTACTTACCATAAGGTAGACCTGCAATACTCATTTGCATTCCGATAAATATGGGCTAACTCTCACAGACTGAGAGAATATGAATAGATCAACGATAGCAATAATTGCAGTTGTAATTGTCGTAATTGTTGTTGTTGGAGCCGTTGCATTAGTGGTTCTTTCACCACATCCCAGCCCTAAGCCAGCAAAAGTGACTCTCTCCGAATCTGGATCGAGTTTGTTGTATCCGGTATTCAATTCGTGGGCTGGGAATTACAGCAACGCTACAATCACAACACTTTCAACGGGAAGTGGGACAGGAATATCCAGCGCTATTACTGGAACGGTGGTAATTGGCGCGTCAGATGCCTATATGCCTAGTAGCATTGCGAACAAGTATCCTTACGTCGAGAACATCCCAATTGCCATATCTTATCAGTACATCGCATACAACATACCGGGAGTTTCGGCAACGTTGAAGCTAAACGGCAACGTGATAGCAGGTATCTTCATGGGAACCATTACGAACTGGGACAGTCCTGCGATTGCAGCACTTAATCCAGGCGTGACTCTGCCAAACCATACGATCATACCGGTACACAGATCCGACGGCAGCGGTGATACCTTCATGTTCACATCGTTCCTCAGCAAATCAAATGCTACTTGGGCTAAGCAGGTTGGGGCGGCAACGTCCGTAAACTGGCCATCGGTAGCAGCAGCTCAAACCGGAGCTCAGAACGCAGGCATCATTAGCACTATGACTTCAACCCCATACTCAATAGGATACATCGCAGCGACCTACCAGTCAGAGGTACAGTCTGCAAAATTCGGTATTGCATTGCTTGAAAACCAAGTGGGTCAGTTCGTTGCACCCACGGTGGCGAACGTTTCAACAGCAGCTTCTCAGTACCTAACTGAAATACCTGCGAACGGAACAATAGCACTTCAATATGCACCTGGCAACGGCTCATATCCGATAGCAGATATGGAATACATTATAGTAAAGCAGAACCAGACCAGTGCATCAATTGCAACTGCTCTTAAAGCTTTTATAACTTGGGCTGTCGGTCCTAACGGAGGATCAGCTGAAAAATTCCTATCAACCTTCAATCTTGTAGCGCTTCCGTCAAGCGTCGTTCAGAAGATAATCGTGCCTCTGATAAACCAAATATCAACTACTGTCTCTGGAGCAACACTTGTGACTCTATCCGAATCTGGATCGAGTTTGTTGTATCCGGTATTCAATTCGTGGGCTGGGAATTACAGCAACGCTACAATCACAACACTTTCAACGGGAAGTGGGACAGGAATATCCAGCGCTATTACTGGAACGGTGGTAATTGGCGCGTCAGATGCCTATATGCCTAGTAGCATTGCGAACAAGTATCCTTACGTCGAGAACATCCCAATTGCCATATCTTATCAGTACATCGCATACAACATACCGGGAGTTTCGGCAACGTTGAAGCTAAACGGCAACGTGATAGCAGGTATCTTCATGGGAACCATTACGAACTGGGACAGTCCTGCGATTGCAGCACTTAATCCAGGCGTGACTCTGCCAAACCATACGATCATACCGGTACACAGATCCGACGGCAGCGGTGATACCTTCATGTTCACGTCGTTCCTGAGCCTATCTAACAGCACGTGGAACAACAGAGTCTCCTACGGAACGTCCGTAAACTGGCCATCCGTAGCTGCAGCACAGACTGGGGCACAGAATGCGGGAATAATTAGCACGATGAATTCCACTCCCTATTCGATAGGTTACATTGCGGCGACGTACGAAGCACAGGTTCATTCTGCTGGATTCGGGATAGCTGACCTCGAAGACCAGAATGGACAGTTTGTGGGTCCTACAGTTCAAAACGTGTCAAACGCGGCCTCTCACTACCTTTCTGAGATACCTGCAAACGGAACTGTGAGATTACAGTATGCCCCCGGGAACGATTCCTATCCGATCGCTGATATGGAGTACATTATCGTGAAAACGAATCAGTCCAGTCCTGCAATTGCTGCAGCACTGCAGGCATTCATAAAATTTGCAGTTAGCGGTAGCGGAGGAGCTGCATCAAACTACCTGAGTGGCTTCAACCTTGTTGCCCTTCCATCATCGGTCGTGACTCAAATCGTCTACCCACTGGTCAATAAGATAACGGGATAGGAATAGATGAAAGGTAAAAACAGAATCTTTAATTTATTTACTTTCTTGATGTCCATCGTACCAGCGGTGGCACTGATTTCAATTTTCGTTTTTGTCCTTCAAGAATCGCTGCCATTATGGAAATTTAGTGGATTCTCCTTCTTCACTACGTATCTTTGGAACCCCGGATTCCAGTACCAGCAGCCAATTTTGGTGCATGGAGTTCTAGCTCCCCCTGGAGCGCAATTTGGACTAGATCTATTCTTACTGGGTACGCTTAGCACATCTGCCCTAGCAATACTAATCGCATTTCCAATCAGCTTCTTGATAACTCTCAACGTCGAATTATACCTACCTTCGAGGATTAAGAAGTTCATGGTTTCTATGATCGAGCTATTCGCTGGGATTCCTAGCGTTGTCTATGGTCTGTGGGGAATCATCGTTCTTGAACCAATACTCTTCAGAAGTGTGGAACCCTGGATGGCACAGCACCTTTCATTCATTCCGGGTTTTAGAGGGGAAATATACAGCGGAGCTGGTCTGATTGCATCCGGCATCATCCTCAGCTTTATGATCATCCCTATAGTGACTTCAGTCATAGTCAACTCTTTTGATTCGGTTCCAAAGGATGTGAAGGAAGGTCTCTTTTCGTTGGGAGCTACAAAATGGGAAGTTGGCAAATACCTGACCACAAGGTACTCGAGGGCTTCTACCGTTGGCGGCACTCTGCTTGGCTTGGGGAGAGCACTGGGAGAAACGATGGCGGTTCTCATGGTAAGTGGAGCAGTTACGAATTTCCTCCCTACTAGCTTTTATTCTGCCACCAACACAATGGCCGCAGCTATAGCATCACTCCTGGATAGCGCCCTAACAGACTCTACAAGGATGGATCTCGCTGCTTTGGCAGCCCTCGCAGTTGTCCTTATGGTGATCTCGCTGGGAGTAAGCCTTGTCGGAAGGAAAATCGCTGGAAGGGGAGCATTGAGGGGGTACGAAAGTGACTAACTCCTACACCGAGCATCGGCGAGAAATTCAATGGAAAAACATCGGTTCGAGAAAAATGAAAGACAGAATTGCCTTTGGGTTGAGCTATGTTGTTCTCGGTTTGATGATAATCATCTTGTTGTCAATCTTTGTCTACATAGTCGATTCTGGTGCATCCCATATATCAATTGTAATGCTCACGACACCTGGCAATACCGCCACCGGTGGGATATTAAATGCAATAGTCGGAACCTGGGAACTCGTAGGAATGGGTTTGCTCTTTTCGCTCCCTCCGAGCATCTTTGGCGCCCTGTACGTGGTAAACGGTAGGTCCAATGGGACACTGTCTTTGATGGCACGTCTCTTTACGGATGTACTGACGAGTGTTCCATCGATAGTAATAGGTCTCTTCGCATTCATAGTTCTGGTCCAGAGACTGGATATGGGGTATTCGTTGATTGCTGGCGGGCTCGCGCTTTCAATAATGATGTTGCCTTATCTTATGAGGATAATCGAAATATCCTTCAGGAACATCCCCAGGGAACAGGTGGAAAATGCATACGCATTGGGTGCTGATGACATAAGGGTTGCAACCAAAATTTATCTCCCCCAAGCAAGAGTCGGAATGTTTTCAGGAATATTGTTGGCTGTGAGTATAGCGGCAGGAGAAACAGCACAGCTCCTCTACTCTGCGGGTTGGAACAACAACTATGCGACAGGATTCTTGCACTCTGGAGTGGGCTATCTGACGTATGTGGTTTGGAATGGCATAAACTACCCGACTACCTACTCTCATTATTTGGCATTTGTTTCGGCAATGATCTTGATACTTAGCGTAACTGGCTTGTTGGCTGTATCAAAGTACATTGGTAGGAGGAAATAGATATGGAAGAAAAAGAGAAAAAAGAAAAGATAATAGAGATTGAGAGACTGAAAGTTAAGACCAAGAGCAAGGTAATACTCGATGGAGTTGACCTCAACATTTTTAAGAACAGTGTGAACACAATAGTCGGACCATCAGGGAGCGGCAAGAGCACTCTACTGAGATCGCTTAACAGATTGCTGGATATGGACCGTGCAATGGATGTTTCAGGAGATGTCATCTTCGAGAAGAGAAATATAAAGGACATCGACCCGGTGGAACTGAGAAGAGAAATTGGGCTCGTCTTTCAGAAACCAAATCCTTTCCCCATGTCCGTCTACGACAACGTTGCCTTTGGATTGAGAATCCAGGGAAAGAAGCTGAAGAAGGAAGAGATGGATGAGATGGTAGACCAAGCCCTTGTGGATGCCGACCTATACGAAGAGCTGGAAGGTAATCTGAAGCAGGGTGGAACATCTCTATCTGGAGGACAGCAACAGAGACTCTGCATAGCAAGAGCCCTCGTCTTGAGACCAAAGGTCCTAATGTTCGACGAACCAACAAGCGCACTCGATCCGATTGCCAAAGGGAAGATAGTTGATCTCATAAGAGCACTCAAGCAGAAGTTCACGGTGATCCTTGTTACACACGACATGAGCTTGACCAGGAAGGTATCCGATTACACCAACTTGATCTACGAAGGGAAGTTCGTGGCAAAAGGCACAGGAACAGAGTTCTTTGAGTCTGAAATAGAAGAGGTCAAAGATTTCCTTAGTGAAGTAGATTGACGTCGCTTTCCTCTAATTTTTTAAATTTCCTTTGTACATTATGAATCTCGCTTAGGTTTTAGTAAGACCGTGCAAAATTTGCAATATGCTTTGCTTGTTTCCCACAATATATGCACTTCTTAGTCTCGACACCACTCTGTGCACTGGAAGGTAGATTCGTAATCTTTGCTCCTGTTTCCTCCTTTACTTTGGACTCACAATCGTCCGATCCACACCAAGGTGCCTGCACGATTCCAGTACCGGCCCGTTTCTTGAGTTCTTCGTAGTTATTCACGACGAAGGTGTGGGATTGCAGAAACTTCAGCGCTTTTGAATAGAGATTGGTATGTATTTCAGCCAGAAGTGAAGAGATCGTTTCTCTCAGCTTATCCAGATCTGCTCCTTCTTTTTTACCGGTGTCACGACGCACAGTCGTTACAGATTTGGAATCAACTTCGCGCTGCCCGATCTCAAGACGAATTGGAACCCCCTTCATCTCCCACTCGTTATACTTCCATCCCGGAGAGTACTCATCGCGATCGTCTAGATACGTACGGAAGTTGCCCTTTAACACCTCATAAACCATTCTGGAATATTTCAGGACTTCCTCCTTTTTGACGTCGTTGAATATTGGTACCAAAACTACCTGGATGCGCGCAAGCTTTGGGGGAATAACCAGGCCCTTGTTATCACCGTGAGTGAGCACCATGGCACCGAGCTCTCGTGTGCTTATAGCGTACGTATTCTGGTAGGCATATTTCTTCTCTCCATCCCTGTCCAGGAATTTTATATCGAAAGCCTTTGCAAAATTCTGGCCATCGCTGTGATGGTCCGGTCCCTGGAGAACCCAGCCGTCGGGCATGAGATGCTCGATGCTGTATGAGGCTACCGCACCCGCGAACTTTTCAGTGTCCGTTTTCCTGCCTCTTATGCCTGGAAGGGCCAGATAATCCTGCAGGACCCTGTCGTAGATGTCTAATATTACCTGTCTTTCCTCCTCTGCTTCTTCAAGGGTGGCAAACACACTGTGCCCCTCGTTCCAGAGGAATTCTCTGCTTCTGAGCAACGGTGTTGGATGCTTAAACTCCCAGCGCACAACACTCGCCCAGATGTTGAACTTTATTGGAAGGTCTCTCCATGAACGTACCCATCTAGAGAAACTGTCGTACATGATTGTTTCAGAGGTTGGACGGACAGCAAGGCGTTCAGAGAGCTCCGATTTTCCGGCATGTGTAATCCATGCCACCTCCGGCGAGAACCCCTTGACGTGTTCGCTCTCCTTCATCAGGAATCTTTCCGGTATGAACAGTGGGAAATACACGTCCTCTACACCGACCTCCTTGAACATCCTGTCAGTGGCCTCCTTTATGGCATCCCACGCAAAATATGAGTCAGGCCGATACACCATCATTCCGGATACTGCACTGTAGTCGACAAATTCGGAGTTGATTATCACCTGCGTGTACCATTCCGTGATGTCTTCTTCCTTTTTCGCGGTAAGCATGAATTTCTTTTGCTCTGTTTCCAACAATCTACACCTACTGTTCCTTGAGCAAGTTATGGTAAAAAATATTGTGTTTAATTTGCGTCAATTTCTCCCAAGGAATTGTGAAGTCCGGAGATCGTCCGCCCCACCCGCACTTTCAGCGGATTTCAGACTCTTCTTGCTTTATCCTGAAGTGTGAAAGAACTATTCCGAGAATACCGAACAGGATTAATATCACCGACACCGAATAGAGTCCTATGTCGTACCAGTCGCCATATGCTATAGACCAGCCCACGTAGAATACCACCGCCCCCAACAGCAGGGCAAATGAAAGGTACTGCATTACGTAGTTTGCGGTGAACTTCATTTGAACGTTATGATGACCTTCCATAAATTAATTTGTGCCATTTTGTAGAGTGACCTTCCAGTGGATTCTCTAGATTCTGGGGGCAGCATTTTCCGAAGTGATGGAACCGATGTAGTAGAGAGATACTGCATAAGTGACTATAGCAGAAATTCCACTCATAGCCATCCCAATAGAGAAACCAAAGAACTGTCCCGATAAAAGGAAAGCTACTCCGTTGTATATTGCCCCAACAACAGATACTAGTCCAATTATTCCAGTCGTGACCAGTGCCCTCGAATGCGATCTGAGGGATTGAACCAAGAAGCTCAATGAGACCAGTAGAATCGCTACCGCAACGGCCATGTGTGCGAGGATTGGCATGAAATGTGTAGCGTAGAAGAGAAGAGCTGACATTCCTCCGTACTTGGGGTTAGGCAGGACCAGCTCCAGATTGACCGTCATTCCGAGCCAGAACTGGAGCAAAAAGAGTGCCAGGAATATCACGACATGGACCTTCATCGTTCTAATCGTTGCCAGCTTGTTCATCGAACGTAACCTAAATCCCTACGGACCGAATGATAAAAATCCTTTGTATCTGTGATAAAGGCTACCGTTGGTATATCCCCACCGAATTCCCGTCAGGGTCCTCAACTTCAGCCAACCAGCCCCATGAAAATCGTTCTGGTGGCTTTACTATCTTTACTCCCCCCACCTTCAATCTGGCCATTTCCTCATCAATGTCAGAAGTCAGGAAATAGATGCTGATTGGACCGCCCTTTTTACCGCCGTACCCGCCGTGTAGCGAGAATTCGCTTCCCCCAACGGTGAAAGTGACAAATTGATCCGGTGGCTTTTCTCTATGAGTTTCAACTAACGCTAATTTGTCCTTATAGAAAGAAACACACTCTTCGAACTTATTGACTGCCAGGATCACTGGATCTATTTTGTCTATCATCATTTCTTCTAATCAGATTCGCTTTTAAATTTATCCTAAATAAAGAAAATAAAAAGACTCCCCACCTCGTCGTATCATTTAACTTATTATGGTGTTGATTTCCTTAATGATTCCTTTCTCCACATGCTCCGTCCAAAGCATCTCTGGGACATCGACGACTAGGAACAGCTCGGACAGCAATATGGCCTCAACCGCTGCTACAGCTAAATTCTGTATGAATTTCCCGATTCCTACCGTCACTGTGAAATCGTTGGGTTGCCCTTCAATCTTTATCGTAAAGGCTCTGTCTGCGGTTATAATGTCCCTCAATATGCCCGCCTTCTGGGCTTGTATAACATTACCTGTCGGCATTTGTCTTGATTGGACCTTGTAGCCTTCGTTTTGAAGTTGCTGCTCAATCTGCTGAGAAATTTCGTTCGGATTCCTGTTCTTGCCCTGATACCTTAAGGTTTTCTTAGAGACCATTCAAATCGTTCGTTCTTACCTATAAATGGCAAATAATCTTTTCGCACCATTAGTGGTCCTTTTGGTTTGCTCCAAATAAAGCACGCGCCAATATCCGGATAGCTAGTCGCTGCGGGAACTAGACGATAATAGTATAGAACGATCTAGAAAGTAGTCTCTAGCCCATTCATTAACGACTTCTCTTCAGAGTGCTGGCTAGAACTATATCGTTGAAATCTGAAAACTTCCTAACCTTCCGCTCTCGACAGACCGTTGAAACTCAATTTTTTGATACAAAACGTAGAAACTTTTACGATCGAAGTAGAACCGGACTATTCGGTATCCTTTGAAGAGGGTTCGCAGTTCCTTCCTCGTGAAGTAGTGATAATAGCTGCCATCTTTGTGAACGTATGTCCCTCGCTCTGATGTGTGAGTTTGCCCCCATGACTTCTTATTCTTCCATATTGCCTCTTGGTCGCTTTCCAGGTACAAGTAACCTCCTACCTTTGTGACCCTCCGGATCTCTTCGATGCTCGTTATTATCTTCTGAATATTGGCCTGGTAGAGAGCCCTCACGGCTATCACTGCGTCATAGTAATCATTCCCGTAAGGAAGTCTGCGCCGATAGTTTAATCGTTCAAAGTGAGCTCTTGTCCTCGATCTTCTCTGAGCCTCTAATGCTTTCTTAATCGCGATTTTTGATCCATCAAACCCGTGCAATTCGAAGCCTTGATTTGATAAGAAGATTGAATTTCTACCTGTCCCACAGTAGAAATCGAGTATCCCCTTTACCCCATTCGATCGGAAAAAAGGCTTAATTTTTTCATGCTCGAAGATGGAGATTGTTGTCCCAGAAAGTTTCCTTCGTAGTATCTTTGATATGGGTCTTTTAGCGCTTCTTTATCCATCCCTACTCACCATAATGTCTCCTTCTATAATCTCGTATCACTATTGAAATCGATTCTTCTTACCTACATCAGTAGTGCTTTATTTCAAGTTTAGCACTTCTAATCTACAATACTAGCAACGATTAAGCACTGAACGGTCTTTTGAAGTCCATGAGATTTTTGGCGTGGCACGTGGAACGCTTTAGAGCGGTTCCAACTGAAATGGGCAGATCGCCTATAGTCGAAGATGCGAAAACGGTAGAGGCAGAGAATGCACTCTTGGTGTTTGCAAATTTCGAGAAGAGTGACGAGTCACATCAGTCAGAGATTGTTTCAAGAACCGCATTTGAGATTTCCGCAGTGGCAGGAAACCTGAAGATAAGCAACGTCGTTCTGAATCCTTTTGCACATCTATTCGCAGATCCGTCGAGTCCGGAATCAGCTGTCTCGATGCTCCGCACTCTAGAAGATACCCTGCGGGCGAAGGACCTCCAGGTGCAGAGGCTAGCGTTCGGGATGTTCTATGAGCTTGACATCAAGGCAAAGGGTCACAGATTCTCCAGGGTAGCCAGACGCATTGAGTAGGTCCTTCGGTTTTGGCCCTCTAGGCCGGTAATTTGACCTTGCTTTCCTGTATCCTTGAGGTGAACAACCTCATCTTTTCGGAGAGATCGTCGTCTATGTAGTGCTCGAAGAAGCATGCCCTTTCCTTGGCAGTTTTCTCATCGCATCCCACAAGCTTAAGGAGCGCGTATAAGGAAGTCTCTTTCCTGTTAAGGTTGTCGATGACTTTGCTCCCTTTCTCCGAGATCGTCATTCCCCTGTACTTCTGGTAGTTAATCAACCCATCCTTGGAGAGCTTGTTCAGCATCTGAGAGACCGATGCTGGCGTAACTTTAAGCGACTGAGCGATCTCCAGCGGTCTCGCGTACCCTTGCTTCCTGATGTAGTAATCGATTGTTTCCAAATATTTTTCTCTGTCTTGATTAGATTTCATATCACTTAAAGAATTATAATAAAGTATATCTTATATCGTGCACATAATTGCACGCGTGGGCGCTATGTCCCATTCATGAACTGCCTAAATTTTTTAGGTCTGTAGCCAGAAACTCGGTTCATTTTCTTTTTGAGGCCAGTTGGTTGACTCTCAGGAGTTTATGAAGAATTGGTCCATAGAGTGACAGCTAGGAAAATGCGTGAAATGGGCCCGGCCGGATTCGAACCGGCGGTCTCCGCCTTGTAAGGGCGACGTCA
>CAYMKC010000037.1:0-11658 GCA_964391105.1 uncultured Thermoplasmatales archaeon
GAAGATAGATCAAGAATGGAGCTTCGTTCTGGAGTTTTTCCACATTGTCAACTCGTATTGTTTCGTCCTGCATTTCTAGTAATCTTAGGGAAAGTGACTACTTAAGAATTTGAGCACAATGCACCTTCACTTATTCTAGCTCTTGCTCATTTCTTTTGTAGCAGCTGCTGAACCAGTTCTCTTTAAATTCAATACCATATCCTCCGTAGTTTCCCTCAGGCCATACCTTGAGTGGAAACCCCACTCCAGTTCAGCGGCCGAGGCATCCAGGGAACCGGGCCACGAATCCGCTATCCGTTGCCTGAAGTCTGGTTTATAGCTCACCTTGAAGGAAGGATAGTATCTTCTCAGCTCCGTTTCAAGCTGTTTGGGTGTGACAGAAAAGGAAGTGATGTTGAAGTCAGTTCGATGCTTAAGATTCGAATCTTCGGCCTCTGCAAGCTTCACCAACGAATCCAGTGCATCCGGCATGTACATCATAGGAAGTTCAGAATCTTCTCTCAGGAAACACGTGTATTCCCTACCCCGGACTGCTTCCATAATCATCTCTATGGTGTAATCTGTAGTCCCGCCACCAGGCGGTGTTTTGTAGCTGATGAGCCCCGGAAATCTCAGTCCCCTTGCGTTCAAGCCGAACCTTGCGTGATAGTAATTGCCTAGGTATTCTGCCATCAACTTCGTGATGCCGTACATAGTTACGGGCCTTGTGACAGTTTCGATCGGAACATTCTCCTTCGGGGTGTCAGGACCGAAGACACCGATGGAGCTGGGCGTCAAAACAAGGCCGACACCGTTCGTGACCGAAGACTCCAGCACATTGTACAATCCCGAAATGTTGACCTTGTAAGCGAGCTCAGGGCTCTTCTCCCCCGTCGCTGAAAGGATGGCCGCGAGATGAAAGATCGTATCGACTTTGTACTTCTCAATCGCAAGGTCCACTGCAGATCTATCGGTAACATCCATACTGATGAATCTTGGATCAGAAGAATTTGATCTCACATCGGACGGAATCACCCTGTCCTTCCCAAAGATCTCAGAAAGGTGCGGTACGAGTTCGCTCCCGATTTGACCTCCGGCGCCGGTGACCAAGATTTTCTCAAACGTCATCCGCACAATTAGTTATGCAGGCATAAAAAATATTTCGTAACAGGCGAGAAACATATGCGTCATCGCATGTGCTGCAAAGTTTCGAAACGATCTGACTTCAATTTTCTCTACAAGTAATAGCAGAGCCTGCGATGCAAGTAAGCAAACTATATCTTGGCTTATACCATTTCGAGATATGGGAAAACTGGACTGGGTGCAGGAAGAGATCAACGCTTTGAAGGAAACCGGCCGTTACATTCCCATACGGACCCTTCAGACTTCTCAGGGGGCTTGGGTCAAGATAGATGGCCGGAAATTACTCAATCTGTGTTCTAACAATTATCTGGGACTGGCAAACAATCCCGAAGTGAAGAAGGCGATGCACGAAGCCATAGATACGTACGGAGTTGGGGCTGGTGCCGTCAGGAGCATTGCCGGGACTATGGAACTCCACATAAAACTGGAGGAGAAGATTGCGCAATTCAAGCACATGGAATCTTCTCTGGTTTATCAGGGGGGGCTACTTGCCAATCTCGGAACCATACCTGCGTTAGTGGGCAAGGACGATCTCGTATTCAGTGAAGAGCTGAATCACGCTAGCATAATAGATGGCGTAAGACTGAGTTCTGCAAAGAGGATCGTTTTCTCACACGTATCGGCTTCCGATCTCGAGGAAAAGCTGAAGGCAGAAAGGTTGAACGGAAAGAGAGCGCTCATAGTGACGGATGGAGTGTTCAGCATGGACGGTGACATCGCCCCGCTGAATGAAGAAGCGGAAATGGGGGAGAAGTACGATTCGATGGTCTATGTGGATGACGCTCACGGAGAGGGGGTACTGGGCGACCACGGAAGGGGAATCGTGGATCACTTCAAGATAGGTGGAAAGGTGGACATTGAAATGGGGACGTTCTCAAAGGCTGTAGGAGTTATGGGAGGCTTCGTGGCGGGAAGGAAGGAGCTGATCGACTACCTCAAACAAAAGGCGAGGCCATTCCTTTTCAGCTCGGCGCTGAACCCTGGTGAGGTGGCTGCGATCTTGAAGAGTATTGAGATAATGGAGAACGACGACTCGTTGCTGAAAAAACTCTGGAACAACTCCGACTTCATAAAGGAAAAGTTGAGGAATCTCGGATACAATACGGGGAAAAGCAAGACTCCGATTACCCCTGTTATGGTGGGAGGGGAAAAGGAAACGGTTGAATTGAGCAAGGCGCTTTACGAAGGGGGAGTATTCGCATCACCGATAGTTTTTCCCACGGTGGCCAAAGGGACTGCCAGGATCAGGCTGATGCCATCTGCGGTACACTCGAGGGAGGACCTCAAGTTCGCAGGCGACAAATTCGAAGAAGTCGGAAAGAAGTTGAAACTCATTTGATCTAGAAGGGAAGTTTATGAACTATGTGGAATGTGTACCAAACTACAGCGAGGGAAGAGACAAGGGAAAGATCGACTCCATAATCGAAGCGATCAAGAGGCATCCCGTGGATGTGATAGACGTTGAAATGAATGCAGACCATAACAGGTCGGTGGTTACGGTGGTGGGAGAGGGCGAGTCGATGCTAAATGCGATGTTCGAATCCATAAAGCGGGCGAGCGAGATCATCGACCTTGACTCTCACGAGGGAGAGCACCCCAGGTTCGGTGCGACCGACGTCGTTCCGTTCGTCCCGATGCTTGGGACTACCAAGGAGTACTGCGTTGATCTTGCAAGGCGGCTCGCAGAGAGGGTTGGAAATGAGCTGGACATACCCGTCTTCCTCTACGGAGATGCTGCAAACATCCCCGGAAGAAGGGAGCTTCCGGACATCAGGAGTGAGAAGTTCCAGTACGAACAACTCAAAGAAGCAATTTTTAGGGACGAAAGGTATGCCCCAGATCACGGTCCAAAGAGGGTAGGCAAGGCGGGAGCAACGATCATAGGCGCGAGGGAATTCCTGATCGCATTCAATGTGGACTTGAGGACCGAAGACATCAAACCGGTCAAGGAGATAGCGAAAAGAACAAGGGAACGGACGGGTGGTTTGAAGAACGTCAGGGCCCTGGGGTTCAATCTTGGTGAGACCAAAGAGACACAGGTATCCATGAACCTGGTCAACTACAAGGAAACTCCAGTCGCGGAGGTATTTGAGTTCGTGAAGAGGGAGGCGCAGTCAAGAGGATTGCTCCTAAGCAGATCAGAGCTCGTGGGGATGATTCCCCTTCAGGCGCTCGAAGAGATATACAGGTTCTACCTAATGAACAGGGATTTCTCAGAGAACCAGATACTGGAAAAGAAACTTCTGGAGATATTCTCCAAGGACAGCATGAAGGGGTACCTCGGAGAACTCGCCAGCGACAAGCCGGCCCCAGGTGGAGGCTCGGCAAGTGGTATGGTGGGAGCGATGGGGGCCGCACTGGTGGCAATGGTCGCAGGACTCACGATCGGTAAGAAGGGTTATGAAGACGTAAATGACAGAATGAAGGAAATAAAGAAGAGGGCTGAAGAAGCTGTCTGGCAGCTCTACAATCAGGCGGATAAGGACACAAAAGCATACGAAAAACTGTCCAAGTCTCTGTCTCTCCCAAAGGCAACTCCAGAGGAGAAGGAAGTAAGGACAAAGAAGATACAGGAGATGTTGAAGGAAGCTACTCAAGTACCATACTCAACCGGAATGCTTGCAGCATCTGTGCTTGACTACCTTCCTATACTGGTGGAGAGGGGCAACAAGAATGCAATCTCTGACGTGTACTGCGCTGCGATGTTCATTTCATCGTCTATCTCAGGGTCAATACAGAACGTCAAGATCAACCTCGGTCTGATAAAGGATTCAGCCTTCGTTGAAGAGTACGGGAAGAAGATGATGGAGCTCTCCGAAGCGACCAAGACTAAGTCTGAAGACATACTCAAAAATATGTGGAAATAATTTCGTAGGGTGATCTAATTGAAATTAATAATGGAAGTAGCTAAAGAACTTGGAATTACTGATGACGAACTAGACCTATATGGGAAGTACACGGCAAAGGTGAACCCGGCCATCCTAGAGAGGCTGTCAGGAAAGAAGAACGGGAAGATGATACTCGTGACAGCCATCAACCCAACGTCCGCGGGCGAAGGTAAGACCACTACCACTATCGGTCTTTCACAAGGGTTAAGGAAGATTGGGATGAGGTCAATGGTCACTATAAGGGAGCCATCACTCGGGCCAAACTTCGGTATTAAGGGTGGTGGAACCGGAGGGGGCAAGTGCCAGTTGCTTCCCGCGGACGAGATAAACCTGAACTTCACGGGAGACTTTCCTGCGATTTCCGCCGCTCACAATCTCCTATCGGCGATAGTTAACAACCACATCTTCCACGGAAACGAACTTGAGTTCGACACAAAGAAAATCTCGTGGAAGAGGACGATCGACATGAACGATCGTTCACTCAGACAGGTCCTCGTCGGTATGGGAGATCAGGGAGGAGCCCTAGCGGAGGATACCTTCCTCATAACACCCGCATCGGAGATAATGGCGATAATGGGGTTCGCGGAGAATTACGAAATGCTCAAGGACATGCTATCCAGGATAACAGTAGGATACACAAAGGAAGGGAAGAGACTGACGGCCGGCGATCTGAAAGCGCAGGGTGCCATGGCTGCTCTGCTCAAGAACACCATTCGACCGAACCTTGTGCAGACGTCCGAGGGTGTCCCCGGATTCGTCCACATAGGACCTTTCGGAAACATAGCACACGGCCACAACAGCGTCATTGCAGACAAGATTGCACTGAAACTGGCGGACTACGTGATAACGGAAGCAGGTTTCGGGTCCGATCTCGGTGCTCAGAAATTCGTCGACATCGTTCTTAGAAGGACAGGATACAGTCTCGACCTGGTAGTTCTAGTCGTTACGGTAAAGGCGATTAAGTACAACGGAGGAATGAAACCAACGGAAAAGGGTGGGCCGGAATTCCTGCAGAGGGGAATAGAAAATCTCTTTTTTCACATAGGAAACGTGGAGAGGTACGGACTCCCGCTCGTCGTGGCCCTCAACAGGTTCAAGGACGACAACGAAGAAGAGATCGAATACCTGAAGCATGAGGTAGAGAAGAAGGGATACAGGATGGTACTGAACGAGGGGTACCTCAGGGGAGGAGAAGGATCCGTCGAGCTGGCCAAGAGTGTAGTCGAGCTGTTGGAAGGGCAACCTTCTGCACCCGGGAAGATCTGCTTCACCTATGAGAGAAGCGACCCTGTAAAGGACAAGATTGAAAAGGTGGCAACAAAAGTTTACGGAGCGGCAAAAATTGAATATTCTAAGAAAGCAATGCGAGTGCTGAAGAGAGTGAAGGATGAAAAACTGGATCAGCTGGACGTTTGCATGGCCAAGACGCAGTACTCGATAACCGATGACCAGACAAAGCTGGGATGGCCTAAGAACTTCACGATAACTATCGAGGACATAATGCTCTCGACAGGGGTTGGATTTGCGGTGCCGCTGCTGGGAGAGATAATGACGATGCCAGGACTTCCTAAACATCCCATCTCTGAGGAAGTTAACATAGATGAAAGGGGGAATATCACCGGACTACTCTGAAACGGTAAGCTGGAAGGACGTAGAGGAAGCGTACGATCGAGTTAAGGGTGTTATAAAGAACACCCCGATAGAGAGATCGAGTTCTATAAGCGACATCAGTGGGGCTGAAGTATACCTCAAGTTGGAGAACCTCCAGAAGGGTGGTTCGTTCAAAATCAGGGGCGCCTACAACTTCCTGAGCAGGGCTATGAAAGACGTGGTTGCTGCGAGCGCAGGGAATCACGCCCAGGGAGTGGCACTCGCCTCTTCCATGCTGGGGCTAAAGTCTCTGGTAGTGATGCCGCAGTTTGCTCCACCCGTGAAGGCCATGGCGACTCAGAGGTACGGAGGGGAGGTCTTGCTGTTCGGTAATAGCTTCGACGAAGCGACCGAAAAGGCACGGAAGATAAGCAAGGAAGAAGGCAGGGTATTCGCGCACGCATTCGATAACAAATATGTGGTGGCAGGACAGGGGACCATCGGAATCGAAATAATGGACGAGATGGACGAATTCGATTACGTAGTAATCCCGGTGGGGGGAGGAGGTCTGATTGGAGGGATTGCAACCTATCTGAAGGAGAAGGGTTACAGGGGCAAGGTAATAGGTGTGGAGGCAGAAACAGCCGCAGCGATGAGAGACTCGCTCAAGGCTGGAAGACCTGTGAAGCTGGACTCTGTCACCACAATCGCAGACGGAATCGCGGTAAAGTCTCCATCCGAATTGACCGTGAGTATAGCGAAGAAGTACGTCGATCAGGTCGTTACGGTAAGCGATGAAGACATATCCACGGCGATGTTCACACTGCTCGAGAGGGGGAAGATTGTCGCCGAACCTGCGGGGGCGGCCTCAGTCGCAGCACTGATAAAGGGAAAGATCAGGGTGAAGGGAAAGAGGGTCGTTTCGCTGATATCGGGTGGAAACGTGGACATGCCTCTTCTTTCCCAGATAATCGAAAAGAACCTCATCGAAGCGGGAAGGGAGTTCATCCTGAGCTTCATAGTAAACAACATACCCTCGGAAATGAGGAAGGCGATAGAACTGTTCTCGGAGATGAGGCTGAACGTGGAAGAGCTTCACACCGAACTGTTTGGTGACGACATCGGTGTTGGGAAGCAGAAGATCACCGTCAAATTGAAGATATATGGAAACGAAGACCTCTCAAAGATCAGGAAAGCCTTCAATGTCTACGGCTTCAGCATAGTGGGCATTAGGGGAGCGAAATTCTAAGTATTCCCCGGATTTAACAAGGAGACTCATTATCATCCCCTCTGACCTATCCGGGGATGTGGGATCTTTTCTGGCCTTGGGATCACAGATAGGCGACACGCCATAACTCACCAAGGGGCCCAAAAATCCCTATAGTTCCCCGTCGTCCAGCGTCTCTCACCATTCAAGCGCTATTCCATAGGGAACGACTAAAATCAACTAGCGACTCTTAAGTTTTTCGAATCGTGCGGAAATGCGCGTCTTCAGACCGCCCCTTGCTTTGAATTCGCCGATGACAACCATAAATCTCGGAGAGCAGCTCTTTACAAGGTCATCCAGTATCTTGTTTATTGCGTTCTCCTGAAAAATACCAACGTTCCTGAACCTGTGGAGGTAGAGCTTGAAAGACTTGAGTTCCACGATCTTTTTATCGGGTAGGTAGTGGACAGTGATCTTCCCGAAGTCTGGCATACCAGTCTTCGGGCAGATGGAAGTGTACTCTTCCGATTCGATAGTGACGTGGGTTACATTCTTGCCGTAGGGGAATCGAACCGACTCTATCCTACCAAGATCCAGACTCCTGATCTCCTTCTGCAGGTTCTCGTACTCAGACACGCAGAGTGTATCATCATCTTCTAAATCAACATTCCTTGGAGAATCCATAAAATTAGTTGCCCAGATTTGCAATGACCAAAACTTTTTTTAAGGCGTATCATTCAAGCACCAATGAAATCTGCGGTTGTTTTGGTCGCAGCAGTGATAGTGGTCGCAGCCCTGGGCTTATTCGTATACTATGAGTACCAGGGACACCAGAAAGTCCCTACTGGCTCCCACGTCTATCTGGGTGCGGTTTACGCCGGTCAGACCAAGAACACGAACTACATATCGTCGAAGGTGTATTTCGCAGATGGAACGAATCTGAAGAACAACATCTACTACGTTGTTCTTTCGGTCTGGGACAGCAATCATAGCTACGATCAGATCGGAGTAACGTCCGCGAATGGAAAGTTCTATTCGACCTATTCCTACACAGACATAGTGAACGGAACCATCAAGTACATATTCAAACCAACCTGGTTCCAGATCTCACCAGGTAATCATCAGCTCTCCATGTACGTCAACAGCGGCAACGTAGTCTTCAAGGTGGACAGCACCACATACACCGCATTCACTGGTGGGGACTACTTCCTGATCGAAACGACTGAAAAGATGGGGAACAGCTCGTTCAGCGGGCTGACAATCTACGAGGAGGTGTACGGATTCAACAAGAGTTTGCCGGGCATATCCTACAACTTTTCGGAAGTTAGCTACGGAGCGAGTGGATATCCAACAGGGATCGTTACGAGCTGGATCACCTTTTCCCACAATCTTTCGAGCAACTACAGTGCATATGTGTACATGAAGGACGACACGGTCAACATCTACAATGCCGATCCGCTCACCCTTTCTATCAGCGTACAGCATCTCATCTCTCAAGCCTACCTTGAGATCTCGGACCTGAACATATCCGTACCGCAGGATGGGACCTATGCCCTCAGCCTCCTACCCGGGAACTACATTCTCTACTTCATTTACCAGGGACAGACAAAATCCTACAGCGTATCGGTTAAATCAAACACCAGTTACACCCTTAATGCGTGACCTCAGTGATCTGGAGAGCGTTGAATCTCAAGAATGCCAGTGGAAAACCGAACTCTCCAGGGGGGTAGGAGCTTTCAAGATTGGTCAACATTCGAGATTGCATACTCGACCAATGGTTCCACATCGCCCAAACTTTTTATATATACATAAATTACCCAAAGACCAATGACTGAAAAGGTGAAGGAGGTAATATAATGGCAGAAACAACTTATGTAAGATTCCAGACTCCAGACGATCTTAGGACAAAGGCTTTGCAACTCGTAGAGGTTTCATCTGAAACTGGAAAAGTTAGGAAGGGAACGAACGAAGTCACAAAAGTAGTGGAAAGGGGGGAGGCGAAGATAGTCGTTATAGCAGAAGACATCACGCCACCGGAGGTTGTACTTCACATACCGCTTCTCTGCGAGGAAAAGGGCATTCCATATTTCTACGTTCAAAAGAAAGAAGACCTTGGACAGAAAGTCAAGCTCAAGAGCTCAGCTGCGGTCGCTATAGTCGAACCAGGAAACGGAAAGCAGCTCTTGACAGAGCTCACGGACAAGTTCAAGGAAATCAAGAAATAAAGAGTGATCAAAAATGCCAGAGAACGACGCCATTCCATGTGAGGTCGTGGAGCTTGTCGGTAGGACGGGAATGGCAGGGGAAGCTACTCAGGTCAAGATAAAGGTACTCGCAGGTGGAGACCAGGGAAGGGTCCTTACACGAAACGTGATGGGGCCAGTCAGGATCGGCGACATCCTGATGCTGAAGGAAACGGCAAGGGAAGCAAGGAAGCTCTCGGTGAGGTGATTCTAATGGAAACCAGGTACTGTTCATTCTGCGGATCTAAGTTAGAGTTTGGAACGGGCAAGATGTACGTAAAGAGGGATGGTTCCATTCTCTATTTTGACATTTCAAAGTGCGAAAAGAATTTCTTGAAGCTTCACAGGGAGCCGAGACGGGTCAGATGGACGGAAGAGGGCAGAGAGGAGAAGGCACAGAGGATCAAGTTCTCCAAGGACACGGCTCAGAAACCCAAGACCCCAGAGCCCGCTGTAGCGAAGCAGACGGCGGAACCTCCAAAAGAAAGCTGACGAGGTGATCTCATGCGAACGCTCGTTTTGATCAAACCAGATGGTGTGGTTAGGTCCAAAGTTGGAGCCATAATCTCGAGGTTCGAGGACAAGGGACTCAAGGTAGTTGCCCTGAAGTTGATGATGCTTGACAGGACTAGCGCGGAGAAACACTACGCAGTCCACAAGGGGAAGCCATTCTACGACTCACTACTGAAGTACATTACATCCAGCCCAATAGTTGCAATGGTTATCGAAGGAAACAACTGCATAGAGATAGTCAGGAAGCTGATGGGTGCAACTAACGGAGCGAAGGCGGAACCCGGCACGATAAGGGGGGACTTTGCTGTAGGGATTGACTTCAATCTCATACACGGCAGCGATTCCGAAGAATCGGCAAGGTACGAGATTCCAATATTTTTTGAAGACAAGGAGATACTCGCTTTCGAGAGGGCAGATAGAGATTGGCTGTGATCGTTAATGTGGGTAAGGCAACCGATAGTTGGGGTCTTGGGTCATGTGGACCATGGCAAGACTTCGCTTCTCGATAACATAAGGGGCGGCGTGGTTGCGGCCCGTGAAGCGGGCGGAATCACACAACACATCGGAGCCACTGAGGTACCTATACAGGAGATAGTCAGGATATGTAGGGACATTCTAGGAAACAGGACGTTCAAGATACCGGGACTGCTCTTCATAGACACTCCTGGTCACGAATCTTTCTCCAGCCTGAGGATAAGGGGTGGCTCGATCGCAGACATTGCAATTCTGGTCATAGACGTCAGGGAGGGTATCATGCCCCAGACGAGGGAGTCGCTTGAAGTTCTGAAGAAGTTCAAGACCCCGTTCATTGTAGCAGCAAACAAGGTGGACCTCATCGAGGGGTTCTCGGGTATGAAGGGTGCATTCATGCCATCCATCAAGAATATAGAGCAATCGAGGATGGAAGAGCTCGACAACAAATTATTCCAGCTGTCATCTCAGCTGTACAGGGAGGGGTTCAGCGCAGATAGGTACGACAGGATAGCGGATTTCACCAGGAACGTCGCAATAGTCCCCCTCTCTGCAAAGTCAGGGTACGGAGTTCCAGATATGCTGATGGTTCTGTCGGGATTGGCGCAAACGTTTCTGGAGTCGCAGCTGAAGAATGAGGACGAGACGGCCGAGGGAACGATACTTGAGGTTCGAGAGGAGAAGGGCATGGGGGAGGTCTCTGATGCCATACTCTACAGCGGGGTCATGAAGAGGGGAGAGACTGTACTCACTGGAACTGTGGGCGGTATCAAGGCTTTAAAGGTAAAGGGCATATTCAAGCCGAAACCACTCGACGAGATAAGGGACCCCAGGGACCGTTTTTTACCAGTTTCTGAAGTCAGGGCGGCATCAGGAATCAGGATTCTCTTCCAAGGTGAGGGAGGCGTCATCCCTGGTAGCCCGTTCAAGGAAGCGACGGGTGATCTGATATCCCTGAAGCAATCCATCGAGGATGCGATCAAGGGATCGTTCAAACCAGCAGTGGAAGGGATAGTAGCAAAGGCAGATACGGTCGGGGGGCTCGAAGCGCTGGTCTATGAGCTGGGCAGGATAAACGTACCCATAAAGAAGGCAGAAGTAGGACCCATCTCCAAGAGGGATATAACAGAGGCTAGCACGAATTCCGATCCGGAGAACAAGATAATAATAGCGTTCAATGTCCCAGTCGAAGTCGGAGAACTTGCAGGGGTGAAGGTCATAGAGAACAAGATAATTTACTCGATCAAGGACGACCTGACGAAGGCAAGAGACGAGATCAAGCAGAGAGAGCTTGAGGAGAAGAGGAAGGCAATGACATTCCCGTGCAAGCTCCTAATTCTTGAAGGAAACGTCTTCAGGGTCTCCAAGCCTGCAATATTCGGTGTGAGGGTACTCGGTGGGAAGCTGAGGGTGAAAACCCAGCTCATGAAGATCGACGGCACCAATGTGGGTCCGGTCAAGAGCATCAGGACGGGCGAACAGTCCCTACAGGATGCGAGTCAGGGAGACGAGGTAGCAATTGCGATGGACAGCATCACGATCGGGAGGCAGCTGAAGGAGGGAGACATCCTCTACTCCGACATAGGCGAGAGGGATTTCAGGATCCTAAAGGAGGAGAACCTTA
>CAYMKC010000038.1:0-11315 GCA_964391105.1 uncultured Thermoplasmatales archaeon
AATTACCAGATGGTAATTATTCCGTCGTTCCTGTTCTCGCGATCTTTTCCTCCGTTGAAGTGTGTTCTGAACATATAGTGGACACGGACAGGTATCTCCCCTCTGATATTATCAGGGGAGTGTGGATCATTCGAGATCTGCCACTTTAGCGCTTCCTCCCTTATGTTGCCCCTCCAACTCTGGGACCAGCCTATGTAGAACCTCTGTTCTGGGGTCAGCCCATCTATAATCCTTCTTCTGGAGGGGTCTCTTTTGAGTCTCCTATCGAGGGCTTCGTAAGCTATGCTGATACCGCCGAGGTCTGCAATATTTTCTCCGAGCGTGAGATCTCCGTTTACTTTCAATCCCGGGAGCACTTCGATAGACCCGTAGAGGTTGACTACTGACTTTGCCCTCTTGGTGAATTCATCGGCGTCCTCCTTCGACCACCAGTCGTTAAGGTTGCCATTCAGGTCATACTTTCTCCCCTCGTCGTCGAAACCGTGTGTTATTTCGTGAGCGATTATCCCTCCTGTTGCGCCATAGTTCACGGCATCATCGATATCTGGATCGAAAAATGGCGGTTGGAGTATACCCGCTGGAAACACGATCTCGTTGTCCGTTGGCGAGAAATATGCGTTCACTGTCGGGGGAGTCATCTGCCACAGTTCCCTATCGACCGGAGAGTTGATCCTCCCTATCTCCCTTCTGAATTCGAATTCGTTGGAGCGCAGTACATTTCCGAAGAAGTCGTCTGCAAAGACTTCGATCGAAGAGTAATCTATGAACTTGGATGGAAAACCTATCTTGGCCCGGAATTTGCTGAATTTTTCAAGTGCCTTTTTCCGCGTGAGTTCAGACATCCATGAGATGTTCGTCAGCTTTTCATAGAACACCTCCCTCAGGTCGTTGACCATCTCCTCCATTCTACTCTTTGAGTCCTCGCCAAACTGCTGTTCCACGTAGAGTTTTCCAAGCGCCTCTCCAAGCTGTCCATCAATAATGTCCACGACCGTCTTCCACCTCTTCTCCTGTTTCTTCCTCCCGAACAGCTTCCTCTCGAAGAAATCGAAGGTCTCATCCCTCGCTGCCTCGTGAAGATAGGGAGACGCAAAATGAAGCACCTTCCACTTGAGGTAGACCTTCCACGATTCCAGTGGGACGTCCTTCAGCATCTTCCCCAAGTTCTCAAAGAATTCCGGTTGACGGACTACAATGTGCGGCACGGCTGGGAGCTGTATGTCTGAAAGATATCTCCTGACGTCCAACCCAGGTAGGCGCGCCTGCAACTCCTCAAAAGGAAATCGGTTGTAATTCTTCTCGGGGTCCCTGAGCTCAACGGGAGTCCTGCTGACCCTGGCCAGTCCGAGTTCAATATCTATTACTGTTCCCGAGGATGATTCGGATTCCTCCCTGCTATAGCCGTATATGGAAAAGATGTTGGCTATGTGTGTTACGTAATCTTTCCTGATGCCTTCGAACTGGTCGAGCAGATAGTAATCTCTGTTTGGCAGAGATAGGCCCCCCTGTCTAAGGTAGTAGGCGTAGGTGGAACTGTTTTTCTCGTCCCCGTCGGAAGAGTAGGAAAACATCACCGGTATGCCGGAGCTGTGCAATCGTGACACGAGTGGGATTATCCCCTTCTTGTCAGCGATTCTGTCTATCATTTCCATATAATCCTTGATTGGTTCGAACCCGAGACGCTCGATCGTCTTGGTGTCCATGGCAGAGAGATAGAATGAACCGATCTGTTCCTTCAACTGGCTCTCGGGGTGATCGACAAAGGCGCAATCCTCGAGGATCTTTCCCAGGATGTACTTGTTCCTATCAACTAGCTGCGCAAAAGCACCCCACCTCACCTTGTCAGCTGGAATTGGGTGCGACCTGATCCAGCTCCCATTGCAGTAGCTATAGAAGGACTTGATTGGGTCAACGGAGCTCTCCATATTTTCGATCGAAAAACGGGGATTCTCGGGCCTCTCGTCCTCTGAGATTCTTTGAACTCTACCCCTGATCTCGCTGAGTTCCATTAATGTAGATAGTCTGACCGGATTAAATCATTGTCTTTTAATTCTTTTTCTAACCTTTCCATTTCACACAACGTGCTCTGCGGTACTGGATTTCAAAAAGTGTACCAATCGGATTATATACAAATTAGCCTGAGAAGCCGCATGGAGCAGCAACCGCCTAAAGCAAGCGCCGTTTACAATATAACCAGGAACAAGAAGATGCTGACATTGGTTGGAGTGGTAGTCGCTGTTGTAGTCATAGCTGCGGGGGTTGGTGCATCCTACTATGTTTCCCACTGGTACCAGAGCGGGTTCCACGTGGCCAATGCCTCCCTCTCCGAGGTAGAGCGCGCTTCGGGCTCTAACATGACAATATTAAATTCAACTTTCACACCGGCAAGGAACTACAGCACGACCCACTCACTCGTCACGGAATACGTGAATGCATTCAACGGATCCGGTAATTTCAGCGGTGCAGCAATATTAGTATCATTGGAGTTTAGCTCCAAGTCAGAGACATCCTCGTTTTACAATTCGGTCTATTCGAAAGAATCCTCATCCTTCAGGTCACTCAATTTTACACTCGTGAACGGTTCTAATGGCGGCTTCTCATACTTCACCGCTTCCTATAACCACAATGCCTCATACTTCTCATCCGCCTTCTACGAATACATTGTCGTCGGACAGGCCGGTCGTTCCCTCTTCCTGATAATCGATGAAGACGTTCTGCTGTCCAACTCCGATGTATTGCTGCACGACCAGATTAACGCAATGACTTCATGATCATTCAATTATTGGTATTCTGATCACCTCTTTCTTCTTTCATTTTCCATTCGGTTCATGTATGCGACCCTATCGGAAGTACTCGGATGACTCATGTTCCAGCGCTTTGGGAGTTTAAGAGGCGAGTTGTTAAGTTTTGATATCTTCAACAACGAGTCTGCGAGAAGCTTTGGGTCCGTGAAGTCAGCAGCAATCAAGTCCGCTTCCTTTTCGTATTTCCTCTGCAGGAATGGGAGAAGGAGGTAGGTCGAAATGAACACCGACGCCGATATTGCGGAGGCGAGCCCGACCCTGACGCCGAGGTTCAGCCAGAACACCATCACTGCGAAGAGAACGTTCCCGATGACTATGATGTCGGTTCCAACAAAGAGTAGCGTGTTCCGCAGGTGCTTCCTCTTTGCATGGGCGATCTCGTGTGCAATTATGGCCACCCCTTCGTCCTCTGTCAGGTTTTCGAGCAGGAAGTTAGTGACGAATACGTAATAATGCAAGAGACCGGCCTGGAATGCATTCGCTATCTTTGCCTTACTCCAGTCGACGACCCTGAAACCCTTGATCTTTATCCCCATTCTTTCTGCTATCCCCTTCGCCTCTTCTGCCACCCTCGAGTTGTCCATTTCCTTCGACACTCTCTTCCATATTTGAGCCCTGACATTGACCACGATGAATGCGATGATCAGAAAGAGCATGAGTTCCATGTAGAGGAACGTGACATAGGGTCTACCATTCGAAAAGATAACGGCAGCCGACATTATCCAGAACGGGACGGCCAGGTATAGATAGGAAAGGGAGTTCCTGAGGTAGCGAGAATACCCAGTCTTCACTTTTCTGTGTCTTGTGTCCAGAACGTATGTGAGAAAAGAAGAGATGATGAGCAGGGGGATAAGAAGTGACGATTCCTCAGCCACCTCCAGGAAGTAATTGTTGGGTCCGGTGGTGAAGTAGAACGAGAGCGAGGCGAAGAAGATTATCAGTCCGGTGGCAATCCCTATCGATGACCTTCTTTTCCAGAATCTTGTGTTGTCCCTCTCCTCGCAGTCGGTCATTGGCAACTTTAAGTTCAGTTAAACTCCAATTAAAAGCATTGAGTACCCACAGAACTGAAATCCAACTGGTTAGTGAGACGAAGCTCTCACTGGATGTACTGGCTGTAGACCGAAGGGTAGGTTCTCACCAGATATAGGTTGACCTCCAGCACGTTCACGTATTGGGTACCGAAGAAGAATAGGGTGTACTGCCTGTACTTTGCAAGGGTAGCGTTCAGCACGTCTTCCGGAATCCCTGTCACATTGTGAATCCTCGGTATCTGGCTCCTGGCGTCCGACATGGTGATATCCGGGTCAACCCCGGATGCAGAGTCGTTCCTGGGATGGAAGAAGACGGGTACCGAGAAATTCTGAGCGATAAGCTCTGACCCTATGTCCCTTCCGTTGTAGTATATCTGCGATCCGTTCGACTGCCACGGGAGGGCGACCTCGCCTATGCCTGTCATGACGACTGGGAAGATTAGTCCGAAGATCACCAACGAGATGATGGTGAGCCTGACCGCGCTCGATAGAGTTCTCAATCCCTTCAAACGGCCACCCCCAGTACAGTTATCAGAATGGCTATAAGTTTTATGCCGATGAAGGGGAGTATTATTCCGCCCAGTCCGTATATTGTAACGTTCTTCAGGAATATCTTCATCGTGCTTGACGGTTTGAACGTATTTCCCCTCAGTGCCAGAGGAATCAGGGCCGGAATTATTATCGCGTTGAATATGAGTGCGGAAATGACCGCAAGATGTGGGGTGAGGTGCATGAAGTTCAGCGCTCCCAGTTCCGGAAGAGCCGCAAACATTATCGGCACTATCACAAAGTACTTCGCCATGTCGTTGGCTATGCTGAACGTTGTTACAGTTCCTCTCGTCATCAAGATCTGTTTGCCGAGCATTACCACATCGATTATCTTAGAGGGATTCGACTCGAGGTCAACCATGTTTGCGGCCTCTTTTGCAGGTTCCGTCCCGGATGCCATTGCAAGACCGACGTCCGCAGCAGACAGTGCCGGGGCATCGTTGGTACCGTCACCGATCATGGAAACTATCTTACCGTTCCTCTGCTCCTCCTTCACGAACTCGTACTTCGTTTCCGGTTTCGCCTTTGCGATGAAGTCGTCTATCCCGACGTCCTTTGATATGAACCCTGCGGTAGTTGGCTGGTCGCCTGTGACCATCACTACCTCTATGTCCATCTCCTTGAGTGCCCTTATCTTCTCCTTCACGCCGGGCTTGACCTCGTCCTTCAGTTTGATGAATCCAATTACGTCTAATGCTTCTGCGACGGCCATGACGGTCGCACCATCTTCAGAAATCTTCTGGAGAGTCTCGTCATAATTGGGAGGTTTGATCTTCACATATTCGATTATCGCGTCTGGTGCGCCCTTCACTATCTCCAGGTCCTGCTGCTGCTCATTCCCTGATGCGAACTTTCGCCTTAGCCTCTTCCTCTGGAGTAGTCCTCTGCCCCCTTTCGGAAGCTGGAATTCCTGGGTATCGCTCATTTTCACGCTGCTTCTTCTGGTAGAAGCGCTGAACTCCTCGAACTCTGATCTCTCTATTGAACTGAACTGGTGGGGCACATATCCGAGGTTGTAGGCCAGTTCCACTATGCTCTTTCCCTCGGGCGTATCGTCGTCCCACGACGACAGCATGGCTGCCTCCCCAACCTCCCTCTCCGTGTGTTTACCTGCTGGCACAAACTGTACCGCCTTCCTCATCCCTTTTGTTATCGTACCCGTCTTGTCGAGGAGCAGAGCGTCCGTGTCACCAGAAGCCTCGATAGCCTTGCCAGACTTTGCAATTATTCTCTTAACCGACATCCTGTTTATTCCGGATATTCCGATAGCTGGGAGGAGTGCGCCTATGGTTGTAGGGAGAAGACAGACGTACAGTGCTATTAATACTGCCAGGTCTATGCCGAGTCTCAATTCAACTCCCAGGAACAGGAGAGATACTATAATTATCGTGAAAATTGCTGAGAACCCGGCTATAAGAATAGTGAGGGCGATTTCGTTCGGTGTCTTTGGTCTGGAAGAAGACTCTACCAGGCCTATAAGCTTGCTCACGTAGGTCTCATCCGGATTGGTAGAGACCCTTGCGACTAGGCTGTCTGTCGTAACTACTGACCCACCAAGGAGCGTCATCCCGACTGACTTCCTGACATTGGCTGATTCTCCCGTGAGGAGAGATTCGTCTACCATCGCAATACCCTCCAACACTTCGGAGTCTATGGGAACCTTCTCACCGTGGTCTATGACGATCAGGTCTCCCTTGTGGAGCATATCGGAGTGGACGACCTCAAAGTTGGTCCTGCTCGAAGACAGCATTCTCTTGGCAGACATCTGTTCCTTCATTTTCCTCAGGCTGGAGGCGGTGTTTCGGATCTGAGCCTCTGCTATAGAGTCTGATAGGGTGCTGAACCACACCGTTATCAACAGGATCGCTGCGACCTCAGAGTAGAAAAGCTGCTCGTGAGCCCTTGAAACGACTGGGATAAGTGTGGGATCAATTGCCATCACGAGGACTATCAAGAAAGTGAGTTCAGTTATGAACATCACCACGTTGGACTTCAACACCCACGGGTTCAACCTCTTCACCGAATCCAGGAATATGGAAGACCAGTGAAGCTTGCTGTCCATCTCGTTAGTAGTGCCAGAGACCAAAGATCACACCTCCGTAGCTATTGTGGAGCCCTTGCAGGAATTGCAGGATCGGACCGAGCACGAGGAAAGGGAAGAACGCCAATACAGTTAACAGGAATATGCTGACTATGAGTATCACCACGAAACTGAGACTTCCCGTTTTGAGCCCCTGGCTGGGGCTCCTCTTCCTGGTCGCAACGCTATCAGCAATCGCGAGCATGAAAAGCATCGGCAAAAACCTTCCCACCCACATGACTATACCAGTCGCGACATTGAAGAACACTGTATTACCGGAGGCACCGAGGAAATCAGATCCGTTGTTCGCTGCAGCGGACGTGAATTCGTAGAACACCTGGGTGAATCCAGTTGAGTTCGCTGCAAGACCCACAGTCTTTTCTGCCCCTATCGCGAATGCGAGCACCGTAGGCACCAGGATAATTATGGGGTGTGTTAGGAATGCCATAACGGCGAGTTTCACGTCTCTGCCCTCGATCTTTATCCCGAGGTATTCCGGGGTCCTTCCTGCCATCAGTCCAACGAGGAAGATGGTAACGATGACGAACATTAGAAGGTACGTCGCTCCCACTCCGATTCCACCGGGGGCTCCCTGAACTAGCATACCGACGAACCCACTGAGTATCACTACCGGGTTCAGGCCCGAGAGAGAGGCATTTACCGATCCGGTAGTGAATGCGGTCGTAGTGACGGTCCAGAATACTGTCGCTGCACCCCCGAATCTTACCTCCATTCCCTGAACGATGTGAGATGCCGGAAGGAAAGCAATGAGAAGATCGATGCCATAGATCGCGTATGCAGCAAGGAAGAGCGTTCTGCCCTCCCTGCTGTCACCGACCATCCTGCCGAACAAGAAGAGAATTGAGGTGGGAATGAACATCATAAGCCCCATTTCAAAGAAGTCGCTAATCTGGCTCGGATTCTGGAGAGGATAGGCCGAATTTGCACCGAAGTATCCGCCCCCGTTCGTACCCAGCTGCATGATGGAAACGAGGGATGCAATGGGGCCCTTGTACAGCACCTCGTAAGCTCCCTTCTGGAGTGTCGACAATTGTGAATAGCCTCCGAGACTCTGCGGGACACCGAGGGTGATCAAAACTATAGTCGTCACGAGGGTAAGCGGGAGCAGGACCCTTGTCAGGGACCTCACGTAATCAAAGTAGAAGTTTCCAATAGTCCGAGTCTTCCCTGCGAACCCTCTGATGACTGCAACTCCCGCCGCTAGGCCGGTGGCAGCAGAGGTGAACTGCAAGAACTGGATGGCGGACATCTGACTTAGGTAGGAGAGGACCGTCTCTCCATTGTAGTGTTGCAGGTTAGTGTTGGACGAGAAAGAGAGAACTGTGTTGAGAGCCAGGGACCAAGACAGATTCGCGTAGTGCATCGGGTTCAGGGGAAGACTCTGCTGGAACATCAGTATGAAGAACGCAACTACCGCCTGAACGATGTTTAGATAAAAGAGTGCCTTGAAGTACTCCTTCCACCCCATGTTCTTTGCACTGTCAACGCCAACAAGGTAGAAGATGAAGTTCTCCAGGGGGAGGAACAACCTGTCGAGTCTGCTCTTGCTGCCGGTAAACACGATGTAAAGGTGCTTCGAGAGGAACCATGCACTTATTATCACTACCCCCCAAACGAGTGCAACGACGAACAGGTCTCCGACAGTGAGCATGGTTTCACCTACCGGCTGACCCCTCTATGTGCGTCCATATGCAAATAAATTATCATGTAAACCTCTGCAGATTCCTCCTTTGGGATCTGGAATTACCAGGTTACTCCGGGACTTCCTGCGTATGGTTCCTGTGCGACTTCAGTACGATTGAAGTAACCGTGCTCTTTATTCCAGGTATCTTCATAATCTTGTTCTTCAGCATGTCCCTGAATTCTTCGATGCTAGCAACGTTCACCAGTACAATTACGTCAAATTCCCCAGTAACTTCATTAATCTGGATGGCGTTCTTGATCTCTTTCAGAGAAGAGATCACCTCGTCCATCCTCTGTGGGTCCACGAATAAGTCTACAAATGCCAGTACTCTGTCTGCCAAGTATTTCACTACCCGTTAGGCTTCGTTCCCTATGGATACTCGATATAAAAATATTGGTCAGACCTTAAATAGAGGCCGATTTTTTGTATAATACCGGTTAAAAATGTAATCCGGACTTAAGGAGTCAAATGTACTGTTCCTGGGCTCTCTTGTTCAAGTCCTGAGGCAGATACTTCCGAGGGGTAAGTCGTCCCGGTTGTAGTATAGACTCGTTCACCTTCGAAATCCCATCTCGGATAACTTACTCTGGAGCTCATGGATTCGCACTGTCACAAGAACGATGTGTCCTCAACCTTTCTTTAGCATAACAGTCAGGCTGTCCCCATCCTGAACCCTGTGCTCGAGTCCAACCCTCTGGTTTGGAAACCTGACGGACTTTCCCGTGATAGTCGCGAATTTGAATTTTTCAACGAAGTCCGTGTGCACAGCCTTACAGACATCCTCAACCGTACTCCCCTCCCTGACTACCATAGGCTCTGCGTCCGAAGGGGCGTTCCACGGTATGAGGTGGACCCTGATCATCCTGACCTTCCCAGCGATCCGCTCCTTCAGCAGCTCGATGTTCTTCTTCTTCATTGCAGACATAGGGATCGTGTCGAGCCCCATTTCCCTCAAGAATTCGTATGCCTTCTGGAATTCTGGGACATCGGACTTGTTGAGTATAAAGACAGCAGGTAGGTAAACCCGATTTCCCAGGAGGCCGTCAATGAATACTTCCGGAGTCATCGACTGTCGGAGAATGATGTCTGCGTTGATGAGGCCGAATTCCCTGCTTATGGACTCCAGCAGCTCGATATCAAACTCCGACCTTCCCACCTTCGTGATGTTTAACCCTCCCCTGTCCTTCGTGACTATTGACATCTTTGGCGGCTTCGAATTTATCCTGATTCCTTCCCGATGAAGTTCCTTGAGAATGTAGGATGGATCGAATTTGAAAGGGTCCAGTACGATGACGATCAGGTCGACGTTCCTGAGGACGGATATGACCTCTCTCCCCCTCCCCTTTCCATCGTGGGCTCCGTCTATGACCCCTGGCAGGTCCAGAATCCTGAACTTCATGTCCCTGTATTCCATTACACCTGGAACGATCGAGAGGGTTGTGAAATCGTATGCTCCCACCCTGCTATCAGCATTCGTGATTGCGTTGAGAATGGTGCTCTTTCCCACGGATGGCGGACCCAGCAAGCCAATGCTCGGATAGATCCCCTTCCTTATAAAAAATCCTGTTCCTCCGCCACCCTTCTTTGACCTCTCTTCCTTTACCTTTTCCAGTCTCGCTATCTTTGCCTTGATCCTTCCGATATGGTGTTCCGTTGCCTTGTTGTATTGGGTCTTCTTGACCTCAGCCTCCAGTTCCCTTATCTCATCATCAATGGAGGGCATTTCCGCTGACCCTCACGAGGCTTAGCTCTTCAAACTCGTAGTCGAACTTCTTCACAACCTGGAAGCTCAGTCCCTGGAACGTTCCCTTTTGAATGGGGGATAATGAGGATTCGATATAAAAGGCGTATTTTGAGAATGCTCCAAATTCGTGGATGAATCTTGTGGTTATTTCATTCCCCTTTTTACCGCCCGACCAAGTCGAATCCTCGGGCGGGGTGCTCGGGAGGTATGGGGGGTTGAAAATTGCATAGTCAAACCTTCCCCTGATCGCATCAAACATGTCTGACCTGATTATGTTGACTTGCAGGCCGTTTTCGGTTGCATTCTTGATTGCGCACTTGACAGCACTCTCCGAAATGTCCACCAGCGTTACAGATGCGCCAGACGCTGCATAACTCAGTCCAACAATACCTGTGCCGCAACCGATCTCGATAACCCGTCCCCTGACTTCCTCTATTGCCATAAGAAGATAGGAATCGTCCTCTGGTTCGTAGACCCCAGAACACCTCTCAATTCTCATAGATTGAGTGCTTCTTCTATGTTAGAAATCTCGACAGTTGTGCTGTCTTCCCCTATGAGTGCTCCCTTGCTGTTTGAAACGACCGAAGCGCCAACGTAAAGGCTTCCGAAATTTGCTGTACCAACCCGCCCCTTCACGCCAAAAATCTTTGCAAGTTCTTCTATTTCGTCGTCCGTCATGTTTGGTGGAATCACGAGACCAGACGACGTTACCAGTCCACTGGATCCGACCGTCTTGACCTCCTTAAACTTCCCCTTCAATACCTCTACTCCAAGTGTTTCCCTTATTGTCTTCACCGATTCGTCGCAGAAATCCTCATGAATTAAAGCAGCCCTGTCGTTTGCGAGAATGTTGTTTCCAACGGCATTGAGATTGTCCTTGAGTACTGCAACGTTTAATTCCCTCGGAATGTTCTTCAGCTCTTCCTCAGAGACTATGTTACTGAATATCATTCCGTTGGAATTCATGACCGCGAGGGAACCAAGCAGGTTGGAACCTCCGATCGTCATTGCTATCGGCTCCGTTTTGAGCGATGCTGAAACAAGTCCCATGATGTCCCTGTCGGGATCCCTTGGGACGAGCGTGAAGTCCTCCCATGTCTTGATGTAGACTCCAACGAATGGAGAATTGAATACCCTGGTGACCTGTATCATGCCTTATCTGGAAGGAGCACCTCTGCAGAATTATCCTCTTCCAGTTTCAGGATTTTCACTCTGAGTTTCCTTGGTGGCTTCTCTATTCCCCTCTTCCAGATGAACCTGTTGACCGAATCGTCGATCCAGACGTTGTCTGAGGGAACCTTCATGAAGCGTGATACCTTCGCCCTCAGCAGCGAAACGGCTGCAGAACTCCTTCTCTTCCTTGAAACATAGACCACTTCTCTTAACGATATCGTCATCT
>CAYMKC010000039.1:0-11033 GCA_964391105.1 uncultured Thermoplasmatales archaeon
TTTGTCAGATGTTGGAGATTGGCTTCTATTCTATATTTCCTAACTACCTGCAAAAATTGAGCAATGACCCTGCTTATGAAAGAATAATTTACCTTGATTCGGGGTATTTGGGATCAGAGAACGTCAATCTGTGAAGATGCGGTCACTCCGTCCGTTTCGACGAAGACAGTTATCAAAGAATATGAGTGGACGCTCGATGTAGCCTTTCCAGTAAAGTAAAAGCTTACGATGCTTCCGGATGTTGCATACGCGTACATCGTTACGTTCATTCCAGTCCCGTATAGGGAGGAAAGATTCAGGTGCGCATCTGTGTTGGCTGCGTCGAATGTCGATACCTGGACGACCACGGTGAAAGATGCGTTGGCTCTAATCGGAGACGGTGTGACATAAAAAGCGGATATCGAAAGCTGATCAGATATTGTATTACTCGATTGCCATAGAACTTGATTCGACGGCTTATAGAATAAGACCGAATTGATAGTGGAGTTGTTTTCCACGCGCACACCAGTGAAACTGCTGTTCCACGTTATGGTATCGCCAGGCTGGAGAAAATCCGAGTTGTTTCCGTATGGCGAATAGATGTGCAGCGAACCAATCGGTTTGGAATAGGAGACGCCATTTATGAGTACGATAAGAAATGTTTCACTCGTTGAGAGTATGCTTCCAGTCTTGTCGCTGAGTTTTTCAGTCACGACCTGGGAAACGGGATCGTATGAAATCTCTTGATAGATAGTCAACTGTTCAGAGGGCGTAGCCAGGGGAAAGTGTTGAACGTAAGCAAACACTGCCAGAAATAGAACTATGGTAATCGCGAGTACTAGTATGGTTCCAACAACCTCTGAAACGGCTTCTTCCTTTTTCGGCTTTCTCAACAGAGATTGGATAGATTTCGACTTAATCAACCTTTATTCCAGAGGTTTCAAAGCAAAGACTCTCGACTCTTTTTTCTTTTGGTTGAGATCAAAAGCATAAAAAAATTAGTTCAAGCGAGTAGCCAGCTCTTCACTACGCTGTCTGCCAGTTCATCCTTTCCATAGTCCGATGCCCAGTCCTATCAGAAAGAGCACGACAGTTAAGGACACAGCGATTGCTCCAAGTTGAACGTCGTGTATGTACGCCGTTACCAGAGAAAGAAACTTGTTTAGCTCGTAAGTAAATGAAATCTTTGGAACAAACGTCAGGCCTACGTATCCAGCTATTACGAACCCAATAAGTGCCAGCACGAAAGCCACTAATCCCTTCTTTATCGCTAACCCGAAGAGTAACCCGGCAACAAAGGTCAGAACGAAATCCAGTATGCTAGTGTAGGCTATCAGCACTCGTTATCGCCTCCAACATTCGAACTCATTCCGTTATCACTTCTAAAACTAGTACATTAACTATTTGGTACACTTTTGAAATTTTCGTGGCTCTCCGACCCATATAATTTGATCGAATTGGTGAATATAATGGCATCGAACTGAGTTTCACCAGGACACGACTATTACCTCTCCTTTCAAGGCACCGACAAACTCCACTTCCGTATACGTATTTCCACCCTCAAGCTTTCCTCTCTTGATCGAATCCGGATTTGTTTCCTTGATACCGTCTAGGCTCCTTCTCCTTATATGAACAGGTTTGGTTGTGTCAGATATGAAATTTATCCTGAACGATTCGGTATTTAGCGGAAGTCCGAACTTCACTA
Organism: uncultured Thermoplasmatales archaeon; assembly: GCA_964391105.1. Taxonomy (GTDB): domain Archaea; phylum Thermoplasmatota; class Thermoplasmata; order Thermoplasmatales. The sequence continues at coordinate 1,685 of CAYMKC010000039.1, forward strand.
CCTGCTCCCTCAGCTCAAAACTTCCTTGAAGGAAGATGAAGTTTCTTCCTCCTGGTCTCACCGGCCTGTTAAAGTCTACAGATATCCCTAAACGTCCCGGATAAGAGTAAGTTTCCTTTACCTTTCCGTCCATTATAATTCCCGACTGGTCGTACACGCTAAGGGAGAGATCTCTGAGCGTGTCTGAAGAACCCGAGGGCAGATCCACTGGGATTTGTGAAAGAAGTTTGTCGCTCATGTTTGTGAGATGAACGAACAGGGTTAGTGATATCTTGCTTCTCGATAGGGTATAGTTGAGAGATGCATCATTGATTTTTGTTTCGTTGACTATGTCAGATCTGTCCTTCTTCGAATAAGTCGTGATACCCTTTCTAGTGTTCTTTTCTAATAGGTTAGACCTTATGGACCGCATCAGGCTTCTAGAAATCGTAGTATTGCTCGTAGCAGAGCCAAACACGGATTCGAACATCCGCTTTATTTCTCCAAATCTGTAATTTCCTTCCTTCATTTTTGTTTCGATCAAGTACTCAAAAGCTTCCGATACGTCGGTTCTCGCCGGTCTACGTCCAGCCCTGAAATAGTGGACAACACCGTTCAAATGAGTGAACTTCTCGTAGTAATATGTCTTGCCGTTCGCCCCTTTGGAGGAGTACTTCTTAACCGAGGCCCTCGCACCGCAGACTTTGCACATCGAATTCGTAGATTTCCGTGGCACTAGGTTATCCTAAGAATATTTCAATATTCAATAATTTGGAATGCAATGATCTTTCCTAGGATCCGTTCCATTTAAACTGGATTATGGAAAATGCCCTAACTGATTTCATCCTTAGTGAATACACAAATTTCCATCTACGACTTTTCTCTCTTACTATTGCGCTGGAGAGATCTTTCACCTGATTTAAGGAAGAAATTGTTTGAGTAGCCTGAATTTTCATTGGCAAGTTCCCCATAAAGGTGAACTCAAAACTACTCATTTCTGTTGCAGCGGTATAAAAGAAAGTTTGCTTTGGCTCGTCCCAATTGTATTCAAATTTTATTCTTATAGACTCGTTAGGGAACAAGGGTTTGCTGGACTTTAATAGCAACCTCTTTTCCCTAGCTCCGTCTTCGAGCACGGTGGTTTTCAAAATTTGGTTGTTTGTAAGGTCCCTTGCCTTAAATTGTAGACCCTTGAATTCATTGTCTGAATCTCCAAAGATTCTATACGGCAAGTAGTACAAAGGCCAATTCTTGTCATTCCTGATAGTGTTTATTGAGATGTGGTTCTTGAACATCAGGTTATTGTCTACGTCTTTCAAAATCAATCTGAGCGAATCATTGACAAAGCTGAGTCTCTCCTTATAGATTGCATTGAGGAAATATACGTCCCTCCCTTTCTTCACCGTTTCGATCATCCCAGAGTCAGATAGCCTGTAGAGATTGTCTCTGATCGCATCAGACCCAATGTTTGGATGTTTCAGTCGTAAGATCCTTTTCATTTCTTTTGTTCTAAAGAGTGCATCCTTGAAGTTTTCCGAATTTATTGCATCGACAAGCATCGATTTAATCTCCCCCTTTTTAAATTTTCTAGACGCTTCAGAGATTTGGTTTGAGTAATGATCAATTGCACCATGATGGTATATGGAATAGTTGTAACGAGTCTTATATTTGTTCAAGACCCATTTTCTTGTCACTCTTGCGGTTTGCTTGCAAACAGGGCATTTTTCGACTTTTTTAACGTATCTCATTCAACCATCATAGTTTCCTCAATCTAGAGTTAGAAAGAAGAAAAAAATTGATAGATCTATCCGCCGCCTTGTGCTATCCCTCCATTTGTCAGTGGGTTTATTATCGTGTAGTACAGTGCTAAGACCAGTCCAATTACTGCGGCGAATATCTCTACCATCCTTGGCCCCCAAAAGTCAATAACCCACCATATTTTATATACTTGCAGGTAGTTAGAAGGATTTTCTAACAACTTGGTTGTTTTAATTAATAAGAGTCGTATTAAAGAATAGTAAGATGGCAAGAGAGGGAGGGGCATATCTTGCGTACAGTACTCTAAAAACCGTACGCTCATCTCTAACGCGGAGGGGCCAAAAAAGAGGGGGTCTCAAAAAGACTCCCTCCCATTTGTTAGAGAATATAAAAGGATCCGAGTTTGGTCCGCGAAATGGCTTATTGACTAATTCTCCGCATCTTCTGAATCCTTATCGCGAAGGAATGCATTGGTTGCGAAAATACCAACCAGACTCGTTAGTTCTAGTATTTAAATATCGGAGTCTAGTATACATGTTAGTCATTAATGGGGGGAATTGGTCTAAAAGTGAACCCAAGATATCATCTATTAGCTACCTACCCTCTAAGGTGGTAATTCAAACAATTTCGATGATTTCGCAATATACTATTAAATATTTTCTACTGCCTGGAGTTTGAAAAAATGCAATTCGAAACATATGAAGAGGTTCTTGAGATAATAGAATCAAATAATGTATACAAAGACAGTCCCTACGAGCTGAAATTACTCATTTCATTTCACGAGATTGAGTTCTCGCATTTTTCCAAGGGTTACTATCTGTTATCACGCAACGTATTCGTTTCCGGGCTTGTTTATCTTCTTTACGTAAAGAAGGTTAAGATTCATCTAGGGGAGGAGGACTTCGAAATTGCAAAGAAAAAGGCGCATGACATACTGATTGGGGACCTGAAAAACACAAGGAAACAGATCGTTGCTGGAAAGATGTACTTGGCGAATGACTGCATGGAGAATATGTCGGAGGCTGGTACCAAGGTAATGCTGATTGACCGGGCACTCAGTATCCTAGATCACTGACTATGCAATTCACTGCCTCCCTTAGTGTTGGTTCCGAGTTGGTCCTTATTAATGGCGACCTCAAATTATATATCTCGTTTAGGCATTTCTTTCCACTTCTGGTGCGCCAGAGGAGAAGAGATGAAAGAGATAATCCGGAAAAAGGGCAGGAAGATATGGTCGTTGCACGTCGAAGAAGACGAGGCAGTGTCTCCGGTGATTGCTACAATCCTGATGGTAGCTGTAACGGTCATTTTAGCGGCAACTGTATACTTCCTTGTTTCTTACTATAGCCCGAACATAATCTCTACTCCGCTATCGGGGAGCCTGAGTGTTTACAGTTCTACTTCTAATTCCACCACCTTGCTTCTGACGCTCGCAACAACTGGCTATCTTAAGAATCCTTCCAATTTTCAGATGCAGATAATCAACACTAGTTCCACATCGACCGGTGTGGGGTGGACCATCTTGAACGCGACCATAACTAATCCAGACGGTACCGCTCTCTACATGAATACGTTTACGAGCTACAGCAACGTGTGGACTTCGAATGGTGCAGTGCCGATAAAGGGGGCAACGTCAATCCAGTCGGGGGCATACATAACTATTATCTTCCATTCATCGGGGAGTCCAGTTGTTATGTCTGACTTGAAAGTCTCGATCAGCTACAAGGGTGACTCTGGAACCGTATACACACAACTGACCTGAATTTTCACCAGTTCATCTGGGATCGCACTTGCTCTTCGGGAGAGGGAGCGTTCTAAGTAGGTTAGATAAAGAGTATTTATGAATTCTGTACTTGGAGGTTAATGTACTACATTACAGAGAAAGAAGTGGACGAATACTTCGATATGAAGACAGCGATAGAGGCTATGAGGGACGCTTTTGGAGAGTATTATGCAGGTAATGCGGGGGCTGACGCTCGACAAAGGACGTTCTCTGGTGGTTCCGTTCTCAGCACGATGCCTGCTTTCATGAATAAGTACCATATTTCCGGTTTCAAGACGTACATCGCTACAGGCAAGGGTGCGAGATTCGTAGTCCTGCTATTTGATACTAAGACAACAGATCTCATTGCCATAGTGGAAGCAAACCGGATGGGCCAGATTAGAACGGGTGCGCTGACTGCCCTGGGAGCCTCGTTGCTTCATAGAGATACTTCGGTTTTCACCCTCATTGGATCAGGGTTCCAGGCGGAGACTCAGCTCGAAGGAATACTGACCACATCTGCACCCGATGAAATAAGAGTGTACTCCCGTTCCCCACAACGTGGCAGCGAATTCGCGAAGAGGATGACTGAGAAATTCGGAAAAGGGATTAGACAATATGACAACCTCAGGACGGCACTGGAAGGTGCAGATCTAATCAGCTGCATTACTTCTTCAAGGGACCCAATAATTAGCGATCTTTCATTCCTCAAGAGCTATCACCTAAACATAGCAGGTGCAAACGTGCTTGGCCACAGAGAAGTGTCCGAAGGAGTAATCAACGATGCAGATCTGGTCGTGGTCGAGCACCTTGAGCAAGCATTCAGGGAGTCATCGGAAATATCGGACTATGTTAAATCTGGAGGGAAAGCAGTAGAGTTCAAGGAAATAGTAGGTAAGGAAGCTAATTACAAAAACTTCAAAAGGACGGTGTTTAAGACGATGGGAATAGGTCTAGAAGATATCGTATCTGCGCGTTATCTGCTCAAAAAAATGGACTTGATCTGATCGTATTTTGACAACCAAAACGGCACCTAACCTTCTCTTAAATAAGCGTATGTGATTTGTGTTCCAGATGGAAAGATACGACCTAATAATTGTTGGGGCTGGAATCTCCGGGCTATCGTCAGCATATCACATTAAGTCCAACAACTCAGATCTGTCCATTTGCGTGGTTGACAGGTGGAGCACGTATGCTCAGGGAAACACCGCAAAGAGCGATGCAGCATTCAGAGACGTATTCACTTCTGATACAAACTATAAACTTGCATCTTCTTCGATATCCTTCTACAAGAACGTTCAGAGAAGGGGGTTCGATCTAGGTATGCACTTCAACGGATACCTCTTCCTGATGGACGAAGAGAGTCTTGCCTCCCAAAATGTCCAAAAGCTCCTGAGCAAGGTAAATTCTAGAATCATCTCCAGAGAAGAGGTCGCCGATCTTGGAATAACCATCGAACCAAATCGCGAGGCAGCGGAAATAATGAACCTCAAGAATATCGGTGGTGGACTGGTAGGAGAAAATTGCGGAATCATGGAACCGGATCTACTGGCATCGTATTATGTCAAAGAGCTCGAGAAAATGGGAGTCGAATTCAAGTTCAACACAAGGGTCAACAGGCTCAATCTCGCCCCGAGATCAAGACTCAATTTCCCTGGCGAACCATTCATCTGGCAGGACAAGATCGTAGAATCGTTAGAAACAAACAACGGTAACATGTTTGCAGATCAGTTCTTACTAGCTACGGATGTTTGGACGAACGAGCTGCTCAAACCACTTGGAATAGACTCCTTTACTCAGTCGAAGAAGGTCCAGGTATTCCAGATACAGGGCGATGGAATATCGAAGATGATATCTAGAAAGGTCACGGGTGAAGAGGACTTGTTTCCATTCACTATCCTCCCCAGCCCATCTATTGACATAAGACCAGATCCAAAGTCAAAGACCTTCTGGATCTCATACAGCGAGGGTGTCGGCAGCGGATTTACACTCGAAGAGAATCCGGTGGCTGATCCAGAATACTACTCAAACAACCTCTACACGGTACTGAGAGAATACGTCCCAGCATTCACAGACTCAAGAATAATGGCATCATGGGCAGGTTTCTACTCAATGAACAATATGGACGGAACTTATGTACTGGAAAAACACCTCAACCTATCAGTAATCAACGGGAGCAGTGGAAGTGGAATAATGAAGGCTGATGCAGCAGGAAGACTCGCTGCTGCTCTGTTCTCCGGAGAGGCGACGGCAAAACTCTACGATGGTTCCGAGATCAGAGTTGAGGACTTAGGGATTTCAAGGAGAAAAGTGGATCAGGAGACACTTATAATTTGAGCCTATAGGAAGTCTGACCTCTAGAACTGCTCACGCAAGGAGTAAAGAATATTCACGTCTTTGACATTGTAAACTATGCCCATCCTAGAAAAGGAGGACAGATTTACGATAAAGAGATTAGCTATAAAAGGCAGGAGCCTCGTGGGAAACGCTCTGAAAGACCCGGTTGAGAGACAAGTCTTGGTGCTCGAGAGAGATGTCAAAGAGTCAACTCCTGCATTAATTGGGTTAGCCGGATTCTTCGGGAGCTCTGAAAGCTTTCTCAACAGATCATACATGGGACACGACTTTTTGAGGGTTCTCAACGAAATGTCTTCGAAGAAGAGTAAGTCATTTTTGATCGTCTTGCCCGAAACAATGACTTCATTCTATGGCAATCAGTACATAAACTCTTCAGCTGTCGGGAATTACGAAGACTTCATCGTCAAGGATGTTGTGAATTTCATCAACAGGATTTACGGCAAGAGAAAGCTCGGTATTTTCGGGAAATCCTCTGGAGGTTTTGGGTCTTACAACCTGGCGTCGACCCACCCGGAAATATTCGATGGGTTTGTTGACGTTTCTGGCGATTCGGGGTTTGAATACTGCTATATGCACGAGTTCCCTACCGTAATCTCAAAACTGGATACCATTGGCCCAGAGAAATTCCTCAGGTATTTCAAGGAGAAACCTCACCCGGAGAGCTCTGACTTTGGAGTGATGAACGCTCTTGCGATGGCAGCTTTCTATTCACCGAATGATAGAACAAGGCTGGGGTTTGATCTGCCTTTCAATCTAAAGTATCACACCCTCAGAGAAGACGTATGGGAGAGGTGGCTTGCTCTTGACCCGCTCCGAAACCTGGAGAGTCGATTGGATGCTTTGAGCCAACAGAAGGTCATACTTCAGGTAGGTAAGAGAGACGAGTTCTTCATAAACGTAGGTATGAAGGGGATGAGCGAACTGATGGAGAAGCACAAAGTCAGGCACGAGTACAAGGAATACAACGAGGGTCACTTTGGAATAGAATACCTCTACGAGGAGTCACTTCCATCACTTATCAAGGCACTGCAAGACTGATGTATTGCACTTCCCCGGTCGTCGATGAACTCAGGTGTACTTTTCTAGAAGATCGTTTAGCTTCCTTAGGGTTACCTTCATATCTGCAAGGTCTTCCTTGGATATGCTGTTGAAGAGCGAATCTAGGCTCGAATTCTTCAGTTTCTCCATTTCTCCACATTTCTCTATTCCCGTGTTCGTCAGCATCACCACGTAGCTCCTCCTGTCCGGTCCTCTCTTTCTCTTCACCAAGTTCTTCTTCTCGAGGCTGTCGATGGAGGACGTTATAAGTGCATTGGAGAGCCCACTGGACTCCGAAATCTCACTCATTGTAGGTTCTTTTACGCTCTTGCATATCTTGTGGAGCACGTTGAAATCCCGTGAATTCATGTCTTGCAAGTTTGCGTTTATCTCATTGAGAATCCTTCTTCTGAGCTTTCTTATGGATGTGAGCTGGTCTAAGATTGAAGCAAACTCATTCTTCATTTCTTGCTCCCGTGATCGACTAGTACGCTCTTAGATGGTGAGACGCCATCATCAGAAGCCGAAGGTGAGCCTGAGGTTGTTCCCTTTGGGATTCCTTCACCGTGGACATATCTGCCTCCGCTGAGGGCCGAAAGAATGGCTCCGACCAGGGTCATTACGATCGCAACATAGAGAGAGTCCTTGAGCCCTGTCATGAACGAGGGGCCGATTGCATTTGGGAAGAACGTAAGGGACATGAGAGACTTTAGGGAAGCTGGAGGAATCAGACTCAACATCGATGTCGGGAAACTAGCGGCTGGATTGACTCCCAAGAAGGCGGCAAATAGTGCCCCAGATGGTGGAATCTTGGAAATTGCTGCGGCGATGGACGTTGGGAGTCCGATAGACAGGGACGTGCTGAACAGTGAGGAAGGCAGTTTCTGGGTAAAGACAGTGATTGCGATTGAGAAGAATATCGCCATGCTTATCGTCTGTCCGATGTTGTTGAATGTAGTCCTCATACCGCTACCCGCCCCCCTGCTCTCCTCAGGTAAAGAGTTCATGACCGCAGTTGTATTGGGAGCGGCGAAGAGACCGCTGCCGATACCATTCAGAAGGAGAATTAGCTCGAACTGCCAGACGCTGAAATTGTACGGGAGAAGAGTTAGCAAGTAGAGAGATATCGAAGTGATTATCATCCCCGCAGTAGCGAAGACCCTGGCTCCATATCTATCTGTAAGCATACCTCCTATCGGTCCGAGGACGATGAACCCGACCATCATTGGAAGCAAGTAGATTCCGGCCCAGAATGGTGTGGAAGAGTAAGAAAAGCCGTGGAGCGGCAGATAGATTCCCTGGAGCCATATGATCACAAGGAACATGATCGCTCCCCTGCCTAGCGATGAAACGAAGTTTGCAAAGTTACCGTAGTTAAAGGCTCTTATCTTGAAGAGACGGAGATCAAACAGGGGATACTTGACTTTTATCTCGATGAAAACGAATAGGATCAGGAGTATGGAGCCGACAATGAACGCCGAGAGTACCCACGGGTTCCCCCAGCCCATCGATGAACTGCCGTAAGGGACTAGTGCATAGGTGAAACCGAGGCTGATCAGAACTAGTCCACCGCCCAGCCCCAAGTTACCGGCTACGTCCATTGGTACCTTGATCCGTTTAGACGACTGCTTTAATTTGACAACTGACCAGAGGGATCCCGCGATTGCGAAAGGGATGTTGACTATGAACACAAGATGCCAGTTGCTCGAAGCGAGTAAACCTCCTGCGATGAGCCCGATCAGCGACCCAGCTATGAAAGATATCTGGTTGATGCCCAGTGCCCGTCCCCTTTCCGTGGATCCGAATGCGTCCGTTATAAGGGCAGTACTGTTTACCATCAAAAGTCCTCCGCCTATCGCCTGTATCATCCTGAACCCAATTAGCAACTCTGCTCCTCTGTTCCCTGAATTGTCCGGGATGATGGACAGCAAAATCGAACCTAGAGTGAAGATCACAAATCCTAACGTATACAGTCTCGTCCTGCCATATATGTCGGAGAGTCTTCCGAACGTCACCAGGAGCGTAGCGAGTACTATGCTGTAGCCCATCATGACCCAGAGGAGCATGATGAATTCGCCTGGTGCAGTTGGATCTATATTTAATCCCCTGAAAATGGTGGGGAGGGATATCAATACTATTGTCATGTTTATTGATCCCATCAAGCCGCCCAGGGTTGTGTTAACAAGGACAGTCCACTTGTATTGCATTCTTCTGGAAATTATTTCAGGAATAAAAGTTTTACATCTGAAACATTTAGGTGAACCTAAAAAATTGCAGGATTTTATAACATTGAATTCCATAGGATGGCCATTAAACACAAGGCATCTAAGGAGGAAATCCATTTGTTTAAGAATACATTCTAGCACGCATGAAGGCTTGCGTCTTAACAATCGGAAACGAGATTCTAAAGGGAAAGACTGTCAATACAAACGCAGCTGAAATTGGTAGGATGCT
>CAYMKC010000040.1:0-10069 GCA_964391105.1 uncultured Thermoplasmatales archaeon
CATTCATGCACATTTTGGTATACGATAGATTATATTGCTTCCTTCAATTTTTTAATAGAGATTTAAATAAGGGGAGTGATTAGATCTACCTACAAGCTCTTGTTTCGACACTGGTGGTGTTTGCCCTTAGCCTAGTGCTTGCCGTATTGCTTACGATGAATTATTCGGGAAAGAGATCAACTAACAACCTGTTCTGGTCACTGGGAATGTGGTTGTTTTCATCCAGCGTTGGGCTTGAGATCGCTTTCTCGGCTGGAGTTTTCAGCGAGTTCCTTATCAGGGCTTACACGTTCCTGGTTGCGGTCCTAGTTGCATCTCTGGCAATCGGGTCTATTTCTCTCCTGAAGAACAAGATCATTCTCTACTCTTATTCCCTTTACTCAGCTGTCACAGCGATCTTTCTCCTGTTCTCATTACTTGTGACCAATATAGGGGATATACTGGTTAAGGGGATAGTTTACGGCACATTGCCAGTGCTCGTGGTCATTTCGTCATCGTTAGTTACTTTTCCAGCTGCCGCGATACTCATAATAATTTCGCTGGTTTCCTACAGGAAGACGAAGAACGCAAAACTCCTGAGCATTGTAGCAGGGGTCATAGTTGTGAGTATTGCAGGGACACTTTACATCGCTTCTTTCCCTTCTTTCCTCTACTTCGCTGAATTCGTAGGTATCCTGCTTCTGTGGTTGGGATTCGTTGACCTCAGGTCTCTGTTCAGTACGAAGGAGGTGAAGAAGGAAGATGTCCATGGTGACGTTTGATCGTTTCCTCTTTGCTTACACGATAGGGTCTCACATAATCATCGTGGCAATGAGTATATCAATAATTCTAATGTTAACGATCCTAGAGGCTCTCCACCTGATCAGAAAGAAACCCGAATATCTGGAACTGATCCGGAGACTGAAGAAGATATTCGTCATATCATTCGGCATAGGAACTGCGAGCGGTATAGTTATGGCCGTTGAGCTCGTAGCTCTGTTCCCAGGTTTCATGACGGTGGTAGCGCAGACGGGTGTAATCGATCTATTCTACTATGAGGTGTTTGCGTTCTTCCTTGAAACAATAGCGCTGGTAGTATACGTCTACTTCGATGGAGTCTACAGCTGGAAATACTCTAACTTCACTCTGTCGGCCACAGTCCTTCTTGGGACTTTACTGTCTGCGGTGTTCATAACCGCAGTCAATGCTTGGATGAACACTCCAAATGGATTTGACATCTCGACCTTTCTGGCAACAGGAAAGGTGACTGGTGTTAATGTGTACGGATCACTCTTTACACCGTCCACCTTCGGGGAGATATCTCATGTGATTACTACCACGGTGTTTGCGGGTGTTATGCTCCTCGGGGGATATTTTTCTTATAAGTATCTCAGGGTAAAAGACAGGGTAATGAGAGGTCTGTACGCTATAATGATTAGGGTTACTAGCACAGTTTCAATCATTACGATAGTGCTAGCGGGCCTCACCGGATCAAACGAAATGGCGACACTTCTCCTGAACCAGCCTCTGAAATATGCCGCGGCAGATTTGAATTACGGACCTGGAGTGAACGTGCCGGAGAGACTGTTCGGGACGCTCGTCCATGGGCACATCACAGGAGGGTTCGCAATACCAGGGCTTCAGTCTTTTCTCGCAGCACTAGAAACGGGCAAGAAGGTACTCCCGACCCTATCGGATTATTCTCCGTCCACGTGGCCCCCGCTCATCATTCACACGACGTTTGACATTATGGTGGCAGGTGGCCTGATCCTTGGACTATACCTGTTCATCGCATTCCTGATCTGGATGAGGAGAAAGGAACTAACCAGCTACAGGGGGATGCTCTATCTACAGGTGATAGCAGGCATCTTCTCTATGATCGTGTACGAACTTGGATGGGTGACCGACGAGGTTGGGAGACAGCCATGGATTATTTACAACGTGATCATGGTATCACAGGCCGCAAACGGCTCTACTGGGCTCCTGGTCCCAGGGTTCTTTATAGTTGCATTCTACCTGGTCCTGGTGCCGCTGACTTTATACTTCTTCGACAGGATTTTCAACTCCGCCCCCGCCTCCCACTCTAAGAGTGAGCCGGTGGAACCAACCCCTCAACCGGGGGGTGGGAGTCATTAACGTCTTATTCTACACCAACTTTGCAGTGTTCTCCATTTTCGTCACACTTGTAATGACAGAGCTCATGGGCTCGGTTCTCCTCCTCTGGAACTATGAGGCGTTTAAGAATCCGGTCTTATCATACATTGTCCCAGTATGGGAAGTGACGGGAACGTTCGGCGCATTTTGGGTCGTGACGGGAGATCTGGCCTTTCCGTCTCTCCTGATTCCGGTTGCGGTCATACTCTCGTTTCCGATCATGCTCTTCCTCATACTCTTCGTTGCTCGAAACTCTACGATCTCGTTTGCAGAGTTTTTAACAAAGAGGGGCTGGCTGGATGAAGAGAAGCTCTACAAGGGATATGCGCTGGCCTCTCTCGCTCTTGGCGTGGTTGTACTGGTGGTTCTTGCTGCACTGATTGGAGGGAATGGTATAAACATCGAGAGGGGTACTTTCAGTGCAACCTCTTGGATGATCCACCCCGATGGTGTTCTCTTTACAACAGGCGCGCTAGCTCTCCTGGCTGGACTTGCGCCTATTTTCTACGGCATTGGATCCATGAGGAGAGCGTCGATCTTGATAGTCGTCACAGGAGTGATCGTTTCGACGATTTCATTCGAGATGTTCAAGAACTGGCATCTGACCTATTTCTTCGTTCTTCCAGATTTGCTCGTAGTTGCCCTGCCGCTTATATTTTCCTTCCGGTTGACTTCCAAGATCGCCAGCAACAAGTTGTTTTTCATAGCTCTCGTTTCCGTTTCGACATTCTTGCTCAACTTCATGGCTTATCCGTCTATACTGGGCGGTGCAATCTCGACAGACTCCGTGACCAACGCAGGACCAGTGGCCTCTTCCTTCGTGCCGATAACCATCGGAGGGTCAGTCATTATCGGAGTTCTGATAGCACTCTACTCTTATGCCGTCTACAGAAAAGGGAGAGCGAAGAACGAAAAACGGTTCATCACCGATCTTTGAGAAGAGGCCGTATTTCTTTAAGTCGAATCATTGCTTTCCGCACACTATTCTGAAATCCTGTATTATGTTCTTGAAGGTGATGTATGCATCGTATGGGGACCCGTAGGGGTTGAAGTATGAATGAACTTCCTGATCGGACACATTTGCCAGAGACATGTAGTATAGGTGGTCCGTCGTCTGTAGATACCGCCAAGTTTCCTTGTCGCTGCAGGATGCAAGGCTCTTGAGGTCGTCAAAGGCGTCTCTCTGCATGTTGTTACCAAGCCATGCACTTAGGTCCCTTGAAGTGTCGGCCCATGAAATGTAACCTGGAACAGATATGGTACCACTCGGAGTTACAGAATCTCCCACCTCATTGATGGTAGAGAGTTCCATACCTCTCCTCTCAATCTCTTCCGGAAGTGCCTCCAGGAACTTGAAAATGCCAGTCTCTTTCCACTGATGTTCGCCGAAAGTCTCGTAATCCATGAAGAGATTAACCACTTCACCTGGAGACTCGGATAGCCATCTCCCGTATTTGTCTGCATAGAGCGGGAATTCTGGCCATCCATGGTTGGAAAACCTGAACGAGATATCGTCACTCAATCTGTAGTTCCTCATGAGCAGATTTTGCCCCTGGGTACTGGCATAGAGGTGGTTGGGGTCGTAGTTCCTGATGATGTCGTCAGTACCCTCCGTGATGATATTCCGGTATCCCAGACCCTTAGCCATTCTTGCGACTTCGTCGCTGTAAATGAGCTCAGAATTCCTGAAGGTCGTTGGAGTCTTCTTGAACACTGACTGAATCTGCTTCTTGTCCATCTCGACCTGCTCTCTGAACTCTTCCTCGTTCCAGATAGATGAGAGACTGTGATAGTAAGTCTCGGCCACTATCTCCCCACCCACCCTATCAAAGTACTCTGAAAAAGTGGCTACGACATCCGGACGATATTTCAGTAGGGCTTCCAAGAGAACGCCTGTGATCGACAGAGAAGCCTTGATCCCTGAGTTGGTAAGTACTCGGGTCGCAGGTATATAGCACTTGTCCGATATTCTGTTCAGAATCTCCAGGTTCTTGTCGTTCCAGAAGTAGTCGTGTTTCTTTCCTATTTCCCTGACTCTGTATGGTCTGATCCTTCTGGGCTGGTGGGCCTCAAAGAAGAAAACGATCTTCTTCATAGAGATTTGTACACCCCCAGCGTCTTGATGGCTGCTTTCTCCCAGCTGAAGTTAAGCGCCTCTACCCTACCTCTCTCTCCCAGGACTTCCCTTAGCGCCCTGTGTTTCAGAATTGAATTCACGTAGTCGCTCATGAGATCGACATCCCAAAAGTCGCACTTCAGTGAATTGAATAGCGCTTCCCCGACTCCAGTCGTCTTGCTTATCACTGCGGGTGTGCCGGAAGACATCGATTCCAGCACAGTCATTCCGAAAGGTTCAGACACAGCCGGCAGTACGAAAACATCACAGTCCCGATAAAGCTTCAGAGCAGAATCCTCCGTTACGAACCCAGTGAACTCAAAATTTCCTTCCAATCCCAGTCTACTCACCATGTCCTTGATCTGGCTGTATTGATCCCCGGTCCCGGCAAGAATGAACTTGACCTCGCTATCTATCAGAAGGACCTGTCTTGCGAGTTCCACGAAGAACGTGGGACCTTTCTGGGACGTGACCCTGCCGAAATACAGGACTCTGCCGTTCGAATTGTAGTTCTTTCGGACGTTGGAGAAGATGGAAGAACTCACCCCGTTGTGGACGATCGTGGTTTTTCCATGTCCACCGTACAGTACTCTCAGTATCTTATCGGTATACCCAGAGACAGTTATGATCCTGTCTGCGTTGTTGTAGCCATCTCTCTCTATCTTCATTATCCGTTCCTGTGGGTTGAAGTTTCCAGAGCGGTCATATTCTGTGCTGTGGAACGTCAGGACGACAGGGAGGTCATACTTTTTCTTCAGTCTTAGCGCCGCGGGAACTGTGATCCAGTCATGCGCGTGGATGATGTCGGTATTCGAATCGAATGTGGTCACGAGCTTGTCGTTGTACTGTATGACGAGATCGTAGAAGTCCTTTGATTGAGAGTATGGCTCTCCAATATCTCCAGAGTCTACTCTGGTTACAGTGAAGGGATAACTTCTTCGAAGCTTCGGGAAATCGGGAACGTAAACGTTGACGTCCACGACCTCCGATAGGTTTGTGAACAGGTTAATCGTGTGGATCCCAAGCCCGCCAGAGAAAGAAGGAGGAAGCTCCCAGCCCAGAACGGATACCCTCATGTTCAGCTCAGATCCTCATAGAAAGCTCGAAGTATCTCTGCGTAGCTCCATGCCTGTGCTATACAGCCCCTTGGTTCTCCAGGAAGGAAGCCGTCGAATATCTCCGGTACATAATCCATTCTCAGCAAGGGAGCGAAGTAATTCCTGAGCTTTTCTTTGCTGGATCCGGAACGGATGGAGGCAGTTATGTATGGCCCAGTGAGCCAGGGCCACACCGATCCGTTGTGGTACGCTCTGTCCCTGGAACACTGATCCCCCCAGTACAGACCTACGAATCTCTCGTCCGTTGGAGAGAGAGACCTCAGACCAAACGGTGTGACGAGGTCTGCTATGCTCTTCTTGAAATCCCTGAAGTTCTCGAGTACAGGGTACGGGAGCGAGAAAGCAAAGAGCATGTTTGGTCGAATCGAATAGTCGTCGGGATCTGCAGTATCACTAATGGCATCCCCGTGCACGAATTTCTTCCTAAATTCCGTTTTAGAAGATAGCATCATGGCAGACATTTGTTCGGGGAATGGTTTGTCGAGGGTATCATGGAATTCTCTCAGCGACACAAGCGCGCTGTACCAGAGCGAGTTGACATCCACCGCTTTACCCTCTCTCGGTGTTTCCGGATGACCGTCGCAATTGCCATCCATCCAGGTCGATCCGGGAGGGGAGTGTACGAGCCCATCCTGGACAGATATGCCATTATAGCCATCTATGTAGTTCCTTATAATCTGGCTGCAGTAATCGATCACCCCTTCTAGGTATGATCTGTCTGATGTGTAGTCCATGTATTTCTTGACCGCATATATAAACCAGAGGGGGGAATCAGAGGTAGTCTGGCTACCCCCAAAGTGATCCAAAAACTTTCCGTCTGGGAAGGTCTCCCTGAATCTTTCTAGAACCTGCCTCGCACTTGAGAACTTCTTTCTCACGAGCAGCAGGCCTGGAAGAGATATGAAGGCATCCCTGGACCAAGAACCGAACCATGGGTACCCTGCGATTATGCTGTCACCAACGGTGAACATATCCGATGAGTGTTGAAATTGGACCGGAAAGACTTCCTTGCTAAGCCTCGGAATGACCCTTTTCATAGACTGTTCCCGGGCTGATCCAGCATCTACTTTTTCCTCAGCATCTGAAACCTGAACTAAAATCCCTGCCGGTTTTTCGTATTCGAAATAGCCCGGCGAGTACAGATCCTCGATGTGGCCGTAACCCCTAATCTTCTCTTCGCTGTATGTGAAGTTTCTGTACCACTCCTTCCTCTCCCTGAATGTCCCATCCGTCCACAAGTTGATCCTCCTGCCATCTCTAGTTACGGTCAGTGGATCAGTCGATGACTGTTCGTATGGCCGATAGACATTCATCGCACCTGCATCTCTCATTCCTATAAGCGGTATGATGTTCACAGAGTCCGGGATCTCACCGGTTACAGTGTACTCGACAAACATCGAGTTCTTAGAAGGATGCCAGAAAATCTCCTTCTTAATCAAAGTCTTTCCGAACTGAAAAGTGAACGATGGATAAGGGAATAGACTGAATTCCCTTATGTGTGAATACCCGTCTGGGTGCACAATGTCACCAAATCTGTTTGTGTCCAGGTAGTATTTGTTATTACCGACCACGATTTCCTCCCAGAACTTCGAAAGCAGTACGGTCCTGGAGAAGTCCTTGTTAAGCGAAACAAAGAGCCCGTGGTAGGACCTTGTGTTGATGAGGGAAGTTGAGGAATATGAATAATAACCGTTCTTGTTTGCAACTATCCACTCATTGCCCAATTTCACGCACGCTTTATTCTAATTTGTTTAAAAAGGTGATTGTATTAGGAAAAGGATATGGCACGATACAGTTTAGGTGAAATTAAAATCCTGTGAAAGCTGAATACAAACGGCTATATACCACTACTACACTTACCCTTGCATGGCAAGATACCTTCCGTTGGGGAACGGAAGATTGTTGGTAACTTTTGATGGGGACATGAATCTCGTCGACTTTTACTATTCTGCCTCGCAGTCTGAGAACCATGGGGGGTATCCCTTCAGGACTGGTCTGATGGTAGATGGCAATTTCACCTGGCTCTCAAGGAGCATCTACACCAGCACAGATTACCTAGACCATACTGCAATTGGAGAACTGAAGTTCAAGCTTGGTGATCTATCTTTCAGGATATACAACATGGTCCTTCCCTACGAGGACATACTGGTAAAGAGGATCTTCGTTGAGAATACGGGTAAGCAGGAAAAAAAGACCACATTCTTCTTCCATCAGAATTTCAACATCTATGGGAATCCTATAGGAGATACTGCATTTTATGATCCCGGCACTAAGTCGGTGATCCACTACAAGAGCAGAAGGTATTTCCTGGCCTCCACTAGGGGAAGTAACAACGAATCGATAAAATCGTTCGCGATCGGAGTGAAGCAATTCGGGGGTATGGAAGGTACGTGGAAGGACGCCGAGGACGGCATCCTTTCCGAGAATTCCGTGGCGATTGGGTCGGTGGACTCTGTCGTTTCCCACGAAATTTCTGTTCCTCCAGGATCCGCCGATGATTTCTATTACTACATAGTCTGCGGCCTGGACCTGGTGGATGTGACAAAGAGGAGGTTTGAGTTCGCCCTTCTGAAAGACCTTGAACACAGGACAGCGAACTTCTGGAAGCTCTGGTCGTACAAGAAGGATTATGGATTGAAAAATGGGATGGATTCCCTCTTCAAACGCTCGCTCTTCGTTATGAGGAGCCATATGAATCAGATGGGGAGGATAGCTGCGTCTAGTGATAGCGAGATACTGAAGTCGAACAGGGACGGATACTACTATGTCTGGCCCAGAGATGCAGCCATTACAGCTTGGGCATTTTCCGGAGCAACTCACTATGGGCCTGCGAGGCTCTTCTTTAATGCGGCCTCGAAGGGAATATCATCGGAAGGTTATTTTCACCACAAGTACAACATGAATGGTTCAGTTGCGAGCAGCTGGATTCCTAGAACGATCGATGGAAAGGCAAACCTACCAATACAGGAAGACGAGACGTCGCTCGTCATATGGGCACTCTGGGACTATCATTCCAGGGTCAACGACCTGGAGTACATATCGGGCCTACACGAAATACTCATAAAGAAGGCTGCCGATTTCATCCTCAGATTCATGGATGATAGCGGACTTCCGCTACCCTCGTTTGACGTCTGGGAGGAGAGGTATGGTGTGCACGCATACACGATAGCAACCACCTACGGCGCATTGATCGCAGCTGCAAACTTTTCTTCCCTTCTGGGCGAAGAGAGGAGGACCCAACGATACTCCGATGCTGCCCAAAGAATGAAGGAGGAGTTTGAAAGGAAATTCTATTCCGAAGAGAATGGAAGATATGCGAGGGCCATCATAAATGGCAAGCCGGATTTTACAGTGGATTCTGCACTATTCTCCATTTCCAGATTCGGAATGAAGAGTGCAGACGACCCGAGGATGATTACTACCGCAAACTCGATCTTCGAAAGGCTCGCTGTAAGGAACACTGGAGGACTGGCAAGGTACGACGGAGACGGTTACCAGAGAGTCAAGGAGGATAGGTCGATTCCGGGAAACCCGTGGATAATTACCACGCTGTGGGGAGCAGAATACTACGCCAGCCGTGGAATGCGGGATAAGGCAGAAGAATTGATAAACTGGGTGACCAACCATCATCAGCAGTCAGGGGTATTCTCTGAACAGATCAATCCCTACACCGGGGAAGCGCTTTCAGTTTCTCCACTAGTCTGGAGCCACGCTGAGTTTGTGCTCACCTGTCTAGAACTCTATGGCAGCAACAGGAGATAGAACCGAACAACTGCCAATTCACCACTCGCCGCGAACGACTACGTCATCGTAAAGTTGTTCTAGCTCATTTATCCTGTAGTTTTCGTGTTTTGAAAGTTTTTCGAAGAACGTCTTTATTTTCTTGTCGCTGTATTCTTTTGACATCAGTGAAAACACGTTTCGCAGGTTATCCGAGATCTTCAGCGCATTCACGATTACCCTCTCCTCGTCAGTTAGATTGTGATCGTCGACAGATAGGAGGTGTGCAAACATCCCGAAATTCTTATCGGCGGTTTCGACATTCACGTTAAAATTGCCAGTAACTAGGGTGTCCAGTTCCCTGCAGTCATTGCCCGCTTCAGATGCAAAGCTCTTCAGCATCTCCCTAACGTGAGGCCCCTTAGCATTCCTCGAAAGACCGTCAAAACTGTCCTCTAGCCTGCAATACAGATCCTTTGTCTTCTTCATTAGCTCCTGTCTTACTATCTCTGAATTCTTGTCCGATACTACTTCTCTGACCTTTTTGTTCTTTTCCACCAACATGACTATTATCAATTAAGTATATGAATTTTAATCTAGGTTAAAAAGAATTCTTGTCATCAAGCCGTTTAATACTCGTTCCACGAGATATTCGATTCCCGCATTATCTCTAGGTTGGAAGTATCAAGATTCTGAAGCCATAATAGCTGTTCGCGCTAAAAAATCTTAATATGGATTTTGTGGATACTAAAGGGGTGTTACTCATTGAAGTACGTTGACTACACGAGGGTTCCAATCAAGCATTTCGACCCCAAGGACAGGATAAAAACTCTCGAAATGGAGACCCTTGTACCTTACTCTCTCGAGGAAGTCGTTGCGGAGAGTTCTAGGTGTCTAGGTTGTGGTCTTTGCATACAGGGCTGCCCTGCTAGGATTGACGTACCAGGGTATCAGATCTCGATGGCCAATGGGAACATAGAGG
>CAYMKC010000041.1:0-9479 GCA_964391105.1 uncultured Thermoplasmatales archaeon
CATTGATCTTGTTGACCGCTCCAAGAGATAGACGAACGGTAATTCTAGACTGGTCTGGTAGATCAGACATTTAACATCCTTATCCTGACTATCTGTCTGACATATATCACATTCATTTTATTTAACCTTTAATTTATCGGTAATCAAATATTTATTAATATAAATTTTAAGACAGTACCGTTTCAGCAAAAGTATTAACGAAATATGCTATTCTATTCCGTATGATGGGCGGAAGAATGAACGAGAGGCAGATACGCCGGATGATGCAGCAGGCCGGCATAAAATCGAGCGACATGGACGGAGTCATTCAAGTCGATTTCATATTCCAGGACAAGAAGATATCGATCCAGAACCCTCAAGTGACAATCCTGGACATTCAGGGTACCAGGACTTACCAGGTAGTTGGCGGACAGGAGGTCACCGGTGAAGTGGAGGCATCCCAATCCCAGGTCTCTGACATAAATGAGGAAGATCTCAATCTGGTTGTCCAGAAAACCGGAGTCGAGAGGGAAAAGGCGATAGAAGCACTCAGGAAGAATGGATACAAGCCTGCCGAAGCAATCATAGCTCTGATGACCGGAAGATGAGAAACCAACTTGCCACGGATAGGAAGAAGGTGCTCGACAGCATTCTCGAGAAGCCATCGGTAAGAAGCAAGAAACTGCAGGCTATTGAAGAAGTGAAAGAGAGCCTTGTAAGGTTGAAGAGGAAACAGAAACTCGAATTCGAGATATTTCTTGGAGGCTCTTTTGCAAAAGGCACGGACATAAAGGGTTCAGATGCAGATATCTTTATGTTATTCCCTGGAGACTTCGATGCTCTTGAGGTGCTCCGGATATTGCGGAATGAGTTCCCCACTGGTAAGGAAGAGTACTCGGACCACCCCTACCTCACTCTTCCCCGGAAGGTGTTCTCGATCGATATTGTCCCTGGATACAAAGCTGCATCTGGGAGGGAACTCAGGACTGCGGTGGACAGAACCCCTTTCCATGTCAGGTTCGTCCAGGAAAAATTCACCGACGAAATGAAGGACGAGGCTAGGATGCTGAAGCAGTTCCTCAAGGGAATCGGGAGCTATGGTGCAGAGTCATCGGTTCAGGGGTTCTCTGGTTATGTTGCAGAGCTCCTCATATATCGCTTCAAGAACTTTGACGGCGTTCTGGCCCAGGCCAAGGACTGGAAGATCCCGTGCATCCTCGATAAGGGGTCTAAAGAGTTCAATGGTGCGAGCCTGGTCATGATAGATCCGGTGGACCCCGAGAGAAACGTTTCCGCTAATGTCTCTCAAGAGAATCTTGCGACCTTTATGCTGGCCTCAAGGTTGTTTTCGTGGGATCGCTGGAGAGACTTTATGTTCCCCAAGAGGAGGGACTATTCTCTACCCGAAGATGCGGTCATAGTCTACTTCCCCTGCAGGAAGTGCAACGACCAGGTCCTCATTCCCAACCTGAGGAGAATCAGCACGGTGCTAAGGGGGGAGCTGGAAATACTTGGATTCAGGGTTGTCTACTCTTCAGTGTTCGTAGAAAGTGGTGGCTACATCGTTATTCTGCCTGAGTCAGGAACCCTGGGAGAAACGTCACTGCACGTGGGACCTCCAGTCACAAGCCCGAACGTGCTTTCCTTCCTGGAAAAGTGGAAGGATGGGACCAAGTTCGGAGGACCTTTTATCGCTGGCGACAGGATCTGCGTTCTCCGAGAGCGGGAATATAGTGATTTTTCTGGATCCATAGCGAGAATTATTCCAAAGATAAAGCTATCAAGGGATTTCGACTCCAACAAGGTCCTGGTGATATCTGGACGCGACCTGAAAAAAGTTCCCGAAGGCATCAGGAACGGATTTGTGTACCCCGCATTAGGTCCGTGGGTAACCAGTCAGGGGATGTTGAGCGAAATAATCCAGAACCCGAAGTAGGCCAAAAGAGTTATGAAGAAGACTATGAAGTAGTCAGTTTTTTTCTTTGTCTCGTGCTTTGCCCTGTAGACTAGGTAGACTCCAGCTATAAGTACGACGAACAGAAGGAGCAGTCCGACAAAACTCGCACTCGATGGCAAAAGTCCCGAAAGGAATCCCAGGAATGCGGCGATAAAGAACGAAACTAGCATTGCCTTTCCCCTTGCTATGTCTGCTACAACATATTTCCCTCTGTCAAACGTCTCCATCTATGATACCTCTTTCATCATACTCGCGATAACCTTGATGGGCTCCGTGGATTTAACTACTCCTGAAGCGACCAGTATGCCGTCCGCACCAAGTTTCCTGCTTATGCGAACGTCGTTTTCGTTCTTGATTCCAGCTCCCACAATCAGTTTCGACCCTGAACCAAGGAGCATCTTCACTGCTTCTTCGATGATCTCGGGTTTCGCGGTTGAAACGGATACATCTCCTCCTATCAGTTCGGGAGGTTCGTATGCTATAAAATCTGGGCTCAGTGGGATAATCTTCGTGACCTCTTCCAGATCCGCCGCACACACGAGCGTCTTTATTCCCAAATCCGATGCCATCCTCACAGAGTCTCTTATCACTTCGAAACTTATCTTGTATTCCGAGTGATTGATCATGACACCGGAATAGTTGTAGTCCTTTATCAGTCCCAGCGGAATGTGTCCGGTGTAGGCACCTGCCTTCAAAGGCTCTGCTGTCTGTATGTATTTGGTCAGACTCGTATCAATCATCGAGTCGAGAGGGCTAGTGACTAGTACTATCGAAGGATCGTTTCCGAACTCCCTCTCTATGCTTCTTATGAGGTGCATCGCGTTGACCGAAGTGGACTCGCTGTACGCCTTGAAATTAATAAAAAAGAGCAAGCGTTCACCCAAGTTTCGCTACAGCCTCCTCTACCTCTTTGTAATTGGGCTCGTTCTGTGGAGCGTCGCTTATCCATTTGTACGCAACTACCCCCATCTTATCCAGCACGAAGACAGATCTCTTGGACGCGTTGAGTCCCTTTACGTTCGCAAAGTTCTCGTGCACGCCCCCGTATTTCCTGCTCACCTGTTCAGTGAAATCACTCAGCAATGGAAAATTCAGGTTGTTCTCCTTCTTGAACTGTGCTAGAGAGAATGGCTGGTCCACGCTTATCCCGAGTACGGTCGCATTGAGCTTGTTGAATCTGGCCATCGAGTCCCTGAATGTGCAAAGCTCATGCGTGCATACAGACGTAAATGCTCCAGGAAAGAACGCCAGTACGGTTGGGTGTCCGAGTTGGCTCGACAGGCTTACTGTCTTCAGTTCCGTATCTACCAATTCAAATTCCGGTGCTTTGTCTCCAATGTTCATGACAGGTTTATCTGTTTACAGTATATAAAAATCGAGTAGTCAGCGAGATGGATTTGTGTCTTCTTTCTTCATTTGCTTCATCCTCTTCGCTCTATCCTGGTACCTCTTTATACCTGCATCATAGAGCCTCTTGTCGTCTGCAGTTTCAATCTTGAGCTGCGGCACCTCTACAGACCTTCCGCTGTCGTCGAGTGCAACCATTGTGACGATAGCCCTGCCAGCGAAATTAACGTCACCAGTCTCAAGATTCTCGGCGAATACCTCCACACCGACCTCCATCGAAGACCTACCAACGAAGTTCATCCTCCCCTTCATTTCGAGAAGGTCTCCTATGTGTACCGGATAGATGAAATCGATGTGGTCTATGTTGGCGGTAACGCAGTTCCGTCTGCAGTGTTTTGTAGCTACGATTCCAGCTATCTCATCTATCATCTTCAGAATAGTTCCTCCGAAAACGTTGCCTGCGATGTTTGCGTCCGGAGGGAGCATAACTCTCGAAATGTTCGACTCACTTTCCTTTGCTGTTTTTACTTCCATGCAATTTTCCCCTAAGCACCGGCCTGAATGCTTTAATCGCTCAATTAAAACCTAGCTATAAAGACATTCTCGAAACATACCTCCTCCTTTGTCACAACAAAATGAAAGGCAAACCGTCTGGAATTTGTGAGATGCCAAATACAATACGACAAAGTGCGGGAGGCTCCAAATTAAGAGAATAGAAGTCTTTCGTCCTTTGAGAATATTAATTACGAAGAATCGGATTATTAGCGGATCACATGTCGTGTGGGATTTCGAATGCATCTGCTGGTGGAATTAAACTTTTTGATATTGGTCTGAAGGAGACCCATTCGGTGGATATTCCTGACTCGGCATATGAGAATTTGGTTTCTGGAGTGTTTAAATGAAATCGTTGGATGAAAAGGTAGCGATAATAGGAGTGGGTCATTCTAGGTTTGGAAAGAGACTCGATGTGAGCATGAATGAGCTGGGATGGGAAGCGATAAAACCTGCTCTGGAGGATGCAGGAGTGACTCAAAAGGACGTGGACTTCTACTCGCTCGGTAATTTTGGAACGTGGAGCGAAGAAATTCTCCCTGCCGTCACAATCGGAGAGTATGCCGGTCTGACCTGCGGCAGTCTCAAGACGGAAGCTGCCTGTGCATCAGGAAGTGCGTCTCTAAAGATCGCCGCAGATAGCATCTTGTCAGGCAACGGCAAGATTGCAATGGCTATGGGAATAGAAAAGATGTACAACTCCCCGAACGGGACGATCATAGAGCTCATCGGGAGGGCTGGGAACTACTTCTGGGAGTTCGAGAATTTTGGGATGACCTTTCCTGGATACTACGCACTTTATGCGACAAGGTATCTGAACGACTTCGGCTCCACAGAAGAGGACCTTTGTGAGGGTGCCGTGAAGGCTCACCACTATGGGAGCATGAACCCATACGCCCAGTTTCGAAAAGAGACAACGGTGGAGGAATGCATGAAGTCGAAGTACGTCGCCAGGCCTCTGAAACTGATGGATTCATCCCCGATTACCGACGGGGCCGCAGCTGTGATTCTGGCTAGAGGGGACGTTGCAAAGAAATTTACGGACACTCCAGTCTTCATCGATAGCCAGGGCTATGCGACCGGAACCGCCTACATGGGCCGGAGGGACGATTACACCGGTCTTGAGGCGAGCAGGAGAGCAACTGCAAATGCGCTGAAGGGCGCCGGACTTGATGGGATCGGGCGTAATTTTGACCTCTTCGAAGTGCACGATTGCTTCACGATAGCCGAAGTGATGGCTTACGAAGATGTAGGTATTGCAAAGAAGGGCGAGGGTATTAAGCTACTCAGAGAGCACCAGACTTATCGGGACGGAATATACCCGACCAACCTCGACGGGGGCCTGAAATCAAAAGGACACCCGATAGGTGCTACGGGCATAAGTCAGGCAGTCGAGATAACAAAACAGCTCAGGATGGATGCAGAGACTGGACGGCAGGCAGAGATCAAGAAAGGTAGGGCACTTCAACACAACGTTGGAGGCACCGGACACTATGCATACGTAACGATATACTCTAGGGGTGAGTAGATGCCGGTCGAACCTATTCTTGAGGACAGGAGGACCCTTGAACTAAGATACAGAATGCCGATACTGCACATCCACAACTTTTTTAGCGGACTTGAAGAGGGGAAGGTAAGGGGGACAAGGTGCAAGGACTGTGGGTCACTTTATTTCCCTCCACAATCTGATTGCTCCAACTGTAGAGGCAGCGAAATGGAATGGATGGATCTCGAAGGGGACGCCACTCTAGAGACATTTACAGTCATTGAAGTCGCACCAACTTCGTTCGCCGACAGAGGGAGTTACGTGGTAGCAGTGGGCCTGCTGAAGGAAGGTGTAAGGGTACTCGCCTGGCTGAACACTGCGGATAGGGATAAGTTGAGAGTGGGTGCAAAGATAGGACTGAGGTCCGTAAAAAGAGAAGAGGGCTACTTCAGCTACGAATTCTTCCTTGAGGAATAAGTTGTTGACGTAGTGGAGGTTTTCGATTTCGTTTTCTTGACTCAACCAGTGTCGTTTCAGTCAGTTGAATACCTTCTCCTCTTCTAGTCTAAAATCGAGTGCGTCCTTTTCTACGTCTCTTCTCTTGGTGCTGTTATCCCTGCTTTCAAACTCTTTCAAGTATTCGTGCTGTATGATCAACTTCATTACCTCACTGCTTCCCGTCCAGATCAGTCCCAACCTAGCATCCCTAAGGAGTCTCTCGACCGGGTAAACTGTCGTGTACCCGATCCCCCCAAGCATCTGCATCGCATTGTTGACTATCTCCCACATGGCTTCCGTAGATCGCAGTTTCGCTATTGAGACAAGTTTTCTGACCTGTGATAGATCCGCCTTACCCGATTCCATCTGATCTGCTGCCCGGCTGGCAACGTATACCATGGAGGAAGCGCTCTCGAGAAGCGCAACGCTCTCTGCGAGTTTGAAGCTTATCCCCTCGTGTTCCACTAGTTTCTTCCCGAACGATTCCCTCCTACGGACGTAGGCGGTCGCAACCTCAATAGCGGCCGACGCAACTCCTAGCGAACCTGCAGCAGTAGTGAGTCTCTCAGGAACCATCATTCTGTTGAATATATCGTATCCGCCGTTCAGTTCACCGATAAGATTCTCTTCTGGAACTACAGCATCTTTGAAGACGATTCTCGCAGTCCCCCCTCCCTTGTTTCCCATCAGGCCGTACATTGTCTCTACCTTCAGGCCTGGAGTATCCCTGTCTACAATGAAGGCACTAACTCCACGGGTCCTCGACTTGGCAGACTTGTCCGTTATAGCATAAGTGACGAAGAAATCTGCTCCCTTCCCCCCTACTATGAACCTCTTTTGACCATTTAGGGCAAACCCTTTCCCCCTCTTCTCTGCTGTGGACTTCATCATGCCGAACAAATCGGAGCCTCCAGATGGCTCAGTTATTGCCTCAGCCCCGTACCTGTTTCCGCTAGTAATTCCTCTAAGATAGGTCTCCTTTTGTTGATTGGTTCCGAATCTGTAAATAGGTTCACCAACTATTGTTCCTAGAGAATACATGCAGCTTAGGGTGAATCCGAGATAACCCATTTCCTCGACCGCAGCCACTTCCCCAGTCCAAGAACTTCCCCTTCCTCCGTATACTACCGGAAATCTCAACCCCACCGTTCCGGCCTTTGTTGCAATCTCTATGAACTCTCTTGGGAACACGACCTCTTCTCTCTCAATCTTTCGGATGAGTTCGTGAGGTACCGTTTTAACAGTCTCCCTTACGTCGTATTTTATTCTCCTTTCCTCTTCGCCGAGCAGAAAATCTTCCATATTTGCCACCAGATGTTTTATTCCTTTTCCTAATGGTATGAACACCTTTTATCATAAAAATGTGTCAACTGTTGATAACTGCATCCTGGGTGGGCGAAATACTGCAACGAATGCACGGAAGTTATCTTTTGTGTTATCGTGTACTTCCAAACTTAGCTTCGGTTAAACATTTTAGGTAAAGAACGTCGAATCAATCGACAAATTTAATTAATGGACACCTTTTTATATTGTGCAACAACAACCTACTGACGAAAGAATCTGGTTAAAGATTTATGACAAGGGAGTGCCTGCGGACGTAGAATGCAGGGAATCGAAACCGTACGACTACCTGAGATACGCCGCAGAAAATGTCCCGGACAGGGAGGCAGTTATATTCTTCAATTTCAAGATAGACTACAGGGGGCTGAAGAAGAGTGTGGACTCATTCGCTTCGTTCTTGAAAATGCTGGGAGTAAGTAAGGGAGACAGAGTCGCGATTGACCTTCCCAATTCTCCCCAGTACATAATTTCGTTCTATGCGATCAACAAGCTCGGTGCTGTCGCCGCTCAGATATCTCCAACTTACTTCGAGGTCGAGATAGACCACATTCTAGGGGATTCTAAGCCAAAGGTGCTCATCGTATTCGATGATCTTCTACCAAGACTTTCCGAAGTGAAGAAAAAATATCCTGATCTGATCTTGGTCGTAACAAGGATCGAGGATTTCCTAAAATTCCCGCTCAACTTCCTGTACACGATGCAGAGAAAGATGAAAAAGAAATTTGTTGAAATTCCGGGAGACCTCCGAAGATTCACGGAATTCCTGAATTTTCCAGCGGCCACCGTGGACGAGGGGGATCAAAGCTCTCTTGCAGTGCTGCAGTACACCGGCGGAACGACTGGAACACCAAAGGGTGCAATGTTGTCGAACAGGAATCTGGTCTGCAATACGGCACAGTCAGTTGCAACCCTTCCCGGCCAGGGATTCGGGAAGGATGTTATGCTAAGCGTGATTCCATTTTTCCATGTATTTGGCATGACTATAGCCATGAATTTTCCTATAAAGATTGGCGCTACGTTGGTCCTACAGCCAAAACCCGATATTGAGGGGATATTCAAGCTTATCAAGAAGTACCATCCAACCTTCTTCCCGGGAGTCCCAACTCTGTATGGGGGAATACTCCTGAACAAGAAGATCCAAAATGTGGATATGAAATCAGTGCAATACTGCATATCCGGTTCTTCGTCATTGCCCGTTGAGATCATCGAGAAGTGGGAAAAGCTGACTGGAGGACACCTAGTCGAGGGATACGGCCTGACCGAAGCGTCTCCGGTGACGCACGTGAACCCATTGTACGGCAAGATAAAAGCGGGCTCGATTGGGATACCTGTGCCATCCACCTATGCGAAGATCGTGGACTCGGAGACTGGTGAGAAGGAAAAGGGGATAAACGAAGAAGGGGAACTGATTATCAAGGGACCACAGGTCATGGAGGGATACTACAACCATCCCGAGGAGACGAAGAACACCATAAGAAACGGGTGGCTCTACACAGGGGATATTGCGAAGATGGACGAGGAGGGTTACTTCTACATCGTCGATAGAAAGAAGGACATGATCATTGTAGGAGGTTTCAACGTATACCCAAGAGAGGTCGAAGAGATCCTGTATCAACACCCCAAGGTGAAGGAGGCGGCCGTGGTTGGAGTTCCCGATGAGAAGTATGGTGAGATAGTCAAGGCGTTCGTGGCGCTCAAGGATGGTCAGACAGCCACAGAACAGGAAATCAAGGATTTCTTCCAGGGTAAGATTGCAAAATTCAAGATACCTAAGATCGTGGTGTTCAGGAAAGAACTACCAAAAACGATGGTTGGAAAGATCCTCAGAAGAGAATTGAGGGATGAGCACTAAAAACCTCAGAACCGATTGATGTCCTCTCCAAAGAGGACGCCTATGAATACTGTGGCGGCGGAGTGGCGCTTGGTACTAATCTAGGGCTCTCCAGCTGCAGAGAAACTCAACGTTGCAACTGATCTTTCAAAGATCACCAGTTTCAGGCCGTTCCACAGCCACGTATCAGTAGAGGCGGCAAGGACAGTATTCGATTTAGGCTCTCCCCCCCTCTTGAAACTCGCCAATGAATTCCGTTTGGATGTGATTGAGAGAACTGCAAGGAGAAAGTAGATCTTATTTTCGTTTTAGTATACGCAAATTGTTCAGATTACAGATAAGTCTCAGAGATTAGAAAGAGTGTCGAACGGAATGGTGGTAAGGTATCGTTCGTGCGCCTGTAATGCAGCCGGGATAAATTGATGAACAGGATCGGGAATGCCTCAAGAAAAAAGTGGTGCTAACCAGGCTCAAGGGAAGAAGTGGAA
>CAYMKC010000042.1:0-9279 GCA_964391105.1 uncultured Thermoplasmatales archaeon
GTTTGCCTTGAAACACCTGTGGAAAAAATTTAGAAAACAAAATATTTTATTAATAAGTGTTGCATCAGTCTTATAATGAAGGGGGAAAAAATTACAATCGATCAGCTAAATGAACTTGACAAGAAGATACTGCTCAGCATTTTTGACACGAGAGAGACCAACCTCAGTGTGATATCTAAAAAGGTGGGGGTTTCCAAATCGACTGTTCACAACAGACTGAAGAAAATGAAGAGCAGCAATTTCCTGAAAGGAGTAATTCCGCTCATCAACCAGAACAATCTAGATCAGGGCATCACGGCATTCTCCTTGATCAACGCGAAGTACGGCCCAGAATATGGTGAAGCAATAGGTGCGAAGATTGCTAAGATTAGGGGCGTTTGGGCGGTGTATTTTGTACTGGGAAGTATAGATTTTGTAGCCCTGATACGAGCAAGGAACAAGGCGGAACTAGGAGCAATAGTGAATGAACTCTCGAAAACCCCGGGAGTTGAGAGAAGCGAGACCATCATGGCCCTGAACACGGCGAAGGAAGA
Source organism: uncultured Thermoplasmatales archaeon (assembly GCA_964391105.1). GTDB lineage: Archaea > Thermoplasmatota > Thermoplasmata > Thermoplasmatales. The sequence continues at coordinate 534 of CAYMKC010000042.1, forward strand.
CTTCCCGGAATCACTTAAGCTCATCATAAAGGAATGAACGAGAAATAAGCTCTAGAATACTCAAATTTTGAAGAAATTTTTCATTAAACTTGGTTATTGAGGGAAAGTTATCCACGTTTAATATACCAGAATTGCATTGAAGAGCTTGATGAAACATGACTATACAAACTTCGAGTAGGCTTAGCTTAGAAAATGCTCCAATATTGAAGACGAAGTTACCTGGCCCCAGGTCCATTGAATTGCTTGACGTCCAGGATAAACTGGAGACTTCAAGCAGGTCGTATACGGGCTTCTTCAATTTCGCAGTAGACTATGGAAAGGGTTCTACGGTCGTTGACATGGATGGAAACGTGTTCATTGACTGGTTCGGTGGAGTCTCCGTTCTTAACCTCGGGCATGGACATCCCGCCGTGATGGATGCGATCAAAAAGCAATTAGAAAAATTGACTCACATTACCGAAGTACCGACCGAGACGAGAATAAAGTATCTTAAAACATTGAACTCCGTTCTACCTGGAAAAATGAGGGACAACTCTAAAATACTTATGACAGTCACGGGAGCAGATGCCTGTGAAGCTGCCGTTTCGCTCGCTAGGTTCAACTCCAAGAAACCTACAATAATAGCATTCACGGGATCATACCACGGAATAGCTGGAGGTATAGTTGGTGCGACCTCAAACTATCACTACAGAGAATACGCCGGATTCTCTACGCAAAACTACGTCTACGCCCCATATCCATACCCATACAGATTCTCTGGCGACTCTAAGGGGGAGGACATCTCAAAAGAGGTCATTGAAAGGATAGAAGAGATGATCAATGATCCGTATTCAGGCGTACCACCAGTGGGAGGTATCATTGTCGAACCCATTCAGGGAGAGGGGGGTTACATCCTTCCACCAGACGATTTCCTGCCGATGCTCAGAGAAACTTGCGACAAGCACTCGATTCCACTGATTATTGATGAGGTCCAAAGCGGCATTGGTAGAACTGGAAAGATGTGGGAAACTGAGTATCACAACGTGACTCCAGACATTATGTGCATATCAAAGAGCATTGGAGGGGGTATCCCGTTTTCTTCGATAGCTTACAGAAGGGAGTTCGACGAGCTTCCCAAGGCATTTCACTTAGGAACATACAGAGGGAATCCACTTGGTCTAGCGGCCGGAGCTGCTATTCTGGACGTCGTAAAAGAAGAGAGATTCTTGGAGAGAGTGAGGTCAAAGGGACGTTATTTGGTTAACAGGTTTGAGGAGATCAAAGCGAATTCTAAAAACGTCGGTGATGTCCGGGGACGTGGATATATGATAGCAAACGAGATCGTCAAGAATAAGCAGGAAAGGATTCCGGGTACTGAGCTTGCGGGAAAGATCAGGGAAGCAATGTTCAAGAAAGGGGTCTTAATGCACACGTGCGGACACTACGGAAATGTTATGCGTTTCATGGCACCGCTCACGATAGAGGACGACTTGATAGATAGAGGAACATCAATCTTTGAAGAAGCAATAAAAGAGACGGAAGTCGGAGCATGAGCATAGTCATACGGGATCCATACTCCGGAAGCGTTCTCGAGACGATAGAGAGTGACAGCATAACTACCGCAATCAACAAGATTAATGAAACGAGGGCAGCTCAAAGAGATTGGAAGAGGAGTCTCGATGAGAGGCTGGATTACTTCGAGGAAACCATTAGACCAAACTTTTTGAAAAACACCGATGAACTCGCCATGATAATGACTGAGGAGATGGGAAAACCGATCTCACAAAGTGTCTCAGAGGTAAAGAAGAGCATAAAGCTCCTTGACTATCTGATGGAGAATGCACGTGGAATATTTAGCGAGGAAAAGATAAAGACGGAGGCATACAAGAGTTACCTGAGGTTTGAGCCACTGGGCACAGTTATGTGCATTGAGCCATGGAACTTTCCAGTGTGGCAGGTTGCAAGGGCTGCATTCCCAGCTCTGATAGCAGGTAATGGCGTGGTCCTAAAGCACGCAAGCATAGTAGCTGGCGTTTCTCTAAAGCTTCAGGAAATCATAGGTTCAAAAATCTTCAGGAGCTTGATCGTTGATGGAAAGACCGCGTCCTCCCTCATAAGACACGTGGATGGAGTGGCTTTCACGGGTTCTACTCCGGTAGGATCGGGGATTGCTTCGGAGGCTGGGAGGGAGCTCAAGCACGTAGTGATGGAACTTGGAGGTTCAGACCCGTTCATTGTTCTGGATTCTGCAAATCTAGAATCAGCGGCAAAGGCAGCGGCGATTGGGAGACTTCAGAACAATGGACAGAGCTGTATTGCATCGAAAAGGTTCTTGGTCCAAGAGAGTGCCTACGAAGAGTTCAAGAGGCTTGCGGAGGAAGAGTTTTCAAAGGTAGTCATAGGTGACCCAAAAGAGAAAGAGACTTACATCGGCCCTCTGTCTTCAGTGGAGCAGAAACGCTCCGTTGAAGAGCAGATCAGATACCTGAAATCCAAGGGAAAAGTTGTTTTCCTCGGGGAAGGACAAGGGAATATTGTCCCGCCCATTATTGCTGAACTGGACGAGAATTATCAGGAAGAAATATTTGGACCAGTTGCGGTTTTGAGGAAGTTCAAGAGCAGGGATGAAGCGGTAGAGATTGCAAACGAAACTCCTTACGGGCTTGGGACTTCGATCTGGGGGGAGAGAGAACAAGCAGAAAGCTTGGTGAGTGATATTGAAGCCGGAATGGTCTTCATCAACAGCATTGTTTTCTCAGATCCAAGGCTCCCGTTTGGAGGAGTAAAAAAGAGTGGACTTGGAAGAGAACTTTCAAAGTACGGAAGCAGGGAATTCACGAATATGAAGACTGTCTGGGTCAGTTAGATGTTACTGTGATAGCGTAATGACCTCTGTGAAATCGTGAGATATCCTTAATCTGTTGCACCGAGAAAATTTCCCTAATCCTCTTTATTTCTCGATCGATCGAGAAATCGCTCCTAAGAGAGAAAGTCTTTAGCATTAAGACCCCCCTCTTCGATCCGTAGTAATCCATATTCTTTGCAAAAATTTCGATCTGGTTTGGTTGTGAAACGTCCTGGTAGATTACGTCCACCTTATCGACAAACAGGCCGTATAGCTCAGGTTTTTGTGCATCCGAGAGAATCGGGAACACGTTTTCCTTGATCGAGGAGAGAGATGTGAGTTTGATGAAAGGAACTGGCGCAAATTCAACAGCGAAAATTGAGCCGCTTGATAGGGAGTCTGCAATGTGTGATGCGGTCGTTCCTGCACCAGCCCCCAAGTAAAGCATGTGGTCTCCACTTCTGATATCGGGTCTAAGTCCGAGCCTCATTGATGAAGAGAGTTTGCTCCTAAGAGGGGAGAAAACCCTGAAATATTTTCCGTCACGGTTAGAGACCTGCTCGCCATAAATCGACTTACTGTCTCTTGACTGGGAATACAGGTTTCCCCTGTCTTCGTAGATATTGGGGACCTGAAGCTCCCTCATCAGACGAACATCTCGAGGTTTCCTTTTCCTTGAGAGGATCTATTCCTCTGGACATTCATCTTATCCACTCCGTTGACGAGATCCGATTGAATTATGTGGTCCCTTCCATCCCTAATAGCGAACATACCGCCTTCTACAACTGATGCCTTGATATCAGCACCGGAGAATCCTTCGGTAATCTCAGATACCTTCTCCAGATTCACATCCTTTAGATTCATTTTCTTAGTATGAATCTTAAGTATCTCTACTCTCCCCCTCTTGTCGGGTAGTGGTATCTCAATTATCCTGTCAAATCTACCTGGTCTCGTGAGTGCTTCGTCTAGAGTGTCTGGCCTGTTCGTGGCCCCGACGAGCTTTATGTTCCCGAGTGGCTCGAACCCATCGATCTCTGCAAGCAACTGCATAAGAGTTCTTTGTACTTCCCTGTCTCCGGACGTTGAGGAGTCTATTCTTCGTGATCCTATTGCATCCAGTTCATCTATGAATATTATGGAAGGAGCTTTCTTCCTGGCTAGATCGAACAATTCTCTTACAAGCCTTGCGCCCTCGCCTATGTATTTCCTGACTAGTTCCGAAGCGACTACTCTAATGAAAGTTGCATTTGTGCTGTTTGCAACTGCCTTTGCAAGAAGGGTCTTTCCCGTCCCGGGTGCTCCTACCAGGAGGACTCCGGTAGGTGGTTCAATGCCCACCTTCTTGAAAATATCTGGATTTAAGAGAGGAAGCTCCACCATTTCTTTGATCTCTCTAATCTGCTGTTCTAGAGCTCCAATTTCGTTGAACGTCACATTTGGCTTTTCAGCAATCTCTGCAGCAACTACGGTTGGATCGTATGCCTCTGGGATAACCGAGATAACTGACAGCGTTGCCTTGTTGAGCGCGACTCGCGTTCCAACCGTGAGCTTAGCTGTTGGGATATGCTCCGATGTGTAGACAAGGAAACTCGGTCCAGTTGAACTCCTTATGACTACCCTTCTCTCATCAATTACGTCCTCAATCGAACCTATCAAGAGCGGCGGCAGTTTTAACCTGTTCATCTCCTTCTTGAGTCTTTCTATCTCGTCCGTTAATCTTTTGTTCTCAAGCTCCGCATACCTCTTCTCCTCCTCAGCGGTTCTGAGTTGTCTTAGGACTTCCTCGACATCATTATATCCATCTATGTCGTCGTCAGTCTTCGTCAGTCGTCACCAGCCTCTAAAATTAGACTCGTTATTTAAAGATTTGTTCATGAAGGCGTATAATGTATTGGGGCGTTTCAATCTAACGAGTCAAAGACACAATTTTTCCACATTTGATTAATTTCTGCTCTTCTGTTTTCCTTTCTTTCCGTACATTGTATTCAATCTGGGCTTATGTTCGGGTCGTTTAGTAGTTTTTAAGTCGTTATAAAGTTGAAATACTGTGACCGATTAAACTTTTTAATCAAGTCTAAAAATGAACACTTAGGAGATTTCGAACATCCGTTCGCTCCCGAGACAAATTCCCTGTCCACGCATATGGACGGTTCGAATCGCTAAGTAGTTCCGCTTTAGAAAAACCAGAGGTGAAACGTGCTAGGTAACCAGACTTCGGAGAAAACCCATAACTACCATCCAAATCTAAAGATTTACGATCAACTGATTATGATTGGGGCCGAATTCTACAATAGGGGATGGGTATATGGGACGAGCGGAAACTTTAGTGCTGTAGTCGGAAGTAATCCTCTCAGAGTTGCAATCACCGCATCTGGAGTGGACAAAGGCAGGCTCTCTTATTCAGAAATAATCGAAGTCGATCAGAATAGCAATAACCTTCGAGGACTTTTACGCCCCTCCAGTGAGACTCAGTTGCATCTTACAATCGTACGCATAGCTTCCGCTGGGGCAGTTTTCCATACCCATTCGGTGTGGGGAACAGTACTATCAAAGAAATTCTGGAGCCAAGGAGGTATAAAGCTCTCTGACTTTGAAATGCTAAAAGGGCTAGAGAATGTCTCGACTCACGAACACGAGGAGTGGCTTCCTATCATCGACAACTCTCAACGGATGGATCTGGTCTCAGAGAGGGTGTCGGAACTGTTGCAGTCGGGAAAGAAGCTTCATGGACTCTTGTTGAGGGGTCACGGTCTTTACACCTGGGGGAAAACGATCGAAGAAGCGAAGAGGCATGCTGAAGTTATAGAGTTTCTGCTCGAAGTGGTTGGTAGAACTCTACAGATAGAGAATGAGGTGTGAATAGGAATGGCTATTGTGAAAATAGTTGGACTAGATAGGGCCTTAAAGAGTTACGATGAAGTAAAGAACTATCTAGGCGGAATAGGGATAGAGTACGATTTGTGGGCCTCGATAGACGAGGTACCACCAAATAAGTCGCAGGCCCAAATTCTTGAAGCCTATTCCACGGAGATTTCTAAGCTGAAGGCGAGGGAGGGATACACGACTGCTGACGTAATTGATATCGGTCCTGAAACACCAGGGTTGGAGGACATGCTGGCCAAGTTCAACAAAGAGCACTGGCACGATGAAGACGAAGTGCGATTCACGATATCGGGAAGAGGGATCTTCCACATACATCCAAAGATCGGAAGGGTCACGTCAATCGAGGTCAGCGGAGGAGACCTGATCAGGATACCGAAGCTGACCAATCACTGGTTTGACCTGTGCGAAGACCGACACATAACGGCAATTAGACTGTTCCAGAATACCACTGGCTGGACTCCATACTACACGAAGAGTGGTGTTGATAAGAAATACCAACCGCTGTGTCTAGGTCCTACTTATATTAGACCGGGCTCGATGAACATTAAATGAAGATAGAAGGCTACGAAAAGGCTAGGGCAATACTTCTCGATATCGAGGGTACTACTACACCAGTAGATTTTGTTCACGAAACGATGTTCAATTTTGCCCGGGCCCGTCTTCGACCTTTTTTAAGCAAATCGAGGAATGATGGACAAGTGAGGGAGTGCTTGGACGATCTGTTTGAGGCGAAGAGGTCAGATCTTGAGTCGGGAGCCTATACCGAGAAAGCGGAGCCCACCACAGATTTCGGATGGGACGCACTAATCAGATACATTGAATGGCTTATCGATGGGGATAGTAAACTCCCATCGCTTAAGCACCTTGAGGGCTTCATCTGGCGGGAGGGATTCGAGTCTGGAAATCTCGAAGGTCAGGTCTATGGGGATGTTCCACCAACCCTTAAGAGATGGTACGAACAAGGAAAGGTCACCTGTATCTACTCTTCAGGAAGTGTGTTGTCGCAGAGACTCCTGTTCACGTATTCTAGCGAAGGTGATCTGACCCCTTTCATAAGGGACTACTATGACAACAGCATAGGTCTCAAGAAGGAGAGTGAAAGTTACAGGAAGATAGCGACCTCAAGATCAATGATACCTGACGATTTCGTCTTCTTTTCCGACTCCATTCCTGAGCTTGAAGCGGCAAGGACCGCAGGCATGAAGGTCTGCCTCGTTTCCAGAAGCGAGGAGAGGGTTGCGAATGTTACTTTTTCTCCGGTGATTAGATCCTTCAATGAAATAGACGGTTGAACCGATCTGTCTAGCGACTTACTGGCTCCTGGTGCCGAATTTTGGATGCTGGTTTTCTCCGTCTTAGTTCAAGGGCGAAGTAGACAAACCCAGCAACGATGAACCCAACAAAGTAGCTAATGTCGCTTCCCCCAAGGAATCTGGAAATTACAAAAGTGTAGTTGAAGTTCCCTAGGAATACGTTCATGAAAGGTACGGACAACCACAAACCAAATAGATATGCTATGACTCCACTCCAATTCATTCCCTTTTCAAAGTTCAGTTTCTGTCTCTTGAGCAGCAAGAAGTCAACAATGAGAATCGCAACCCACGGTGATATCCAATAGTCCAGGACAAGCAGAAACGACTGGAAGAAGTTGTAAAAGCCTTGGTAGAAAAGGATAGACGGGACTAGCCCTACCAATGCAACCAGCCCCACAAATTTTGTTCTGCTCAACTTGATACCTCCTACGAGACCGGAGAGAGAGGCAGAATAGAGATTCAACACATTCGCAGCTACACCCCCAAGTGCTATTGTGATAAGTGACAAGGGATATAGCGAACCTGACACAGCCTTGAGTGAGGAGATTGAAGATCCACTGAGGATTTCAAAAGAGATTACTAGTGCCACTATTTCTACGAACGTCGTAGATATAAATGATCCAAGGAATGTATTTGAGAACACCTTCCTGAGCGATACGTTCTGAGGCAGATAACGGGAATAATCTGACGCATACGGTCCCCAGCTCATCAGGTAGCTGTAGGAGAGTGCTATCATTCCGAAGAAGGAGAAATTGACTGTCGTCGATGAGAGGGATAGACCGGCAATCGTGTGAAGAGAAGGAGACGGAAAAAACAGAATCTTAACGAGGACAATGACAAAAAGGACTCCCAAAACGTACGATAGAATCCGCTCGACTCTGTGAATGAAATTGTGTCCAAGATAGGCTACGACATATACTATCAAAACAAAGATTGGGACAAGGAGAAGGTAAGAGGTTCCGAAGATCAGATAGAGCGCTGAAACACTGAGAATGTTGTTAACTATGAACCAGCCACCCGTGTTGGACAGGTTGATAATTCCAAAGACTCTCATTACTCGTCTTCCCATCGAGTTTGTTGTGCCCATCATCTGTGGATATCCCGTTTTTGGGCCCATCATGGCAGAAATACCCACAATAACTGCTCCCAGAACATTTCCAATGACTATCGACATGATCGAGCTCGCAAAGTTCATCCCCATTTCCCAGGGCAGGAACCCAAGAGCGAAGTCTGCAATTGTCAGATTAGCTGCAAACCAGAGGGTAAACAAAGATCTGGGTTTCCCCTGTCTCGATTCGGTGGGTATCCTTTGGATGCCGATGCTCTCGAGTGACACGTACGAACATGTGTTCGTGCCCTAAATAGTTAGTCGTTGAATATGTACCACGATCCAGTGGCATATGCACACAATTTTCCCTCGCCGTCGAAAACCTCAACCTTCACGACACATATATTCTTGCCCTTTCGGATTACCTGACCAACCGCCTTTGCGGGCGATTTAGAAATTGGGCGCAGGAAGTTGATGTCGAGATTTGTTGTAACCTGGTTCTTCTTGCTTATAGACAACACTGCAGTTCCGCCTGCCATATCGACAAGTGAGCAGATTACTCCTCCGTGTACGATATTTCCTAGCCTCAAGTGCTTGTCTTCAAGGATGAGTATTGACTCGGCCTTTCCATCGTCCAGTATTTTCGACTTAATGCCAAGTAGGTTGGAGTAAGGGTCC
>CAYMKC010000043.1:0-9268 GCA_964391105.1 uncultured Thermoplasmatales archaeon
TCTTTGAGAGTTTCAGGTGTCCGTTTTCCATCAGATGGAATCCCGACTGTGGATATGTTATTGATCTGTACCTTGTCCATGGCTTGAATCTGGGGAAACCTGCTTTTTGAATAGTACCAGATTTCTTCTCTTTGACTCTCCTGAAGAAATTCCGGTATGCACTGTCCACTCTTTTAGCGACATCCTGCAGGACCTGGGAATAAATCTCTTTGTATTCTTCAATTCCTTTCCTGAGTTCAGGTATCTCGTTCTGCTGGTGGTTGTATGTGAGAGACTTCTTCTTTCCATTGTATGCATATCTTCCCTCAAGCAGGAACGAGTTGTACAGGTGCCTGCACAACTCCAATTGATCGATGAGCACCGCTTCCTGTTCAGCAGATGGGTACAGCCTGAACCTATAGGTCTTCATCCTTTTTATTTTCCTTCCTGCAGTATTCCAGCATCCTCACCCTCACGAATGTGGATGTTGGCATTCCTTCCCTTCTGGCACGCATTCCCAGGGAGGAATACTCCTCATCGGTCAAACGTACCTGCAACAGCGTTGTTCTCTTTCCTCTGTTGGCTATCATTCTATTGCATATACAATCGCATTACATATATTCACCTTTCCATCGCTTTTCTCCCCTCACTGTAGGAAGGGGCATTTCGCTCGACAAAAATAAATTTTAGTATGCAGAATTAAAGTGCACTCCTAATCTCATAAAATCCAGCACTCTGATCTAGGCAACTGATCAATTCAGAAACGCTTTTAACTCCATAAATTAATGGGCATCAATGAACCTGTCCTTAGTATCCGGAGAGTTCAAGGACGATAAGCACTTAAGGATCAAACCCAGGCCCTACCTCAATCACTCCGTGGAACTGAAGAAGAAGTACTCAAAGTCGGACAGGGTCCGAGCTCTTGAAGAAGCAGGTCTAAACGTTTTCTTTTTCCCTGCGGAAATGGTGACCGGTTGCGATCTGCTCACTGACTCAGGCACAACTACAATGACGAACGAACAGTGGGCAGCCCTGCACGTCGGAGACATAGCATATGGCTCCAACAGGGGGTACTTCGTTCTAATGAAACAGGTGAAAGAAACTTTTGGTGAAGGTTTCTTCAACCCAATATCTATGGGGAAACCAAACGCATTCCTTTTTCACCAGGGCAGGGCATCAGAGGATGCACTCTTCTCGGTTTTAGGGAACTTGGGTACCAATTTGATCATACCGAGCAATGGCCATTTTGATACTACTCAGGCAAACATTGAAGCGAACAGAATGACCGCTCTAAACCTCTTTTCGTCAGCACTGAACGATGAAAATTCTGACTCCCATTTTAAAGGAAACATGGATCTAGAGAAGTTCGAGAGACTTCTTAAGGAGTCATCCGACAGAATACCTCTCGCTTTCCTGACTGTCACTAACAACACGGGTGGCGGTCAGCCCGTCTCAATGCAGAACATAAGAGAGGCAGCAAACATAGCCCACAATCACGATGTTCCACTGTTCCTGGATGCTTGTAGGTTTGCAGAGAATGCATGGTTCATACAACGTCACGAGAGTGGTTACTCGAGAAAGGAAATACGCGAGATTGTCTCTGAAATGTTCTCCTACGTCGATGGTTTTACGATGAGCTTCAAGAAAGATGGTTTATCAAATATGGGTGGAGGACTATTTCTAAAGGACGATGGTCTCTTCGTAAAGAAATATAGCAAACTCCCCGATCAAATTATGAATTATCAGATTACTACCGAGGGTCATCCTACATATGGGGGAATATCGGGAAGGGATATCATGACGATTGCAGTTGGACTGAGAACGGTTACCAACCAGGATTATCTCGACTACAGGATCAAGCAAGTTCAGCAGTTTGGTGAAAGTATGGAAAGAGAAAGGCTTCCAGTTGTCACTCCAGCCGGAGGACATGCAATCTATCTTGATGTAACCAGGTTCTTCAAGGGGACGGATATGCAACCAGGAGATTTTGGAGGTATATCGCTTACAGCCCTGCTGCTGGCGAATTATGGTCACAGGGCAGTAGAACTTGGGTACTTCTCGTTTGGCTCATATGATAAGGCAACGGGCTCAGACATCTTTCCTGAGCTTAACTTTGTCAGATTTGCAGTACCAAGGCTTAGATATGAAAAACAGGATCTCGAGTCGGTGGTGGAGGCCGTAAAATTCCTCCAAGAAGATAGGGACAAGATTCCTCCGGTTGACGTGACTTTTGGTAAAGATCTACCTCTAAGGCACTTCAAAGCCAAGTTCTCCTTCAAGGAAATTACCTGATCACTTTTCCCTGGAAAGGGAGAAAATAGTTTCTCAAAAGTCTAAGTTACCTAAAATCCGAAAAAACATTTTATACGGGAGAATGTTAAAAGTTTGGGAGGGGTAAGATGAGACTATACATTTTGGCACTGACCATATTGATAATCTCCGTGGTTCCTGTCTCTTATGTCCACGGTGCTACGACTACCCAAGCACTGCAGTTTGGAGCATACAACAACGCATCGCTCTTGAACGTAGTTATGCAGAGAGCTCTTGGGATAATTGCTGGCATTTCCGGGGTAATAATAGCTATTCTTTGGATACCTATCGCAATGGGGTATTTCTCAAAGGACCTAGACAGGAAAGCTGACGCCAAGGAGAGAACAAAGGATGCTCTGATCGGTACCGTAATATTTGTAATGGCAGTGAGCGGAGTCTTATACGCGGTGGTCCACTACATAGTCACTGGATGATCTGACGATTTCGCATGAACTTCGTTTCGATAATAGTAGATGCAATCATAAAGGCTTTGAGTTACATCTTGTCCGCCGTAGTGTTCGTAGGGAAACCAGTACTGATTTCTCTGTACAGTGACTTCGTTTCCAAGTATCTGCTCGCACCAACGTATTCCTTTCCGAACATAGTGAATGGTACAATCGGAGGAGGGGTAAAGTCGCTGTACTATTTTCTCATGTTCACTATCTATGATCCTGTATTGACATTGATTCTGATAATTCTTGGACTATTCATTCTTCTAAACAGCAGCCTGCAACTCGGATACGATCTCAAGAACGTCTGGATTAAAGTCCTTCTGCTACTAGTCTTATCCAATGTTTCTTTTTTTCTTTTCCAAGACTTTCTGTACATAGGGTCAATGCTATACTCGCAACTCTGGAGCTACGGAATACCAGCACACACATTTGCTTCGGGATCTAATGTGCTTGCTGGTCTTGAAATAGGAGGAAACGCAGGGTCCATTGTGAGTCTTCTGATCCTAGTGATATTCGTCTTCCTGATGCTCTATCTGTTGCTTTTCCTGTCCATGAGGGCCGCCATAATATACACATTCCCCATAATCGCACCCATTTTCACTCTTCTTATAATCTTGCCACAGACCAGAGATTTGGGCGAAAGGGTCTGGTTCCTTTTCATTGACTCTCTGGTTGCACCCATCTTGATAGCAATCCCACTCATCCTTGCAACGTACGTCAGAAATAACAGCGTTCTGGTTCTCGGTTTCCTTGCACTTGCGGATGCGCTTCCAACTATGCTCGCAATCAGCCAGTCGTCTAGATCGGCAACGAACTTTTTAGGAAGGGCTGTGGGTAGAGGTGTTAACTCGTCAATGAGCATTACCACACAGAACATCAAAGGGGCAGAGAAGATCGTAAAAACGTTTGCAGGTTCTTCTGAGGGAGGTGGGAGTGGAGGAGCTCCACAGACTGGAACTATTCGTCCGTTCAGTCCCCTGAACTCAGGGAGCTCGGCAAACTCGTCACTCTTTTTTGAGGTGAAATGAACGATGGTGAAGATGGTCAAGTTTCAAACCTCCGCGTTCAGAATAGGAATGCTTGAAGGTATGATCCTTTACAGGATTATCCTCGTTGGTTTCATAGTGCTGCTAGCAATATACTTCCTGGGATCCTACGGTTTTCTGAGTCTCGTATTGATCCCAGTATTCCTGCTAAGGATTCAGCACGACTATGTGGATGAATTCATAGTCAAGAAGGTAAGGGGAATTACCGTATCTTCCCTGCATCAAATGACAGATGCTAACAGTGCTTCATACGAAATATTCGGAACAAATTACGGTCTTTCAGAAAGACACGACGATAACATCATAGCGGTGTGGTCGGCTATAATCGGATCATTTTCTGACGACATCATGGTGATAAGGCACCCTTATAGAATCCCGCTCCAAAAGTTTCAGATGGGAAGGAAAGAGTATGATGAACTATTCTCTCAAAACGACGCTTGGGCAGATGCCTACTTCATTACTGTGAGCAGAGCGAGAACAGAAGACCTTGAGAAGACGCTTGGCAATTATGGCATAGCATTCTCAAGACTTTCAGTTGAACAGGCGAAGGCACTAAATGACGCAATCTGAACAGAAGTCCGGTTCAGTCATTCAGAAGGAATGGTTCTTCTTAAAGGGCAACAAAGCGCACTCCTTCCTGTTTGCGAAGGACTTCCCTTTCGAGATTGACCAACGGTTCAGGACAAAGATTACTGGAGAGGACGAAACGATCGGGGAGATAGTCAGGATCCATCCCATAGATGAGAACACCGCATGGGAGATCATCACCCGAGAATTTGGTAAGAGGAGTCTACGTCTCATAAACCACGAAAAGATTAATGACAGGAGTGTGGAATCGAACAAACTGACCATTCAAAACATACAGAATCTAAAAGAGGAGGTGGCCTCTGGAAGATCAAAACTGATAAAATTTTCTTACTCATACTTTCTAAAGGGGGAACCCGTAAAGGTTCTGTCGGCGAAGAAAGATCTCCTTCAGCGTCTTAGAAAGCTTGGAGTGAAAGCGGAGAACAAGAGATACTCCGATGTGAGGGTTAGAAACAAGATGATTGACGGTAAATTGGAGGGGGTATACCTCGATCCCTTCTCTGTCTCAAATCTTTTGCCCATAAATCACGGCTACCTGTTCCACGAGAGTGGTACCTTCTACGGGACGTGTGACGTTTCGAAGGCACCAGTCTTCCTCGACAGGTCAGTGTTTCCCTCCTCCCACCAGTTGGTCTTAGGAATGACGGGGTTCGGCAAGTCCTTCTTTGTCAAGGCAACGATGTTGAGGGAAAAGATTACGCGAAAAGTGAGCATCAAGATAATCGATCCCCTCGGCGAATACGGTGCAGTTGCCAGGACCATCGGGATGGAATCGATAGATCTCCTGAACCAAGAAATGAACATATTTGCGAGGGTCGAATTCCTCAGCTTGAAGGAGAATGTGGACAGGACTCTTGCGCTTCTCCTCACACTATTCGACCTAGACAACAAGGACAGCGGAATATTGGATACTGGTATAACAAAAATGTACGAATCAGGCGAAGATCTAGAATTTCTAAAGAAATTTGTGAAGTCGCAGGCTTCGGACACTTACAACAAGATATCTCCCATTTTTGAAGGGTCACTCAAAAAGTTCTGTTCGGGAGAGAATCAGAGTCTTGTGGGAGACCTCAGAATCAATCTGAAGAACGTACCTAAGAAGCTGCTGCCGTTTTACATGCTGCTCTCCCTGGACCTTCTGATGAGGAGTGAAGATGAGGCTCCTGTGAATTTAGTGGTCGACGAAGCGCACTACCTTCTTCAGGACAACGTTGTCACTTCGGTTGAGCGCTACATAAGACATGCGAGACACAGCAATGTATCGTTGATATTCATATCGCAATCAGCAAATGACTTCCTGAAGAGCGGGCCGTCAATAGCTATAATGGAAAACTGTTCGATACACGTCCTCTTCAGGCATCAGATAGTAACTGAAGAGATGAAGAAATTCTATTCTCTGGACGAAGGGTTGTCTAATTTTCTCAAGGTCGGAGCGGGGTTCAGTGGAAATTACTCTGAGGCACTTTTCTACGCACCTGGATTCACTACTATACTCAGATTTCAAACATCGAGGACGGAGATGGAGAGGGTCGATGGAATTCCTAAGAGCTGAGTCGATCTCACCCATCCAAGAGTCGAATCCATTTCTGTTGTCGTGGCTGAGGAGCGGGAGGAGCATAACGCTCCTATTCCTCAAGGAAAAAGGGAAGAGGACCCTAATATTCTCTCTAAGGAACAACAGTGAATTCTTGCGAAGGTCGGGCTGGAAGTTCTCTGATGAGGTAGATTTCAAGGAAAGGGGGAGGAAAATATTTGTTAAAGGAGACTCCCGGCTCATCAAATTCTGGGGCGGAAATTATGCAGACAAAATTGTGGAGCTGTTGAACGAAGAGGAGTTCGGCAGCCTACTGCTGGAAATGAAGCCGCACTTCTTTAAACAATCCAAGGTGAAAAAACTCGACTCAGCGGATGGGGCACTCGAAAGGAAATCCAGAGAATACAAGGGATGGAAGTTATCCATTGCATACAGCAATGAAAACCTTGGCAACTATCTCTGTCACATTTTCTCATCTTCTACTGTAACCGCCAGGAAAGGAAAGATCGGGTTCTCGGGGGCGGTTATCGCATGGTGGGAGATCCATCACTTCATTCCCACATCCGTGGTATCCCTTGACAGAGGCGGGGTTAAGATCGGAACCACAGCAAACCGGGGTGATGTGTTCACAGACGCGGAAAGAAACCCGCACACCCTTATTTCAGGAGCCTCTGGTGCGGGGAAGAGTTCTATGATCGTCGGGGTCATGAATCACATACTGAACAACAAGCTGGGGAAGGTCATACTGATAGACCCTCATGGCGATACGGCGAAGAAGATGGAAGAGAGCGACTTCAGGAAGTTCATCTTTTCCCCCGACTCGATGAATTCGATAAACGTGATCAGGGGAGGTGTTGAAACAGGGATGTCTTACAGGGTAGCTGAGGATTTTGTTTCCATCCTGAGATCGTCGAGGGAAATTCAATTTACTGATCCCCTGGTCGGTCCGAGGATGGAAGACCTGATCACGAGGGGAATATCACTGTTGGCTAACATCAGGGGAATGACCCTGGTTGATCTTTACAACGTTTTCAAGGAGAGAAAAACGAGGGATGAAATATCGATGACCACCGAAGATCCCGAACTCAAAAAGTTTCTTTATGAATTGGATAGTCTGCAAAGAGAGGAATTAGCCAGTACCGAGAGGGCCATAGGACGACTGGTAAACGATCCCGTGATAAGGTCAATGATCTGCAACCCCGAAGACGATGGCCTGATCAAGAGGGCAATGGATGAAAACGATCTCGTGCTCTTTGATCTGGAGAGGAGCAGTTTAGGTCATGAGGACTCAAAGCTGCTCTCGAACATTTTCGCAATGTACATTTGGTTCGCAATTTCCTCCACGAGGGGAAGCACCTATTTCCTATTCCTGGAAGAGGGCCAAGACTATCAGAGCAGCCTCATGGCCGACTTGCTCAGTTCCGGAAGAAAATTTGGGTTGAGAGTTACATTCGTCACAACTTCGTTCAGAGCCATCACAGCAAACTTGGAATCCCTTCTCTTCTCAAACGTTTCAAACTATGTTTTCATGAAATCGACGGAGCCTGATAGGCTTAGGGTGAAGGAGCTCATTGGGACGGAAATAGAATTGCCATCAGATCCGTTCGATTTTCTGTTGCTGAATCCCAACGGTAAGGAGAAGGGGTTTGTTCAACCCATCAGATTCCCTACCATTTCGAAGGATTTCAGGATAAGAGACTTCGATTACCTTACCCTGAAAAGCAGGGAGGACCTTGAATCAGAGATCGTCGGGTTGATTTCAGATATGAAGGAATACGAATCAACGTATTTCGTGTTTGAAGAGTTCTGCCAGGTGCTAAAGAGCTACGACAGAGCGAAAATCATTGCCAAACTTAAGGAGGTAACGAGCAGGGATGAGAGCATCCACTTCGTGGGAAGGATAACGCTAAACTCAGGAGAGTTCAGGGGGAGGCACGAGTGTTTCCAGGTCAGGGGATCTGCAGGGAAGAACCCAAAGCTGCCAAAAGAGTTCAGAATTACCAGTGACCTGATTTCGGGGGTGTTGGAAAAGAAATGATATTTATGGATAAAGTGATTTGATAGATGATGAAGGGAGAGGTCAACGAAAGTTTTCTCAACTCACTGCTTAGACTGGAGGTGAAGAACGATTACACGCTTGAACAAGTTTCGTTTCAGTTCTATAAAGAGGCCAGGGATTATCTGGAGAGTCTCAAAGAAAGGATCGAGACGGAGACTGTAAAGAAAAACTCTCGACAGATTGCCAAACTAATGAACGAGCTGGAGTCGTCTGAGCTATGTCTGAAAAGGATAATAGAACTGAGGGTATCAAAGATTCTCAAGGCGAAGGCCAACAACGAGAAGGAGGAGCTTGGGGGCAAGATGACTCCGGAGGAACAGATCTTCTTCGAAAACGTATCAAAGGCGGTCAACGAATTCTCCTCGCAACTCGAGCAGGGAGAGATCATCATTCCATCAAATGAAAGCAAGGAGGAAGCGGTGGAAGAGGGTAAGGATAGCGGAGTCCGGGAAGTCACAGAAGACAAGAATGTGGTGGTATACATACTACAAGAAATCAAGGGTATATCCATAATGGGAAAGCTTGTCAACCTGAGGAAGGAAGACGTTGTGACGCTACCTACCAAATATGCCAGCATAATAGTCAAGCAAGGGCTTGGCAAGATTCTGGAAGGAAGAGTATCCTAACGCTGTGATGATAATTTTTGGACTCTTTCTTATTGGCTGTATTTTACAAGACTGAACCAAGTCGTCAATCTATTCTGACGCATCGAGAGGGCACATCATCTATTCTGTTCCACGAGGTAATTGTTATATTCCTCCTCTGCTGCGTCATTGCATTGATTTCGTCATGTATTAGGGAAGTATTGCAAATAAGGTTGACATTAGTAAAGGCTATAGCAATACGAAGGTGTTAGGGTACTTCCAAATTTCAGCCGCATTGTTGCCAGAATGACTTACTAAACTGCATGATGAATTTAACAAGGAATAAGAAACGGATTGTTTCTGGGTCCTCACTTTTTAAAATAGCAAATTTTTGATGATCGATTTATCCAAAACGCACCCAAAGACCGAAGTCGAGGTAATTCAAGGCTTAAGAAAGGAGCTAGAATGGTTTACCACCGAAGGATACATAACTTGAGAGAAGAAATTTGAAAATTCCAACTGTTCCCCAGAGGTAAGAAAATAGCCAAAATAAGGCATTAAGAAATCTATATATACGCAGTGTCGCTATGGTACTTTTGCTCATTATGCACCCTGTGAAATATAGTCGCAGGGGAAGGACTGAAATCCTTTTTTAGGATTGATGAAGGTCAGCAAAGGGTTAGAAAGAGATGGATTGTTACAGTACGCAGGCCACT
>CAYMKC010000044.1:0-9220 GCA_964391105.1 uncultured Thermoplasmatales archaeon
GACTGTATAGACGATTCGGGAGTGTTTCACTGAGAGTTGAGCTGAAGTACATATCTCCAATTGCATAGTTCTGCGCGAGTGCCCACTCCAGCGCCATCTGATCAGCAGTAAAATAATACAGTGAGCTTGGTCCCGAACCATTCAAAAATCTATTCATCTTACCGTTGTTCCAGTCCTCGTGATAGTTGTTGTAGCCCTCGTAAGGGTTTGATGTTGAAAAGTTACCAGGCTCAACAGGATTCAGTGGTTGAGACACTGGATGGGAGATGAGGTTGTAAGGAATGGTGACTTCCCTTGCTATGCTCCCGGCGGACGTTTTTCCATACATACCAAATATGTTGTCAAAGCTGTGGTTCTCCATCATCAATATTATGAGGTGTTTTATGGGAGTCTTCGTGTTGTTTGGGGCACCCGCCGAGTATAGGGCAACCTGTAGGAGCATCAAGAGCGATACGGCCAACACCACTACTTTCAACAAGGTCATCTTTTTTCTTACAAAGAGTCTTTCAGAAACTTCCGATGCAGGGTTTAACATGAACCATTCCTAGAGAATGATCATCCCTTGTTCTGTGGCAATTTTTCAGTATTCCCCATTCTCAGCTGTATCATACCGAGTATCGTAGCGACTACGAACAGTATGAGCAGAAGGTCGTATAGCCCTGGAATGTACGGGTGTGAGCTTGGATATTTGGTGACGCCGAACAAGTATGTTGCAAATTGGGAAGCGGAATTAAACCCTACCTGTGAGTATGTGGCAATGTCACCAATAAGAAACAGTACCAGAACTGTAGAAACCAAAGTTCCGGCAATACCAAGACCCCTTTTCCTTGAGACTAACAGGACTATGCCTGCAATAGTAGAAACGAGTGAGATGACGAGCATCCCGTACCAGTGAATGAAGTACGGGGGGTGGGAACCGAAATCTGTCTGGAGATTCTTGTCGGTAAATAGGATTCCGGTTGCAGTCAAGAAAGCCAAAATAAACACGATTCCTTGGGCTCTGAAATTGTAGGCATACTTTCCTGATGCTGGCATTAGTTATTATCCAAAATTCCGTACTTATAGATTTCTGAATTTTTTTAGGAGCGGTGAAATGTATTTCAAATACGATTCGAGATACCCAATCCAATCCTCAAGTTCCTTAGCTCGTGACTTTCTATACTGCATATATATTTAAACGACTTTAAATTGTAATTACCAAACCTGGGAGAAGAAGATGGCAAAGGAGAGCCTCCTGCTGGTTACCGGGAGGGACAAGGTGGAGCTAGCATACGTTGAAGAGGGGAATAGGATTTTCCTCGCAGGCACCGTTGGCAATCCGAGATGGCCATCAACGGTTCTGAGAGATGGAAGGGCAACGGTCATACTGGAAGGACGTTCGCTGGAAAGGAAAGCTGTTCTTGTATCAGAGAAGGAATCAAAGGACAGAATACTTGAAATGATGTCGAGCAAGTATGGAAAAGATAGAACGGAGAGGTGGTTCTCTTCGGCCTCGAGAATAATTGAGCTCAGCGATTCCACCACGGATGGTTCAATGGAGGACGTCTATTCCAGATGGCTTGAACTAGAATTCGATTCAATTTCCGGTGAATATGACAGACACATTTTTGGAAACGAAGTGAACTATCTTCTGAGGGAGAGGTCACTCGCCCTGATGGGGAGAGTTTTCGATAGACCATCTCATCTTCTGGAAATAGGATGTGGCACGGGTACTGAGACACTGGAACTCCTCAAAAAAGGGCACAGTGTGCTCGCAGTCGACGTATCCTCCAAGATGCTGGACATAGTCAAGAAAAAAGCCAAAGACTTGGGGCTCGAGTCAAACCTCTCGATTTTTAAGGCAAACGGGGAGGAAATCGAAAAGTTGATCCCCCAATATGGAAAGGCCGTATTCGATGGAATTTACTCGACGTACGGAGCGATTAATTGCATAAGGAACCTTGGCAACCTCCCAAGCAAGTTACACTCACTCTTGAAGGACGATGGGAACCTAGTGATGGGCATATACAACAAGTACTGTGCCGCGGAGATCGGGGGGTACCTCTTCAGGCTAAAACCAAGGTCTGCGTTGAACAGGTTGAAGAGCATTTCCCCAGAGGGAGAATCTAGGTTCTGCATCGATGTCTATTCCTATTCTTTACCTGAAATCACGAGAATTTTCGAACCCCATTTCAAACTTACTTACAGGGAGGGTGTTCCCGTTGTAATACTCCCATCGAATTTTGTGGGGTACGTCAGGAAGTTCAATGGGAAACTCGATAAACTTAAGAGAGTGGATTCCTGGCTCGGAAAGAGGTGGCCTTTCTCAATGCTTGGCGACCACTTTCTGATGGTAATGAAGCCGACTAAACTATCCAGCTGAGTTGTCCTTTTCCTTCAAGAGCGCAAGGTGAATTTCAGGGATCTCGTAATTCAGATTTTCCACAACTTTATCTCCAACGGGTCTGCGCAGCAAAAGGACTCCTCTCCTCGAAGCAATGAAGAGGTATGAGCATTTCTTTGTGTCGACTCCTAAGCATACTCCGCTGTTTGAGAAAAGGTATTTTATCGCAAATCGTTCCGAATATATCTTCATAGTACGGCACCTCTACCTGGTGTTGATGGCTGGTTGCTCGCTCTGAAACTTCTCGACCACCTTTCGGGCTGAAGAAATCCTCTAAGCAGCTTCAACTGAAATATGGGGATGTAGAAGAAATTCTTGATGTTCCTCGAATTGCTCAACAGGAGAAAGGAAACAATCAACGAGTAAACTACCTCCCTCGGATTCAGACCCGAAGTGAGCCTGACCCACGATCCCTGCCACTCTGGCCAGTTCCTGTATTTGCGGCTGAGTGCGTTGTGCACGTTTGAGTCAGGTATGTACTTCACCTTCAGTCCATTCTCCCTGAAATGTTTCTGAATGAAGTACGTCTCCCTGCTCATTACATTGCCGGGTATTTTCACCTTAGAAATATCCGATCTCCTGAACATTGCCATGCCAAGAGGTAAACCGTAAGAAAAGTTGTTCCCGATAGAAGTTCCGACCACACAACCTACCTTTTGATTCTTCAAGTGCTCCTGGGCAAGAATAACGAAATCCTTTCGCTTGACGGTTATGTCACTGTCAATGAAAAGTATCAAGTCTGTCGAAGACCGAGCGATCCCTAGGGTTGTTGCCTTCCCCAGTCCTTCGTCTTCTAGGTAAACTTGGCAGCCAAATCTCTTGACCGTATCCAAGGTTCCATCGGTGCTGTGGTGGTCTACCACTATCAACCTGTTTACTGGGAGAAGGTTCGTTACGCTGGTCAAGCAACTGGCTATAGTAGACTCTGAGTTGAATGTTCGCACGATTACATCTGGTTTTGTAACAAGGCCCTCTTGGCCGGATGGTGGTTCATTAATTTTTTCTACACGTACCTTCATTCACTATAATGGGTAACCATGAAACGACCGTCTTAATCCTTTCCTTCTTTGAAATTAGGCGAGCTATCTTGAAGATTATGAACACGGATGATCAAAAATCACCAATCGGGACAAATATTTTTAACTACATTTAAGTTGATTGATGGAATGGCAACGATTCCTTTGATTGGTTCAGACGAGTACTCTAACTATGAGGTGAGTGGGCAGTTGATGACCTCAGATTCTTGCACTCAACGGCGTGAGCGCATTTCCATTGATCCTGCATCTCGCGTTAGTTTAAAACCGGATTAGAGAAACAAATGCAGCCAGAAAAGAGGGGAGTCGGTTCGTTGCGGAAATATGCGTACATCTTCATTGTTGTATCCATCGCCCTCTTCATAATTTCATATTCTCTTTCAATAAACGTTCCACCTCAACAACAGGAGAACTATTCCTTCCCGGGAGGGTCCCTTACTATCACTCCAACCGTTCTCTATGTTCACAATTTTCTCTGGTACGGACCGTCTGTTTTCGTCACCGTTACCTTGAACCATACGGAGAGTTTAGTCCAGGCCTATGTTTACCAGGAATACTCGACGCACCTTACAGTTTTCAACCAGACGTTCCATAACACTTCCTACCTCTCCTTTTACTTTGGACTTCACCCACCCATCTCTTCTCATGTGGAGAAATTCCTCATCACCATAAATGGGGAATTCATACCTGTTTCCGTATCCGTTCAGGCATCACCCTACCCAATGATAGGTGAGCTTTCCCTACTCTTCTCTTTCGTCCTGTTTATGACAGGAGTATACCTAGCCCCGTTCAGGTCTAGATTATGGACCTTCCCAATCTGGCTCTCATTCCTGATTTTATCCGCTTTCCTCGGTCACAGATACGACATGTTCTTCATGTTGTCTGGAGGACTCCACGTTCTTACAGGAGTCAACCCTTTCATTCAGTCGGTGAATCTACCCGGTACGCTCAAGTGGACTTACCCACCCTACTATCTCGTCTGGTCGATCATTGCGGATGTGTTTGCCGGAACGTTGTCTCATACCGCTCTCCCTTCCGCTCAATCCCTAGTCTTTCCTGGAGTCAGGACCGGGAATTATTACGAGGCATGGCTTGGTTTCTTCCCCAGATCGCTCCCGATATACTACTTGCTAACAAAATTACCGATGATTGCTTCTGTATTCGCTATATACTATCTTCTGGTAAAGAAGTTCAAGCTACCATATAACATGACGAAGATCTGGCTGCTGAGTCCATTCGTAATTCTAATAGGTGCAATCTGGGGTCAGCTAGACATAATCGCTTCTGCGTTTCTGATTCTGTCCGTTTATTACATGCAAAATGGGAGAAATGATCTAGCAATTCTGGCCTCTGTCCTGGGATTCTGGGTGAAGATTTTTCCAGTTTTCATACTTCCATTCATCCTGATCGAGAGCAGACACAGACTGAGGGACTCGGCAATAGTCGTTCTATCTTCCATCCCAGCTCTGATCATGTACGCACTGTCCGGAAGTTTCGTAAAGGATCTCGAGGTGATGATCTACAGCAGATCTGTCAATACCTTTAACGGTGTGTTCAGTGCACAGGGACTGACTTGGCAGGTCATAATCTCTAAGCTTGGGGTCCTGCAATTTCCTTCAATCTTCCTCTACCTCTTCATCCCTTTCATTGTTATCATCATCATAGTATATTATTACAGGAGGGGCAACGTTGTGAAATATCTCATACTGGAGTTATTGTTCTTCTACCTCACTTACAATTACGTAGATCCGCAGTATCTGATAGTCCTCGTCCCCCTGTTCCTTATCAACAGGGATCTTTGGAATTACGCTGTGTTCTCCATATATCCATTAGCGTTCACCCTGCTCAGTTACTCTTTCACTTATTTCATAGTTCCATCCCTGTCAGTGAACTATTTCACGTCACCGCTCGGGCAGCAGGAGGCACTCAGGACGTGGATTACCTCTTCCGTTATCTTCACGTTCCCGTTGGTGATTGCGTTCACTCTAAGCGTAGTCGTTACTATGTGGATGACCGTAACGGGCAGACGGTTCAGATTCCTGGAGAATTCGATTTTTGCCAGATGATAGGGTTGAAACTCGCTTGGTTACCTTCGTGACTGTATGGACGTCGCAGAATCTTGTGTATCGCCCTACTCTTTGTATGGTTCTCCCCTCAGATACATTTCATTTAGTGTCTTGTACTTCTCGGTATCAAAATAACACGTGTGGAGGGAGAATCTGGTATTGAACGTGCCTTCTCCATATTTGGGGCTCAGCCTGCTAACAACTATTGCCTTGATGTTTACCCAAGATGCGACTACAACGAAGGCCAGCATTTCAATTGGACTGAGGGTCGGTTTCCTCAATGTATCCAGATCATCAGTTCGCGCTTTGTCTTCGTTGAGCTTCTTTTTTATGAGCCAAGATCTCCTTATCAAACCATTGAAATATTGGTCACCTGATATTGGAACCACCTTCATCGAGTCATTAACGGCGAGTCCATCCTTGAGTTCCGTAAAATATGAAGTCGCGAATGAGTCGTCCATGCAGAGGGACAGGCATAGATCATCGAATCGATATATCCTCCTGAACATCAGCACCTCTAGTATGGTTAACCAAAGCCTGTTTGTCTTGGCGATGAGGAAGATGTCGATGTCATCGTCCTCCTTAGGTTCATAGGAAACGGACCCGCTGATGCCAACAAAGAGCGAGTTCTTCATCTTAAACCTTGAAAAGAACTCTCTTGCTTCCCTTATCTTCCTTTCCCTTGCAGCTTCCATTCAAAATGCCGTCCTTTTGAATAGAATCCGATATTGACTGAGCTCTCTCAGATACCGGGGAATCAGAAGATTTTCTTTACCTATCTTGGACTCTCCCCAGAACCTGTTATCAAAATAGTATGGCAACTCAGAAAATTTCCTGTCCACATTATTTGCAATTATAGGTACGAGTACTTTGTACCCCCTCCCATTTCCTAGCGCTTTGTAGAGTTTCTCGTAAGGAACATTTACATTCTTTCCAATAGCGAAAAACCCAGATATGGGATCCTTGAAGCCTCTCGTTTGAGGCACAAATAAGTGGCAAAGAGATATTGCGAATGATGTGACTGATGCTCTATAGGCGTCCCTCCTGTTGATCAGACCCCCCTTGACAAATCTGCTCATAACAACACAGTCCCTTCCGCTATCGAAACTCTTCACCAATTCTCCTAAAACCTCTGGAGGATGCTGGAGATCTGAATCCATCACAATCCTGATGTTTCCTCCAGATGCCTTAAGGCCCCTCAGGTTTGATTTCAACAGGCCCTCCCTTCGACTATTTATGATTGCGTGAAAATTGGAATCTTTCGACATCATTCTTTCAAGCAATTCGATTGTTCCGTCCTTGCTGTTATCGTCAACTACAATGATTTCATAAGGAATAGTCCTCAGCGATTTTTTAACTCTGTCAACGAAATGCGGAACGTTGCCCTTCTCATTGAGGGTGGCTGTAATAATGCTAACCAAAGGCCGGGTTTCCACAACCAAGTACTTAAAGTAAACCTAATAAACTTTACCACACCATATGACCTCATTCCAGTATAAGCAATTTTTTAGGGAAAGGTATTATCTTTCATAATTCAATCAATCGTTTGTGATAACCATATCAAGGGTCTATGCAGAGAGTGGAAAGAGGGAGGGGTATAGGGTTCTTATTGATAGGCTATGGCCTAGAGGGATCACAAAAGCGAAGCTGAACCTTGACAAGTGGATGAAAGATATCGCACCTTCCAACGAACTCCGTAAGTGGTACTCACACGACCCAAATAAGTGGGACGAATTCAGGAGGAAGTATTTTGAAGAGCTTGATAATAATCAATCAACGCCTGAACTGTTGGAGTTATCCAGCAAAAACGACGTGGTATTTCTCTACTCCTCGAAGGTTGATGATAT
This sequence comes from uncultured Thermoplasmatales archaeon, assembly GCA_964391105.1. Classification (GTDB taxonomy): domain Archaea; phylum Thermoplasmatota; class Thermoplasmata; order Thermoplasmatales. The sequence goes on from CAYMKC010000044.1 coordinate 7,331, forward strand.
CAACAACGCAGTTGCTTTGAAGCAATACGTTGAGGAACACATCAAATAGATAACTTAAGTTTAGTTTAAGGAAACGACTCATGAGCTTAGAGTTACCCAAGGGTATGCTACTTGACCTTGATGATACCATAATCGCATTCGATGTCTTGACAGAAGAGTGCTGGATGCGAACGGCGAATGAATTTTCTGACCTGGTTGAAAGCTACGGAATCACTGATTTAAAGGGGTCGATAATAACCAAGGCAAATTGGTTCTGGTCTGATAGAGAAAGACACGGGGAATGGAGAGGAGAACTGGTCGAAAGTCGAAGACGGATAGTCATTCTAGTACTGAGCGATTATGGTATAAATGATGTAGATTTATCCAACAGGATAGCGGATAGATATTCCGAATTGAAAGAGGAGATGCTCTATGTTTTTCCTGGGGCTAAAGAAACCCTGAACAAATTAAAGGAGTCTGAGTTCAGGTTAGCCCTTATCACGAATGGCAGTTCAAAGTTTCAGAGACACAAACTTGAAAATTTCGGACTATCAGATTTGTTTGATATCATACTTATCGAAGGAGAACAGGGAGTAGGCAGACCATTTATTGAAATCTATGAGATAGCCCTTGAGGCATTGAAACTGAAGGCAAAGGACGTGTGGATGATTGGCGACAATCTGGAATGGGATGTGGTTGCACCTCAGAGTATTGGAATCAGGGGGATGTGGATAAACAACAAAAAACTGAGTCCTCCAGACGGAACTAAACCATTCCTGACGATCCCAAAACTTACTGAAATTGAACGCTACTTATTCCATTAGAGATTAATCAACTATACCATCCCGTCTCTCATTCGGACTTTTCAGACAGCGGAGGACTTTCCAGCGTTTGATGATAGAAATCTTTCTTCTCATAAGAGTTGAAGAGCTTCAGGTAAGGCACAAATGAATTGATCAAAACATTTTCTGCCTTTCTCAGATGGTCCTCAAAAGTTGACCTGCCCAATTTCATGCTTTTCGCAATGTTTCCCGTAGTTGTTCCTCTTGGAGAATTATAGTATCCCATAAGTTGAGCCTTAATGAGACTCTCCGCCTGCCTTTGGGAGAAACTCGAAAGTATAGAGCTGGTCCAGATACTGGATCTAACAACGTTAAGAGGGAGTTTCCTCTTGTGTATCACCCGTGCATCGGTCACCTTGTTGACTTGTTGAATGAATCCTTTTATTCCTTTCTCGTCGAATCCAGCGACTCTGAATGTTCCCTTCCCCTTTGAAAAGACTGCAGGTGGAAGTTCCAGGCAGTTCTTGGAGCTTGTAATCTTCCAAATGTCAACTTCTCCATCGTAATCGCATTCCGTAAGTAGAAGTGCCAGGCGATCTGATTTTTCCGTTCTTATAATTTTGTAACCCTTCTTCCTGAGCATCTCTGAAATCTTCATCACTTCATCTCTGGTATCGTAATCAAATTTTATCAACTGTCTATTCCAGAGATACCACATTATGAACGTCTTGCCGGGAAAGTGTTTAGATACATCTATCAGCGGGTTTCCATCCTCAAGTTCCAACATTAATTCCCAAAGGTCCATACGCAAACATACCAATCACCTAGGTAATAGATTATCCGTCATATGACGCATAAATCGATATTTACCAAATGGCGTTGATCCTACAGTGATAAAAGTGCAGGTATACATATATAGACACGCGATGATGAACTCATCAAGAAAGGGAGTATCAAAGGACCAAGGGCCTGGATTGAGCGAAACTGGAATAAGACAAGTCAGAAATTTAGGACCTATCGTAACGAAGTTGGGGATTAGTCCAGAAACTATAATGACGAGTCCTTTGAATCGGGCCAAAGAGACCGCATCGCTTGCCAACGAATTGTTTTGGGGCAATTCTAAAATCAT
>CAYMKC010000045.1:0-8957 GCA_964391105.1 uncultured Thermoplasmatales archaeon
CGTCTAGAAGTATCTTCAGCAGGAGATCGTATTTCTTGGGGAAGAGTTTCATTCCATTTGCAGAGATGCTGTAAGTCTTCTTAGGCCTCCCCACCTTCGTCTTTACGAACTTGGATTCGACATAACCCATGCCCTCGAGCATGATGAGGTGTTCCCTTATTGCGTTGCTCCTGATGTTGAGTTTGTCTGAAAGTTCATAGACCACTCTAGGCTTGTCGAGCAATTCTTCAAGAATTCTCTGTTTACTGCTGCCCAGAGTAGCGATTTCTCCCATTCAACTCTCTTCAGTTAAATAGGGTATTTAGCTTTTATTGCTTTAAACAGGAAAAAATGTTTAAATATCATCATTTCATACAAATTACGATGGTATCGAACGTACTCTCTATAAAGAATCTCAATGTCTCTGTGGGAGGAAAGGAAATACTCAGGGACGTCACGATCATCGTAAAGTCCGGGGAGATACATGCCCTTATGGGACCAAACGGGACCGGAAAGAGTACCCTAGCTCACACCGTGGTGGGAAGCATCAGGTACAGGGTCAACAGCGGCGAACTCCTAATCAACGACACAAAACTCAACGACCTCCAGGTGTACGAGAGGGCAAGGGAGGGACTGTTTGTAGCCTTCCAGGAGCCTGTCTCTGTACAGGGACTCAGGTTCATCAACTACCTGAGGACAGCCTACTCGTCGCTCCATCCGGATGAGAAATTGGAGTACAAGAAATTCGTCGAAGAGGTCAAGGAACTTCTCAACTACTTTGGCCTTGACGGCTCGTTCATAGACAGGGGACTCAACGAGGGACTGTCAGGCGGCGAAAAGAAGAGGATGGAGGCGCTCCAGATGTTGATACTCAAACCGAAGTTCATTATTCTTGACGAGATCGACTCGGGACTCGATATCGATGCTCTCAAGGTAGTTTCAAGGGCCATAGCCAAGGCGAAGGAGAACGGTGCGGGGATAATTATCATAACGCACTACCAGCGGATCCTGGACTACATAAAGCCAGACTTTGTCCACGTGCTGATCAATGGCAAGATTGCAGAGAGCGGAAAGGGCGATCTGGCAAAGTTGATAGAAGAAAGGGGCTACGAATATTATAAGGGAGATGAAGTGGATGCAAAAATTAACTGATGAAGACGTTGATGTGACGAAACTCAACGAGATAAAGTACGATTTCACTACCAACACAAAACCGGTATATCAGACGGAAAAGGGACTTAGCAGGAACGTCGTTGAGGAGATATCCAAGGCAAAGAATGAGCCCGACTGGATGAGGAACATTAGGCTCAAGGCACTCGAGATTTTCCTCTCAAAGCCGGTTCCAACATGGGGACCGGACTTATCCGAGCTGAACTTCGACGAGCTGACCTATTTCATTCGACCCGAAGACAGGAAGTCTAACAACTGGGAGGATGTGCCGAAAGAGATAAAGGATACATTTGACAAGCTGGGAGTACCAGAGATGGAAAAGAAATACCTGGCTGGGTCCGTCGCTCAGTTGCAGTCCGAGGGTGTCTATTCGAGGTTGAGGAAACAGTGGGAGGACAAGGGAGTGATCTTCATGGATATGGACAGCGCAGTCAAGAAGCATCCCGATATAGTTAGGGAGCACTTCGGAAGGATCGTCCCACCATCAGACAACAAGTTTGCGGCACTGAACACGGCAGTCTGGTCAGGAGGTTCGTTCCTCTACGTTCCTAGTGGAGTTCATCTGGATCTTCCAGTTCAGGCCTATTTCAGGATGAATGGAGCACTTGAAGGTCAGTTCGAGAGGACATTGATAATCACGGAACCTGATGCCTCTGTCCACTACATAGAGGGTTGCCTGCCGGCAGAGGAACTGGTGAGCAAAGGTGACACTCTGGTCCCAATAAGTGAAGTAGGAATGTCAGAGGAGGTCATGACACATTCTGGAGTGAGTTCTAAAGTCACCAGAACGTTCGTGAGACCCTATGACGGAACTATGCTTACGATCACCCCTCTTTCTAATGGAAATGCGTTCAGGCTTACTGTTGAACATCCAGTACTGGCAATCAAAAGGACTTCAGTTTCTACCTCGAGGAAACCCAGAAATGGCTGGAAGTCTGAGGTATCGACAGAAAAGTTGGTTTCTGCAAAACCTGACTACATCAGGGCTGACCAGCTTGAAGAAGGGGATTTCATAATTTACGTAGCTCCATCCGAGTCAAAAGACAACGATGAGATGACCCCAGAAGTGCTCAAGATTTTAGGATACTACGCTGCAGAAGGATCTGTCGGCTATAACAAAGAACTCAATGCGCCTACCCTATCGTTCAGTTTTGGCAAGTCGAGAAATGAAAAGAGTCTCGCCGCTGAGCTTTACAGCTTAATAAAGACTCTTGGTGAACAGGCGAACTTAACGAAGGTTCGCGGCGGGTACTATACAGTTTCTTCTAACTCCAAGAAATTGGTAGAGCTTTGCCAGGCTCACGTGGGAGAGGGAGCGGCTGAGAAGAAGCTGTCCAAGGTGTTGATGGAGCTTCCGCCTGAAAAACAGAAGATATTGCTGGACAATTACCTGAAAGGATACGGCGATGTCAACGAGAAGAAACCCTTCAAGACTGTAAGGGTAAGGGCCTCGACTGAGAGCAGGATCCTGGCATTCCAGCTACAAGAGATAATTGCAAGAATTGGTATCTTCGCAAATATCTCCATAAGGAAAGGCAGTGAAGACTCCGTCCTGGGAAGAAGGATGGGAAGGAAGGATCAGTTTATCGTAGAGTACACACTGAATAGAAGACACGCTCAGGTAAGGAAAGTGGGTAATAATTTCTACGTGCCCATAAGAAAAATAGTTAGAGAAAAGTTCAAGGAAAAAGTTTACAACCTGGAAGTGAACAATCAGAACTCTTACCTGGTAAAGGGTTTCGCAGTTCACAACTGCACTGCCCCAACCTACAGCCAGTACTCACTGCACGCAGCAATTGTGGAAGTCTATGTGAAGAGAGGAGGAAAAATGAGGTACACTTCGATTCAAAACTGGTCAGACAACATTATAAATGGGCCAACCAAGAGGGCGTGGGTAGAAGAGAGAGGAGGAATGGAATGGGTGCAAGGCTCTCTGGGTTCCAAGATAACCATGACTTACCCTTCTTCGATATTAAGGGGAGAGTATGCCAGCACGTCTAACTTGAATGTTGCACTCGGGATCGGACCAGTCTGGAAAGATAACGGCGCAAAGGTCGTTCACGCAGCACCACACACCAGCTCAAAGGTCGTAGCAAAGAGCATTTCTGGAAGAGGAGGGATGTCGGTCTACAGAGGGCAGCTGAGGATCAACCCCGGAGCGTACTACTCCAAGGCATCGGTGCAGTGCGATGCACTCATACTCGACGACATATCGAAGAGCAACACGTACCCTCACAACGAGATACTCGAGGAGAGTGCGTCATTCTCGCACGAAGCATCGGTGGGCAAGATCTCCGATGACCAAGTCGACTACTTGATGAGCAGGGGGATAAGGGAGGAAGACGCAAGGTCCTTGATCGTTCTTGGATTCCTTGATGACGTGCTCAAGGAGATACCGCTCGAGTATTCCATAGAATTCAACAAGCTCATAAAACTCGAAATGAACAAGTATGGTGCTGTAGGGTGAGCATAGAAGACATCATCACAGAGAAGAAGAAGGTAGCCGATCGGCTGCCCATTATTTCTGAACACGACTCTCCCTCAGTACGTAGCTACACTCCACTGAAGGACAGCGATCTACTTCCGTTGCTACGTTCAACGAAGTCTGGATGTGCCGGAATGCAAAGAAACATAACTACTAACAACGGGTCTCCATGCAGACTTTTCGGAGGGGGACCTGTCAAATTCCTTCCCCTCAACGAAGCCATTTCCCAGGGGCTAATGAAACCGGCGGACGTCTTCAACGATGACTATGACAAGATGAGTGCGATCAACCAAGGTTATTTCAATGACGGTTTCTACCTGGGTATCCCAGAAAGGTACCAAGGGGACAAGATGATCAACGTACTGCACACGGGCGACAGGGACTTCAATGTCAGGAACCTGTATTCGATTGGCAGCAACTCATCTGCAAAAATCTTGGAGAACTATGTTATAACCGGGAACAGCTCCGTTTCTCAAGGGACCGTGATGAGAATAGGAGAGAATGCTTCCCTGGACTACTACCTGCTCGAGGACGAAGAGAACTCGGAGCTGAGCTATCTAGAGCGAACGATAGTGATGGAGAGGTACTCTACGCTGAAAATCCACCATCTCTCACTTCCGGGAAAGAAGAGCATTTCTAGGTTCAGGATCATACAGGTGGGAGAGCATGCCGAGTCCGGTTACTATGGTGCAGCACTTGGAAAGAAACAGGAGCACCTCGACTTGGAGGTGTTCACGGACCACAGAGCAGTCCACGGAAAGAATGATACGGCCTTCAAGGGAATCCTCGGGGCAAGGTCTTCGCTAATATTCAGGGGATTCATCAGGATTGCGGAAAAGGCACTGAACGTTGAGTCATTCCTTATGGCGAATCTTTTACTACTCACAAAAGAAGCTGCTGGAAATGCGCTCCCCGTTCTGGAGATATTCAACGGGGAAGTTAAGGCGAAGCACGGTGAATCCGTTTCCAACATTTCCGAGGAACAGCTTGACTATCTAATGAGCCGGGGTCTCGACCCAAGAGAGGCGAAAAAAGCCGTTATAGAAGGCTTTATAAGTCCTATCATCTATCCACTTCCAGAAGATATTTCCAGGAAGTATCTTCAAATTGTGGAAGAAGTGATAGGTAATGATTAGCGCCAATGGTAAGAGAGAAGATTTTCCCATATTTAGGAAAAAAATAAACGGTAGGGGCATAGTCTATCTGGATTCCACAGCAACCACCCAGAAACCGAGACAGGTCCTGGATGCGATCGTCAACTATTATGAGGAGTCCAATGCGAACGTTCACAGGTCCGTCTACAAGCTCGCGGACGAGGCTACGGAACTGTACGAGAACTCCCGCAACAATGTAGCCGATTTCATCGGTGCAAGGAACAGTGAGATCGTCTTCACCAGGAACACCACAGAGAGCCTCAACCTGCTCTCCTTCACAATAGGTGAACAACTTAAGAGGGGGGACAGGGTCCTGATTACGAAGATGGAACACCACAGCAACATACTTCCCTGGATGAGATTTGAGGAGAGGGGGGTGAACCTTGACTATGTTGACATCGATGAGGAAGGACACCTCAATCTGGAGGACTTAAAGTCCAAAATAAAGAAAGAGACGAGGATCGTCTCTGTTACTCACCAGTCAAATGTTCTCGGAACGTTGAATCCGATAGAAGAGATTGGCAAGATTGCGAAGGAGAACGGTTCAACTTTCATCGTTGACGCAGCACAGTCTGTTCCTCACATGCCGTTCAAGGTGAGGGAGCAGTATGATTTTGTGGCATTCTCTGGCCACAAGATGCTTGGTCCGATGGGAATAGGAATTCTGTACGGAAAGTACGATCTACTGGATAGGATGCCTCCATTCAACAGGGGAGGGGAGATGATAAAGGATGTAGACTTCCATAGCGTTGAGTTTGAGGACCCTCCGATCAAGTTCGAAGCGGGTACCCCTAACGTGGAGGGAGCTGTTGGACTTTCTGCGGCCGTCGACTACCTTAAGAATATCGGAATGGAGGACGTCAGAAACCACGAAAAGCATCTGACTTCGCTGACTCTTAGAAGGCTTGAAGACATGAAGAATGTCACCTATTACGGACCGAGAAACCCAAACGAAAGAGGCGGAGTCATTGCATTCAATGTTAAGGACTCCACAAATGTGAAGAGAAATCTTGACAAGAAGAACGTGAGAGTTGACAATCTCTATCACTCCCACGATATAGCCACTTTTCTGGACGAGAAGAACGTATATGTCCGATCCGGACACCACTGTGCTGAACCGCTGACCAAGTCCCTAGGACTGACTGGCTCGGCGAGGGCGTCGTTTTATGTTTATAACGGCGAGGATGATGTTGATGCATTCATTAACTCGCTCGGTGAGATATAGATGTACACCGATGAGGTCATGGACCGATACCAGAATCCAACGAAGAATGGAAGGTTGGAAGACTTTGACATCAAGATAGATGAGGCTTCTTCGACCTGTGGCGACAAAGTCGTTCTTTATATCAAAACCAACGGCAACAAGGTGGAGGAGATGAAGTGGCAGGGAGAGGGGTGCATACTCTCTGTCGTGTCCACGGATCTGTTCTGTGAAGACGCTATTGGCAAGGAGATTGAAGCACTGAGGGGTAAGGACGACCTTGGATTCGTTGAGAGTTTCCCGATCAAGATTTCACCGGGAAGGTTGAATTGTGTTTTGCTACCCTTGCGTGCATTCCGCAGGGGTACCAAAGAAAAGTAATTTATCGTTGAGGAAATAGGAACAGGATGCCAAAGGTGTCTGAGCTAGTCTCTTCGGCCAAGGGTGGAAACAGGAGAGACATAGGAAAACTGATCACGATTCTTGAGAACAGGAGCGAGGGATACGCTAGCCTCCTAAAAGAGATGAAGAAAGAGAAGACGAGCATTTTCGTCGTGGGTATCACGGGACCACCCGGAGTTGGAAAGAGCTCACTGATCTCTAGACTCGCTGGGGAGTTCTCAAAGAGAGAGAAGCTTGCAATAATAATGATAGACGCAACTTCCCCATTCAGCGGAGGCTCGCTTCTGGGAAACAGGCTCAGGCTGGACAGTACTGAAAACATATATGTCAGGAGCATGGCAACCAGGGGTTCTACCGGTGGGCTCAATCTGGCACTGGGAGATTCGCTCGAACTATTGTCACACCTCGGATTCACGATGGCACTCGTTGAGTCCGTTGGTACGGGTCAGGACGAAACGGACATAATCCATTATTCTGACAAGATAGTCATGGTGCTGTCGCCGGGAATGGGTGACCAGGTACAGGCCATAAAGGCGGGTCAGATGGAGATAGGTGATTTTGTTGTCCTGAACAAGGCGGACAAACCAGAGGCAATAATCGCAGAGAAGGAACTGATGGAAACTATCAGCATCCCGGACCAGATGAAAAAGCACAGCTTCGTTAAGGTTTCAGCCCTCAGTGGCGAGGGAATCAAAGAGTTAGCGGGGATGATCCACTCTTCCAGAAACGAAGGGAACAAAGGAGACTTCAGGGTAGGACGCGAGAAGGAGAGGATAAGGAGGGAAATCCTAGAAATCCTGAAGTCGAAGGACTCACTCGTTGAGCGATATGCGAGGAAGGTTGTCAGCGAAAGGATCAGTCGTGAGGACGCAGTGTTGGCTGTGTTGAAGGATATCCTGGATTGATTATTATACCAAGAAAGGATTCAAGATGAGCGTGTGATTTAATGAAATTGAGGATAGTAGCCGTTGGAATACTAGAACTTGTACTGAGCGTGGCACTTTACGCAATCAGAGGTTATCATGTGACATATCTCGGCCTAATGGGAATAGGAATCGTCTTGATAGTTCTCGGTTTCATCTGGAGAGCATAGAAAAGAATTCTGCACAACTTTTGCCCTCTTCGGTCTTACGCTCTCACTGTCTCCGCGCATATCATTTAGGCTCACGGAATTCAGAAACTATTTGTAACGGTATAGCGATATACTGTGGCAAGGGTGATAGCTTAATGAAAATAACAGTTAGTTTGATTAAGGCAGACGTAGGCGGACTGGCGGGACACTCGCGAGTTCACCCTCAGTTGAAAGACGAAGCTAGACTAGTACTGGAACAAGCAAAGAATCAATCGAAGATTATTGATTATCACGTTACATCTGTTGGCGACGACCTGCAGTTGATTATGACACACAAGAACGGAACCGACAACGAGTTTGTCCACCACCTCGCTTGGGATGCCTTCCTGAAGGCAACCGAGACCGCAAAGAAACTAAAACTGTACGGTGCCGGGCAGGATCTCTTGAAGGATTCGTTCTCAGGCAACCTCAAGGGAATGGGACCGGGAGTGGCGGAGCTGGAATTTGAAGAGAGAAGGAGCGAGCCAATAGTCGCATTCATGATGGACAAGACGGAACCCGGTGCCTTCAACCTTCCGATTTACAAGATTTTCGCGGACCCATTCAACACTCCTGGTCTCGTCATCGATCCAAACATGCACGATGGATTTACGTTCGAAATATGGGACACGATAAAGCATAAGAGAGTTTACCTTAAGACGCCGGAAGAGACGTACGACTTACTAGCACTCATAGGTTCAAAGGAGAGATACGTCATAAAGAGAGTCTTCCCAGCCGAGAGCACGGGAATGTCGAAAGAAGCGGTTGCAGTTGTGAGCACGGACATTCTCCACGAGATCGCCGGAAAGTATGTAGGAAAAGACGACCCAGTTGCCATGGTCAGGGGACAGGCTGGACTGCCTGCAATGGGAGAGATACTGGAGGCCTTTACGTTCCCACACCTCGTTTCCGGATGGATGAGAGGAAGCCACAACGGACCGATAATGCCAGTTTCTGTAGCCGATGCTACTCCATCGAGGTTCGATGGACCACCAAGGGTCATAGGACTCGGGTTCCAGCTAGCAGAAGGCAAGCTGATAGGTCCAGCAGATCTGCTCAGTGACAAGGCGTTTGATGGCGCAAGGCAAACCGCAGGCATAATCGCAGACTACATGAGAAGGAATGGACCGTTCGAACCACACAGGCTACCCGAACCAGATATGGAGTACACCACACTCCCAAAGATACAGAAGAAATTGCAATCGAGAATGGTCGACTTATAATGCCGAACGGTAGCCTTAGGGGGATGTTGCTGAAGGACAGAATCGTTGACATCCTCAGGGGAGATGGCAAGTCAATCTCAGAAATATACAAGGAGATCAATATGGAAGACGAGACCAAGATCCATCGCCTCGCACTCACGGGATACCTCTGGGCCATGGCAGATTTCAACGTCCTGAAGGAAAAATACGTCAAACCGTCGAAACTCTATTTCCTGCTCAAGAAGGACGAAAC
>CAYMKC010000046.1:0-8766 GCA_964391105.1 uncultured Thermoplasmatales archaeon
GGGGATGGTAAAGGAAAGAATAATAGATAACATTGTGTCATACTTGACGGCATAAGATATTTGCACTCAGTAGTTACAATTCGCTTTAGACATTGAACAAAGGTTAAATTTGAAAATTTCTAAATAGGGTCAAGAGGGTAGTGATACTGACCGCCGATCGTGTCTCCTTTACGGATTATGGCGAAATATCCACACTTGGCTACGTGGCATGGATGCATTGTTAACTCCTGTGGCCAAGTTCAATTCTAATGGTGGGGCCATTACAGCACCGTACGCTCTTATGAAAATGTAGTCAATAATCGCTAACGCAGGTATCCGGGGTATTTTCGTGGCTCCTCCAGAAGCGCTTGAACGAGTCGTGGTTGAAGGAGCCAAGGTCTTGGGAATCACTGTCCGCGACCCTCTAGGACTGAACCCAGTTTCCTTCGAACTTACCATTATCTTTGGAGGTGGGCCTGCTTGGAACGCTATATTCTTTGATGATCTTTCTTAAAAGACTTCTGAACTTCAGAAGAAGTACAACTTTAAGGCTTTCGCCGGTGGACATGCAGTGGTACCCGGTCAGATCTACCTGTTAGGTGAACCTATGTATGTAACGATAGGAACATCGCTTGCAACGAAGATACCCTGGCAGCAGTAGGTGGCGCAATTTTAAGATCGACCAAGGGTTCATCGATGGGAACTGCGTTTTTCTTGGGAGTAGGAGCAGTCGCGGGTGCACAGATCTGGGCTGCAGTAATCAAGAGATTCAGACCTTCCACACTCAAGCTCATTTTTTTGGCGTTTACATCCTCCACTTATCCGGGAAGTTCATACTTGCTTTCCTGAGGAGACTCATATGACAATATTAGCCCCGAACTTGTAAGTGCCACTTCTTAATGGTTCTCTGCCCTTGGCCCACAAATACTTGTAAGGCAACCATCATTCATTACAATTTTTGCTTAGAACCATTAAGTATAATCCGACTCTCATTGGCACGTGACGAACAACAATAGACTCGTGAAATTAAGAGACCACCTCGATCGATTCCTGGCATTTTACGTTGTAATTGCCATTATCATCGGCCTCTTAGCAGGGTTTTACGACTTCAGATGGGTCGCTGCAAACAAGGGCTTGATCAAGAATCTTCAACTCGCAGCTATAATAATCATGATATTCCCAATGATGGTAATGATGAATTTCCGGGGTCTTGGCACGGCCGTAAAGAACTGGAAGCTCCTAACCATCGTCCTCTTGATGAATTTTGGGTGGGGCCCCTTAATGGCTATTTTGCTGGGAGATGCTTTCATAAGTAGTCCTCTTTTAAAACTGGGACTATTCCTTGCCTGGCTGGTTCCATGCTCTTCGATGAGTGTCGGCTATGTTGGCCTGATGAGAGGGAACATAGAAGCTTCAACAGCCATGGTTACAATAACCTTCTTGATTGCTATTCCGCTCATACCACTTTTTGCAAGCATGTATGGGGCGGCCTATCACGTCCAGGTTTCCTCGATGCTTCTGGTCATTACCATCATCGAAATCATAATCATTCCACTATTGGTAGGAATACCGACACACGAAGTACTCTCAAGGCGTCTCGGAAAAGTGAAATTCAAGGCAATCACCCCTCTCTTCCCAACCGTTACAATGCTTGGAATGTTCATGATAATATTCGTGATATTCCTCGGGGAATCCAGGATGATCGTCACAAACATCCACGCAGTTCTTGGGGTATTCTATTCGGCATTGGTATTCGGCACGGTCTCTCTCGTCTTCCTTACGCTATTGTTCAAGGCTCTCAGATTCAATTACTGGGACAGTATGGCAGGAATCTTTCCTAGCATCGGCAAAAATGAGGGAACAGCTATCGCCATTGCGGCAACCGCATTCTCCCCAATGGTCGCAATTGCACCTGCAACACTTCCTGTATTCCAGGTCATATTCCTAATAACGTACATCAAACTCAGACCCAGGATAGCCCACTTCTTCGGTATCAAGGGGAGGGATGTCACATTTAAGGAGGACATGCACGAGATTTCGGCCAGTCCAGGCAACAGTCAGGGAGGGGGGAGTTAGTATGTTCAGAGTACTGATACCCATCGACTTTTCTCCAGACTGCAAAGAATTCGTTGAAGATGGATTCAATATCCTCCCCAGAGTGGATGAAGCTTCCTTCGTCTACGTTGTCCCTCTCGGTATGAAGGAGCTTGAGGACTTCATGGAAAAGGACGATCTTGAGCTCGCGAAGGAAAAGGCAGAGAAGAAGATGAAATCGTTTCTGGGGAGCTTAAACATAAAGACGGGAAAGACCACACATTCCATTACGGACGGCGACCCAGCAAGAGTGCTGATAGATATAGCGAACAATGGGGAGTTTGATGCGGTTTTAATAGGCCACAGAGGATACTCCTACGTCGAGGACTTCTTTATAGGGAGCGTGACTTTGAAGCTAATCTCAAAAGTTATCATTCCTGCTATAGTAGTCAAGAAAGGAAAGAAGGAGGAAGACATTGTAGAGATGAAATAAATATCCGTTCTCCATTTTCCACCATATTGTTTTCTCAGTCCCTTTCTTCCTGAAGACTTCATTCTTACAACACATTTTCTGCATTCAGATCTAATATTTCGAAGGAGTTTTGAACGTCTTCCTTAGCAGATTGTTTATCAAGCTGACGAGATCCAGCCAAGATACAGCTTATGCCTACCGAGTGCATAGACTGCCTTTGTATTCATCGATATATTTGGGATCGCCCTTGTGACACTATTAAATCCGTACAGCGTCTTGTTGGTACTTGCTTATTTTGCCCAGTTTACTCTTGCCATTGACATCCCAAAGTAAATCTCATTTAAGACATTCTGGCTCACGCCTGAGACTATGGTAACTTCATCAAGGTTCTAATTCAAGGTTAAGTCCATAGCCTTACTAACAACAAGACTATAGTAACTTGTTAATTCGGTGCAACATCAGGAAGTACAACATCGCTTTGATTCGACAAACTATCCATATTGTTCAGAATTTCGATGGCGGAAACTATTGCTCTATTGCCAATCACAAATCTAGTGGTTGCGATTGCGTCTTCCATTTCTACTATTTTTCCGTTGCTTTCCAAGAACAATCTCAGATAGATCTGAGCACATTCCTCCGATCCTATGGCCAGTGCTGCAGAAAATGCCATGAGATAAGTGAATTTCATTTCGAGCTTCAGCGGAGTCAATAGCTCCATCTTTTCCCTAAGGTGTTCCGTGAATAGATCGAAAGAAAATTGAGATAGAGCATCTAGATTTTCTGGGACAAGACCTAGATTGAGATCCTTTTTAAGTCTTCCTACTATCTTTTCGACCTCCTTTCTATGGTAACTTAACCTTGAATTTTCTTGCATAATGTGCAGACAGGACTTGAACGAGGACATTGATGATGACATCAGTATCAGTTTTGTGACCTTGATCACGTCCAGCAATTCCAACCTGTCTACCTTGAACTGCTTTGCTTCTCTGAAGTGAATGGCAGCAGATTCCTTATCTCCGATGGCGAGAGAGGCTGAAATAGCAATAAGTGAGAGTTTTTTGGGAGACAGGTTTCTTCTTCCCAGGTAGAGGGCCGTGTTCTCCCTAACCTGTTCCTGGGCAAGGTGCTCACTGTGCTTAAACAGCAAATTTGTTATCTGCATGTCGTCAGTCAACTCAATTTTTACCTGATCCCTATTATTCTTCTGACTCTTTGGCATCGTTTCATTATCGGAGATATCTATTAAACTAAGACTGGCAAAATTTGTATCCCCAAGGAGAAATCGAGACAAGAACTCTATCTCCTTCAAGAGTTCAGGCGGCTGGTCCCTTGATTACTGTGTTGTTAAGTTTAAATCCGTACGGTTCAACCAAAATGGTAGGTGGAACGTGGGATTAGAAGGTGGAATCTTATGCGTTTGAATTTCTTGTTAGTTGGTATCACTCCTAACTCAGCAAGAGCTATTTTTATTGCATCGCTGATTGTTCGTAGTGGTATTCAAATTTCTCCGAAAAAGAAGAGAGAAATTCCAGGCGTGAAACTAGATTCCGTTTCTTAGAGCGACAATGAATCCTCTCTCCCTTTTCAGGCTGTACATTGCAAAAATCACTCCCACGGCCCCTCCTACAATAGAGAATGTAAGGATGACATGCCCAACCAGGCCAGTCGTTGTCATAAGAGCCAGGATTTCCATAATGATCCCACCAATACCCGTTAGGATTGTATACAAAAAGAATAGTAGAGTTGAAATTCCCGATTCAACTCTTTTAACGAGTATGAGTTTTTCGAGCATCTTATCGTATTCGATGAATTTTTCATATAGCATCTCTTCTTCTTTTGAGGATGGATGATTCCTGATATGGTCATCTATTTCTTTTCTCTTCAGTAAGACTTCATCGGAGATTTTTTGAGTTCCTTTTGAGGGGTCTATGCCATTTTTTTTCTCAATCGTCCTCAATAAGATGCCTTTGACGGAAACTCCACTAGCTCGTAACATTTTTGCCCAAATTATCTTGACCTCTGAGGTTCTTTAGAATTTCCATTCCATTTACGAAAGCTCTGTTGCCGCTGAGGAATCTAACTGTCATCAAAATATCTACTGCCTCTTCCCTTGTTCCACCGCTCCTAAGGAATTGCTTTAGAAACACGCTCTGACACTCCCTATCTCTTATTGAGGCGCTGACTCCGAATGCGATAGCGAAAACATCTTTGTTTTGAATCCTCAGGGGAGTTAGCATTACTTTCTTTTCCCGTAAGTGTTCCTTCAGGAAGTCTATAGAAAATCTTGAGGTCGCTTCTATTCTATCTGGCACTATTCCATTCTTTTGTTGAACTTCATCTAGAATTGAAAGCGCTCCCCCATTTTCGACCTGCTCCTTCGAGAGCTCACCGAATGCGCTTATCAATCCATCCATGGAATCAAGAGTTGAAGACATCAGTACCATTTTCGTTACCCTAATTGCGTCCAGTATTTCGAGAGAATCTATTCCGAGCCTCTTAGCCAACTTAAAGTGGATTAGTGCTGACTCTTTCGGACCATTTGCAAGGGCAACAGATATGGCGATCAGGACCCTGTCCTTTAAAGGAAGGCTGGTTCTCCCAAGGTAGAGTTTCTGGTTCTGGAAAAATTGTTCCATGGCTGAACCTTCATCTATTCCAAAGAGCAGGTCAATGACCTGCGGCATTTCTCCCAGAGCTTGATCCGCGAACTTCTTTACTTCTTCGTAGTTTGTACTCATACTGCTTCATCTCCTTGCAATTGAAAACGATTGCACCCAATTTTTTGAAAAAATAGCCCCCATTAACACAAAATTGTGAACCGAAGACTAAGAATTGAAGTAAATTCCGAAACATTCAGGAAACTGGAGCGCACGTATACTTCTGATACGAGGGAAAATGGTTTCTTGTCGTTGAAGCCCTACATATCAGCAGCTGGCCAGGCTATAAGATTTGTTAAGACATCTAACCGCTTTCTATAACTTGGATAATGTTTATTGCCCTACAAGACTCCATTCACGGTCAGAGATGCAAGCTCTACAACTTAAGGGTAGTTCCTCGTTTTAGAGCCTGCTACCTTACTTCATTCGTTATCCGGATTGCGTGTTATGGTTCAATCCACGAGGATTATGCGTTCAAATATCGATTCTTCTTTTTTCTTACCACTCGATTCCTCTTTCTAGCAATCCGTGCCCCGCCTAGAATGCCTTAACACTCATTGAACATCGCCACCAGCTGAAACCGTTAGCTTGTTTTGTTGAGGTATTTCATCTGAGACAACTGATTCTGTAGATTGGCTAGACAATAGATCTCCTCTCTTATATGCAACCATTGCCTTGGAGTAGTATGGAATTATCCTCTTGAAGATGAAACCGTGATCCTTGACCAGGTCCCTCAGGAGAAACGTAGGTCTCAGGTAAAAGTTCATGTACGATCTTCCTAGCCACCTAAGTATCCCTTCGTCAGTGAAGTTCCTTAGCTTCATTACCGGGGTAAGAGTCGTATACTTTCTCCAGTTGCGCGTCTTTAACAGATTTTCCGATCTCGCCAGATCCCACAACCTGGTACCGGGATAGGGAGTTGCTATTGTGAACTGTGCAATCTTCACTCCGACTTTCTTGGAAAACTTTACGGTGTTTCTGACCTCCTCAACCGTATCATCAGGGAAGCCTATAATGAACGATCCTAGAGTGTGCAATCCCGCTTCATTTCCCTTCTTCACGGAATCTAAAGCCTGCTGCAACTTTATGCCTTTGCCAATGAAGTCCAGCGTCTTTTGGTTTCCAGATTCTATTCCAAAGTATATCGTATGAGCACCTGAATCCTTCATCGCTCTCGCTATTTCATCGTTGAAAAGGTTTACTCTGGCGGAACCGGACCATCCAATGTCAAGCTTCTCGGACTTTATCATTTTGGCTATCTCCACCGCCCTCTTCATGTTCAGCGTGTAGGTGTCATCGAGGAATTCAATGTCGTGGACGCCGTATTCATAAACAAGTCTTCTGAGCTCTCTCATCACCCTCTCCGTGCTGTGACCTCTCCAGATCTTTCCGAACTGAAGCGAAGAAGAACAAAAAATGCAGTTGTATGGACAACCTCTCGATGTCATAAGAGTCCCAAACCTCTTCTTTTCAGCCAGGTATCTGTCCATTGGTAGAAGGTCAATCGAAGGAAGGGGTATGGTATCCACGTCCCTAATAAGCTGCTCCGGTGGAGCTACAACTATTTTGTCTGAGGCACGATGCGTTAGACCCTTTATTTCTTTGACTTCCTTCTTCCCCTTCAGATAGAGGAGAAGATTTGAGAAGATAGTTTCTCCCTCTCCTGCAACCACGAAATCGATGTCTGCGGACTCTCTGAGGGTGGTCTCTTGTGTGAAAGTGACATGCGGCCCTCCGATAGCCACTTTCACGTCCTCATTGTATTCCTTTGAAATTTCTGCGACTTTATATGCATCGGGTATCATTGAAGTGGTCGATGTCAGTCCGAGGAGGTCTGGATCAAATCCTTTAATCTGATTTTTCACATCTTCGAATGAATAGTTCATGGCCAAGGAATCAATAATCCGTACATCGTCCCCTTGGGACCTTGCCACCGAAGCAAGGTAAGCCAGTCCAAGGGGCGGCAGGGTCACCCCTATTATCGACTTTATATCTGAATCAGTTGGAGGAGACAACAGCAAGATTTTCATCCTTGATGCTCACCTTCTCTTCAGTGTTTATCTTTATCACGACTTCCTCGTATGCCTTTTCATTTAGAACGCACCCTGGATCGGATTGCATATAGTCTCCGTAGTAACCGTATGCTCTTGCCCTGCATCCTCCGCACGAATACTTGAATGGGCAGGTTCCGCAGACACCCTCGAGTGCGTCTCTGTTCCTTAGGTCCTGAAGTACCTTATTGTTCTGCCATATCTCCTTGAAATCGTCCTTCACTACGTTCCCCACTCTTATTGGTAGGAAAACACAGGGTTCAAGATCACCATTATCTTCCAGAGCGGCATAGATTCTTCCTGCACCGCAACCGCCTAAGAATTCAGCCATCGCGATTCCGTTAGCCCCCGCGTCTAGTGGCACAAAATGAGTTGGGGAATATGTTTTCCCAGTCCCCTCCAGGACCTTGTTTATGCCTATTCTGGAATACTCAGGGGAAGTCGAATATATTTCCGGGCCAACTTTCGCCTGCCACTTATCGTAGAGGAACGTTAGCAGTTCTTCCCTTTCAGTGGGCGTCAGGTCTTCGTTGATTATCTCCTTCCCTCTGCCGGTTGGAACGAAATTGAAGACTATGAATCTCTTGACCTTCAGGCTAATTGCTAGGTCAAGCATCTTGTCCATATTCTTGTAATTGTACTTGGTTGCAGTAGTTGCGATCGCATTATCGAATACTCCCTTTGCGACAACATTCCTGATTCCCTCAACCGTTCTCTCCCAAGCCAAAGCTTGTCCCCTGAACTCGTTGTGGGTCGCAGGATCTGCCGAATCCAGGCTTATCTCGACGTACTTTACTCCGACTTCTGCAAGCCTGTCCACCACGCCTTTTGTCAGCAGTGTACCATTCGTGGCAATGGTCGTATAGATCCCCTTGCTGGATGCATACTCTGCAATCTTCCAGAAGTCCGGACTCATTAGGGGTTCTCCTCCAGAGAATGCGATCATCGTCACACCTGCTTCGTCGAATTTGTCAATGACCTGCAGTTTCTGCTCTAACGTCATTTCATCTGGATTCTTGCTTCCAGCATTTGCGTAACAATGCTTGCAGTGGAGGTTGCAGAGCTTGGTTGTGTTCCAGACAATCATAAGGGGAGCATCAAATATCTGGGGTTTTGTGATCCCGTATTTTGCCACGCTTCTCAGCGTCAGGGCAATTCCTTTTCTAACATACTTTTCTTTCAGGGTGTCCTTGATCATGTCCAAGTTTTCTATGTGAAATGTTTTCATCCCCCGCTTGAGAGCTGCTTCTATGATCTTGGCCTGAGTGGATTCTCTTTTGTTATTTGGGCTCTCTACGCCGGCAAACACTCCAAGTATGTGCTCGAATTTTTTCTGTTCTGTCATTCTCGTCATTATCCATCTTGCAAACCTGTTATCAACTATCTTCCGAAACTGTGCGACAAGCTCTGTCGAATCAGGCAGTTTCTCTGAGCCGTAGAAATTGACCCCAAAACTTCCACGGTCTTGTGACGTATTCACTGGTTATTCACCGCCCTTTTCTTGATCTGTATCCATCTACTGTAAAGGGCAACTCTGGACGTATCGTTATGGTGGTCACAAATTGACATCATG
>CAYMKC010000047.1:0-8664 GCA_964391105.1 uncultured Thermoplasmatales archaeon
CATACAAAGTTGCCAGTTGTACACTCAAGAATAACATCACTAATGCATGCAACCTCGGTTTTTCTAGAAACTACGGGACAGACATTATCGTTGTATACACGGCATCAGACTGCCAAATAACAACTTCTTTGCTCTCAATTCAATAAACTTTCAATTAATTATGTCCAAAGTTTCATAAAACATTTATAACATATTCAAATATCAACTGAAATATATGAAAATAACTAAGATTGAATTATTCAAAGCCCCAATCTACCTAAACAAACCTTTAAAAATTTCATTTGGTTCCTTCGAAAGGAGCGACGAAGTTATCGTCAAGATTTTCGACGATGAAGGCAACTTCGGAATAGGTGAAGCATCGCCAACACTCGATATCACTGGCGAGTCTCAAGGAACCGTACTTGAGATCTCAAGAATCATCGGGTCTGGACTGATAGACTCCGATCTCTCCTACCCTTCCAGTATCTTTGATCAGATCGATGGATCTGTTCTGGAGAACTCTTCGGCAAAGACCGCCTTTGACACTGCGATCTACGACCTCTTGGGGAGGGAAAGGAAGATGCCGGTTTCGTCAATGCTCGGGAAGTATAGGAAAATGATAGAGACAGATGTAACGATTGGAATAATGAGTACCGATGAAGCAATTGAGAAGGCAGAGGAAATCGTTGCTTCGGGAATAGAGAGAATAAAACTGAAAGTGGGTGGAAATCTAGATTCAGATGTTGAACGCGTAAGCGCTGTCAGGAAGATAGTTGGAAGTGACACCAAGCTCATTATTGATGCAAACCAGGGTTGGAGTCCTAAGAAGGCTATATCAGCCATCAGGAGGTTTCAAAAATTTGACATAGAATGTGTGGAGCAACCAACTCCGGCTAAAGATATGGAAGGACTTGCATTTGTACGCAGGAACTCCGAAATTCCTATCATGGCGGACGAGTCGGTGCATTCCCCACAGGATGCCATGAGGGCAATTAGATTGGAGGCAGTAGATATGGTAAACATTAAGCTCATGAAATGTGGAGGTATTCATAATGCAATCAAGATTGCGGAAATCTGTGAAACGGCGGGAATACCTAACATGGTTGGCTGTATGCTGGAAGGGGCTTTCGGAATAGCAGCTGGAGTGCATTTTTCCCTAGCTACCAAGAATGTGGTATTCGCCGACCTTGATTCGGATCGGGATGTCAAGAACACGCTCACTGGTGGTGAGATTCTGCCACACGAAGGCCCGTACAGGATGGATGATGATTATCCCGGACTAGGTAACCTCAAACTTAACGATAAGGAAGTCGAACTCGTGAGCTCGATAACTGTAAGGGAACTTAGGGCGACCCTTTAAAGCAGAACCTGAACCGAAAGAGACGATTCTGGAAGACATTTGCCTTATTGGAATATGGATGTTCAATGGTGGTTTCGAGAACCCTAAAGGTTTTAAGAAATTACATTTCAAGGAAATGAGCTATAGCAAAACTGTAGATTCACTTACACACTAAGAAAACTGAACGTTTGTATGCATGATCGTTCAGCTCTTGTCGCACCGGATAGTTGATCTCTGCACTTGTATTATCGTCCATGAGATCAGAACCTGCCACATTGGAGAACCTTTGTTCTGCCTATCGTTCTGGGATTACTACCTTGGAATGAATTGTTTCTGAACCACTCAAATCTTTTCACTCTCAGAGATTCCATTTACTTCTTAGAGAACAGAATGTAAGGGAAGTTACACAACAAAAAATTAAGAGGGAAAAAAGGAAGAAAATTAAGAATAAGTAAGATAATTGTACTGTGTATAGGCAAAGGTGTTTTCGTTGTAGTTGACGAATGATGACGGAGTTATGTGCGAATTGATTATGTAGATGTTATCAGGTTGAAAGAGCGGGACGTAGAACGTCATGTTCACAACCATCTCATTGACCGATCTATAGTGCTGTGCAGAAACGGAGGGGTTCCCTGTCGTAAAACCAACCAAGAAGTCGGTTGCCATTTGTGTCAGATTATTGTACTGCTCAACCATCCCAGGCAGACCGCTTAGTGGGTTATCAGAGCTGTTGAACCAAGCAGGGTAGAAACCATTTGGTCCTGGAATCACGCTATTGACTGATGGATAAGCCAGGATCGGAATGTATTGACTAGGGCTTGGATAGAGGCCTCCAAATTCGAGCCACCAGACAGGAGCCGGGTTCTGACCTGGAGCCAGGAAACTGAACAGTTGAGGAAGAGAGACTGGCAGAACCGTAAACGTTGCCCCCGGTACTATCTTTGCGAGATTTGCCTCCCAGGTTGATGCACCGGCGGTATTGACAGAGTCTCCAGCGAGTACTATTATCGGGATGTTCAGCGGTGCTCCA
This sequence comes from uncultured Thermoplasmatales archaeon, assembly GCA_964391105.1. Taxonomy (GTDB): domain Archaea; phylum Thermoplasmatota; class Thermoplasmata; order Thermoplasmatales. The sequence goes on from CAYMKC010000047.1 coordinate 2,349, forward strand.
TTGTATATTACGGTGCCAGTCGAGCTCGTTGACAGACCATCCTTGGCGAAGTATGGCGACTGCGTAAATGCCGTCCAGTTCTGCTGAGCGTAAGCTAGGTTGTACCCAGGAAGCGATACGTCTGAAGCACGTAAACTCTGATTGGACTGGTAGCCCTGTACTCCGTTCGGAATTGCACCTGCATAGCCGGTACCGAAGGATGTATTATATACTGAATTCCCGACCTGTTGCGCAAGATAATAGGAATAATCGTACGAGTCGGCAAATGCTCTTCTGACCTGCACACTGTCGAAGAAAGTCTGGGGAACGTTGGCTTGGGGATCGATGCCCGAGAGAAGTGTTTCATTGATCTGCGTATTGAACGAATAGAACTCCATAGCAGAGCTCGGGAAGGAGTAAGTAAACACCTCTCCTGATTTTTGAAGAGGTTCTATGGAATACCAGCTGCTCGTTGGGAAAAGGTACGCCGCGGTTGCGTATCCCGACTTCAGCTGCAGATACTGTGTGGACTCCTGTGAGAGGTATTCCAGTATTATCATGCCTATCTTTGGCTTAGGGTTCCAGCCATTCCCAGGTGGATTATAAGCAGGGTTAGCAATCAGTACAGTTTCTGAAGCCGGTACAGTAAAGTCTATCATATACGGGCCTGAAGCCATTATGTGATTCTCGAGGTATGATATGTATGAACCCGCGGAGCCCGATTCTTGGTACGCCTTAAAACCTGAGGAGGTCCAAACAATTCCTCCCCCATGAGATTGAACCCAAGATGCTTCAACTATAGGTGTGCCAACAGTCTTTCCGAGTGTTTCGAATACCAGAGAGGGAGTTATCGGACTCTGGAAGTGGAACGTCACATTGTTCGTAGCATTATCCCAAGTGATGTTCTGGGTTAAATTCCAGAATGTGTTGGACTGGTAATAGTTGCCTGGTAAGAGGTATGGTGCTATCTGGCCACCAGGTGTGGGAGGGGTTCCTGCTACATAGAGTAGATCCCTTATTATGGAGAAGGCAACATCCCATGCCGTAACTTTGTTGCCGTCTGCAAAAGTGGCGTTTGACCTAAGATGGAACGTATAGTTTTCGTAAGGTTGTATTGTGACATTGTAAATCCCTGAATATCCGGCAGCTGTTGAATTCACGTGGACCGTGTAATTAGCCCAGTTGGAATTTATTCCCCCATTGGCAACGGTGGGAAGGTATGCAGCAAGATATGCGTGGAATGCTGACGAGTTTGACCCATTATAATCTACGAGAGTTGCCATCGTATTGAAAATCACTTCTCCACTCACTGAGTCCAAAGCAACCTGCGGGTCCAGCGTTACATAACCTCCAACCTCTGCCTCTGCATTTATGAAGCTAGTAAGACTGGATAACGAAGTTGTGTATTCTGCTGCCGTAGAAAAAACAGGGATGTCAGTGTAGTACGAAGTATTGAATTCGTGGGAGGTGTCTACAGAACCAGAGGACGAATTCACTAATCCTGTATACGTTCTGAGTTCGAGTAAATAGTATCCGGCTGAGAGTGAAAGGTTGTATATTGCTTTACTTAGAGGAAGCTCGTACAGTCCGGTGGTATTATTGAAATAGTATGGAAGAGCAACTTCAGCAACTTTTGAGCCATTGTGAACTATCAATAGGGACTGATTCACTACCTTGTAACTTGAGTTTGCGGGTGGTGTAAAGTATCCCAATAGTAGCGAAAGGGCCGTACCCGGTTTGTATATCCAGCTGTTATTGAAAATTGCGGGTGAAGAGGCGGATTGCAGAGCTATGTTGCCGTAGGATTCGGATGCCGGCAAGGCTGAAGTGGCGGCACTGACTCCCACTGGAATCAACTCCTTGTTGCTTGTAAAGTTTCCTGTCGGGAAACTAGCTGTAAAGTAAATATAATAAGCTCCAGGTGAAGTATAGGTGTGTGAGAGTGCTATAGAATTTGACCCGTTGTACCGGACAGTTTGGGGAGATCCATTCCCATCCCCCCAATAGAGACTTAAACTGTTGAATTTGCCGCTAGTTTTAATAGATACGTTATAAGGTACATTGTAATTCGCTATCGAAGCTGCGGAAACCACAGTTGCCGTCCCAGTGGATTGAGTCAATTGGTGGTAATACGCGAAAACAGCTATTCCTGCAACAACCACTACAACCACGGCGATCACCGCATACAACTTGATTCTAGAGCCTCCCTTGCTCGCTCGTGAGATATCTGATGAATTATCTTGAGGCATCATGTAACTTCTAGAATACATGTTTGCAGATATTTTAATCTTTTCGCAATGTATCATAGTCACAAATAATAACTAATTTGACTTTAGTAAAATATTTAATCGTAATGACACTTCTCACATATGTCTGCTGTCAATAATCTTGATGCTAGGGCAAAAGAGCAACTCGAATCGTACATCACAGAGACGATGCGTCAGAATCATCTCTACGGCCTGTCAATAAGTTTGGTGGCCGACGGTAAAGTTGTTTTCTCTAAAGGTTTTGGATCTAGAACAGTAGATCCTCCACTTCCCGCCACTCAGGATACGCTGTATGGCATAGGCTCTTCCACGAAGTTCTTTACTGCCATAGCGATCCTTAAACTTGTTGAGTCGGGGAAACTGCGCTTGAGTGATCCGATCGAGAAGTTCATTAAGAATTTCAGATATGATGCCAGAGGTCACCCCGTCACAATCCATCAACTACTCTCACACACGAGTGGATATCCGGATCTCGGGATGGCCAATAGTGTTATAGGGCATATTCTCGGACAGCAATCAAATTGGACACCATTTGGCAAGGTCGAAGATCTGATTGCTCACATAAATGGGGCTCATTCCGAGAGGGTTACAACAAGCGGGGATGTATTCATGTATTGGAATGAGGGGTACATCCTACTCGGTAAGATCATAGAGGAAGCTAGCAGGATGAAATATACCGAATTCGTTGAAAAGAACATTCTTCTGCCACTCGGAATGAAGAGAACTACATTCGAGAGATCAAAACTGGAGGCAGACGGGGACGGAATGATAGGATATTACATGGAAAAGGATGGCAGCAGGAGTCCTAGGAAATTTCCTTCTCACCCACTCATCGATTCGGCTGGGGGGTTGATATCCAGTAGTCTGGAAATGAGCAGATTCGTTTCGATGCTCATAAATGGCGGATCTCTAAATGGTGTCGGGATATTGAAAAAGGAGCTACTTGAGAAAGCCTTTGCTCCTTATGTGAAGAACACCTTCCCTCCTTCCCTAGGCGAAGGTGAACACTACGGTTATGGTATCACTGTCGACAAGAATTTCCTTGGCCACATCAAGCTGGGCCATGGAGGGAATGTAGCAGTTGCGTCTGCATACTTTGGATTTGTGCCAGACTTGAAGATAGGTGTCGCACTTGCATCAAATTCTGATTTCCTGACCTCACCGATAGGAGACTACGCCCTAGCACTCATGATGGGCAAGGATCCTGACAGGGTACTTCCATGGGCAATCTTCCAGAAGAAGGTTGAAGCTATCTCTGGAAAGTACGAAACGTACAAGGGTGGTACGAAAATGACCATAACACTCAAGGGATTCACTTTAACCGCAGATATAGGAGAAGGAGTGGAGGTTATGTCGCCTCCCATCATCATTGAGGGAGACGAGTACTTCATCGTTCAAGGTCCTGACAAAGTCAGAATTGACGTAAGGATTATCGCTCCAGGTAAGGTAGATGTCAGAATCGACCGCATGCTGTTTCACCGCGTCGGCAATTTGTAGTCACTTCCAGAACCAAACGTCTGCATGGAATCTGTCGTTTCCTCACTGTTAAGTTTGTGGAGAATCGTTGCGAAGATTTAATTAGAGTTTTAAGGGTAACCAGTCGAATGAGAGATTTGACCTTTCAGGATACGCTGGACATTCTATTTGGTAGCGCAGTCTTAGCCTCGGGTGGTGGCGGATACCTCGAGAGAGCCATATCGAGAATCCAAAAGAATTTCTCGAAAGGAAAAAAACTTTCGGTTGTCGATCTGAGCGAGATACCACCTGACGCACTTGTTGCGTCTCCTTACTACGCCGGTGCTTTGATACCTGAAGGAAAGGTAGATGTTATGCCAGTCAAGTTTAAGAATGAGATTCTGCGTGCTTTTGAGCTGCTACAGAATCACCTGGGTAAGCGATTATTCGCAGTGATACCTATAGAAATTGGGAGTGAGAATACTGCAACAGCCATCGACGTAGCAATGAACTTTGATATATACTTGATAGATGGGGATACGGCAGGAAGGGCAGTACCGGGTTTACAACACACTACTTATTTCATAAAGGGAATTCCAATCACTCCCCTGGCAATCGTGAACAGGCACGGAGAGGAGATAATAGTAGATGAGACTGCGGATTATTTCAAAGTGGAGAGTATCATCAGAAAGATGGTATCCGAGAACACTAACGTTGTTGGAGTTTCATCTCACCCAGTTAACGCAGCCCGACTTAAGAATGTGGTCATAACCGGCACCGTCTCAGCAGCAGAACGTTTGGGTAATGTTCTGAGAAACTCTCAGAAGCAGAGTAACGACCCCGTGAAACGCCTGCTCATCGCCGGAAGGGGTTACCTTCTTTTTCAGGGAAAAATGAGGCTGCCAGCCCAATGGAGAGAAGAAGGTGGGTTCGCTGTGGGCGAGTACGAGATAAGTGGCACAATGGAGTTTGAAGGGCACAGTTACAGAATATGGTTCAAGAATGAAAACCTAATATCATGGCTGGACGGCAATCAAGACGTTACCTCGCCGGACTTGATTACTGTCGTTGACAGAGTCTCCGGAGTACCAATTACAAATCCTAGACTGAAAATGGGAACGGAGGTGGCGGTGCTGGGATTCAGATCACCTGAACAATGGCGAAATTCAGATGCGATTAAGATTATTGAGCCTCGTTCGTTTGGTTTCGATCTTCCCTATATTCCGATAGAGGAAACTCACAAGGAGTTTTCGCTCATCCGAACCAAAGGATCCCTCTAGAGTATAACGCCGAATCCCTTGTAAGACTGAAGAATAGGGAATATGTCATAGAATTCTATAATCTTGAGGTCCTTGAATAGATCCTGGACATACGATTTCAGTAGTGCGAAGTTTGAATGGTAGACCTCAATGTTTAGATCATACTTGTAGAGATATCTGTTGATCTCGTATATGCGATCCTCTTTGAGTATGGTCTTCACAAATGAGTCGACCTCGCTTTGGGAGGTATTAACCTGGAATTTTAGTAGTATGTCTGCGTAAACAAGATTCAGATTCTGTAGAATGGGGATCCCAAGGATCTTAATTTTCTCTGACTTGATCAGTTTCATTTTGCGCAGTCTAACGCTCGTCTTGCTCAGACCAACTTTCTTTGCTATCTCGGTGTCCGTAATTCTTCCGTCCATGCTCAGGAGTTCAACAATTCTCAGGTCTATCTTATCAAGGGATTCTGCATACATGGTGACAGGCATTGTATTTCAAAATGCATCTTAATATATAAATTGATATTCAGAATAAAGTCCTAAGTTTCCTTTTTCCCCCTCCGATGTTATAAGAATGCATAATTCCTAACATTAGTGTTTAACTTTTCTGAAATTTCCTGCACATAATGGGAGTTACTCAGGTTAAGCAAAGAGTCTAAGAAGTTATCTATGGTTCCAGTGTTTTTTCGTTTGAACTAGGAGAGGCACTCTTGGAATAAACTCCAAGACTGTTCATTGGCATAAACCAGAGTAAAGTGGTAAATAGAACACGAGAAAAAATTCATAAGCCACCCTATCCTGATAGACACACTCGCAGTCAGGATGATAGTATTTCTGTTCAAGAGAGGCGTCTTGGAGGGATTAGTTCTGAACGGAATAGTGATGTGGACTAGAATGGTTTCACTTTTCCTTCCGACTTCCAATATGGTCTAGATCACCTGTCGTCGGAAAGAAGGAGGGCTGGGTATGATCGTGTTGCTAAGGAGGGTAGGATGATTGAAGGGTCCATTGGTGGCCTCGACATTCATGATTACCTGCTAGGGAACGAGCCCTTCTCATAGGTTCACTAGTCCCGCAAGTGTAGTGCCCGCCAGAGGAATGCCCTCGTTCCTTCATACTTGCTTTGCATTTGACGTTCTTGCGGTAAATGGGTTAATCCTTTCAGTCGCAACGATAGCCACGAATCTCGCCGCTGGAGCCACCACTTCGTGACCACAAAAATATTCCTATGAATGACTATTTTATATTTTTGTAACACCAATTTTATCTTCCATTTTGCGACTGCAGATGTTCCATAAATTTCATATCTGCGTAGTATAAGAGTCAACACTAGGAGTTTCCTTGCTTTCCATAT
>CAYMKC010000048.1:0-4193 GCA_964391105.1 uncultured Thermoplasmatales archaeon
GGAGGAGAGGCTCGCGAAGAAGAGGGGGAAATTGTTATGGAGTTCAACCCAGACAGACCGGACCTCTATTCGATCCAGGGAGTTTCTAGGGCCATCAGGTTATTTGATGGAATCGAGAGATTCACTCGCCAGATCATCAATCACGAAGAAACGGTGGTCAATTCATACCCTCCAAAATACAGGCCCTACTTTAGCGTGGGAGTCGTCAGAGGGTGCAGAGTAAGGAATCTCTTAGAGGAGATTATAGATTTCCAGGAAAAGATACACACCTCGATCGGTAGGAGCAGGAGACTGTCTTCTATCGGACTGCACGACCTGACCAAGGTGAAGTTCCCCATCACTTACAGGGAAGTGACCAGGGAAGAGAGATTCGTACCCCTTGGTGAGAAGGAAGAAGTGGTCATTGGGGAATTCATGAAACAGAATCAGAAGGCGCTGGAATACGGGAATCTGGTCCCCGACAAGATACCGGCGATAATAGATTCCGAGGGGCGAATCATATCTCTGCCTCCAATCCTAAACTCGGCAGTGACGACTGTAACTGAGGATACGGTGGATCTGCTTGTTGATGTCGAGGGAACCAACCTCAACGCTGTGGAGCGGACCATGACCCTCATGCTCACCGGTCTTTCCTATCCGTCGGGAACAGTTTCCACACTGAAACTCAATGGAAAAGACTCACCGGTCCTAGAGTATCAGGAGAGGAAAATTTCTAGATCGTCTGTCAAGAAGCTCCTTGGATACGATCTTTCGGAGGCCGAAATAGCCTCATCTCTGGAGAAGATGGGTTATGGCACCAGAGATGGCACGGTAGTAGTACCTCTGTACAGGACTGACATCATCGCTGACGTGGACATACTAGAGGACGTTTTCAAGGGCCTGGGGTACGACAAGGTGCAGCGAAGAAAGGAGGGGTTCGTGAGCTTCGGAAGAGAGAACTCTCTGAGATCGATGGAGAACAAACTGAGGCAGCTTCTGGTGGGTTATGACCTGAACGAAACCGTGAGCAGCGTACTCGTCAATAGCAGGTACAATGCGGTCTACGGTTTCAGTGACAACAGGCTGGACCTACTTAATCCAGTTACCCAGGAGCAGGACTCAATCAGGACAAGGATGTCACCTTCCCTGATGCAGACTTTCACGAACAACTTCCGAAATCCCTACCCCCAACGGATATTCGAGATAGGGAGCGTAATCGTTGATGGCCGGGAGAAGGACGTACTAGGAATCGGAATAGCGGACAGGGAAGCATCCTTTTCTCAGATAAAGGGGCTCTTCGTGAGCATACTTGAGGATCTCGGAGTGGAGAAGTACGAGATTGGGAGGGAGGAGAAGGCAATGTACGTACCTGGAAGAGTCGCAGGCATCTCGATCAATTCCAGGAAGGCGGGATTCTTCGGAGAGGTTCACCCCAGTTTGTTGAAGAACATAGGAATAAAGATGCCGGTAGTGATGGGCGAACTCGATATTCAGGAGGTTATGGCATGATACCCAACAAGATTCCAACGGTACCTGACTCGAAGGAGATCATAGAGAGGAGCTTCAAGGACATCAAGAAAGTGCAGAACATCTACATGCCAGACTTCAACAAGAAGCTGAAGTCGGTTTCGATCCAGAAAATCAAGCTGATGGAGTCTACGGCAATCAAGGCAATCGGGAGAGTCTACGACGGATTCCCGAAGTTAGATGACCTAGACAGGTTTGAACGAGACGTACTGTTCATAATGGTCAACGGTAGAGAGTACGAGAGGTCCTTGAACAACCTCAAGTGGGCGAAATCCAAGATAATCGAGTTCGCCACCAACTCGATAAAGGGCATAAAGAAAGCACCGGGCTTGACAGTCATTGCCAGGTTCCGTTCGTCATTCTATGGCAGGTTCTCATCCGTCGTGGAGGATCTCGACGAGTCGCTCCAATTCCTCAGGGACTCGAGAGAGGCATTGAAAAAGGTCCCGCAGGTTAGCAGGGAGCTGAGGATAATCGTCATCGCAGGATTTCCCAACGTCGGAAAGTCGTCACTGATCTCTAAGCTGACAAATCTCACCCCCGAAATCGCAGACTACCCATTCACCACCAAAGACATTAACGTGGGAATGATGAAACTTGGGAACAGCATTTACGAGGTACTTGACGTTCCCGGGTTGTTAAACAGGAAGAACCACAATGCGATAGAGAGGGTGGCACTGGCCGCAATAGACAACATCGGGGACCTCGTTGTATGCATGATGGACCCTTCAGAGGAGTGCGGATACATGCTGGAGGAACAGCAGAAATTGTGCGATTCCATCAAGGAGACCGGGAAGAACGTGCTTATCGTGGAGAACAAGCTGGACCTGGAGAAGACCGATACCCCGAACATCAAGATTTCGTGCTCATCCGGAGAGGGTATCGATGAATTGAAGAAAAAGATGGAGGCGAGCATTCGTGAGGGACAAGCTAAGGGCAATAGCGTGTTTCAACGCCTTGGGCCATGAAGGGAAGGCAGAGCTAAATTCTGTAGTCTCCAAGATGGTTGCGTTGTTCCCAGAGGAGCGGAAGAACCTCAGGGTACTCATACCTCAGATCAAGGAAATAGTGGACGAAGTGAATTCCCTCTCTGCAAATGAGATGAGGGCGGTAATCGAGAGAGACTTTCCCGAACTGCTAGTCACTACCGTGAAGGAGGAAGAGAAGAAGCTCCCGGACTTACCAGAGGTTGGAAAGGAAGGAGTAGTAATGAGGATGGCTCCCTCTGCTTCGGGTCCTCTTCACATAGGCCACGCGAGAATGGCTATTCTCAACGACGAATACTTCAGGAGGTACGGAGGAAAACTCATCCTCAGGATCGAAGACACAAATCCTGCAAACAACGAACCTGAGGCATACCAGATGATCCAGGACGACCTGCACTGGCTTGATGTGAACTTCACTGATCTCGTGATTCAGTCGAAGCGATTCGACCTGTACTACAGGGAAATGAAAGAGCTGGTCGCGATGGGAAAGGCATACGTTGCTACCTCTCCAACGGAAGAATTCAAGGAAAAGAGGCAGAACGGATTGCCGATTAAGGAGAGGGATGATGCCCCAGAGGATAACCTAGAAAGATGGGAAAACATGGTCTCCGGTGACTACAAGAAGGGAGAAGCATATGCAGTCATAAAGACCGACCTGAACCATCCTAACCCAGCGATAAGGGACTTCATTGCTTTCAGGATCGTTGACATTCCACACCCATTGGAGGGAGACAAGTACAGAGCATACCCGATGATGAATTTCTCAGTGGCAGTAGACGACCATCATCTGGGACTGACTCACGTGATCAGGGGAAAAGACCACACGGCAAATACGGAGAAGCAGAAGTACATCTTTGGATACAGAGGATGGAAGATTCCGTTCTATCTCCACTACGGAAAGGTCTCGATAGAGCACACGATTCTCAAAACTTCCCTAATGAAAAAAGGAATAAGAAGTGGCGATTTCAGCGGGTGGGATGACCCCAAGCTTGGAACTCTCCTTGCGCTGAAGAAGCGGGGCTTCGACCCACTTACCATAAGGAAGTACTACATCGAATCTGGTATTGGAAGCGTAGACACTACGTTCTCATGGGAGATATTCTACTCCTTCAACAGGAAATTGATAGACAGCAGATCACCCAGGCACTTCTTTGTCAACCAACCAAAATCTTTGAAATTTGATTTCGACGGAACCCTCAAAGCGTCAATCCCATTGTTTCCAAACGCTGGCCAAACTGGGGACCAGAAAAAGAGGGAGTATCTGGTGGGAAGGGGGTCGATAATTATCTCCAACGACGACTATCTGAGATTGAATGGCGGATTGGTGCGGTTGAAGGACCTGGGGTACTTCAAGATCGAAAATGAAAAGATCGAGTACCTGGGTCAGGAAATGTTTGAGGACGTCCAAAAGTGGAACCCCAATAAACCGCTCGGGAAGGTTCCAATAATTCACTGGCTCTCGGGGAACGAAGTCCCATTCGAAGTGGTAAAACCTGATGGATCATACGACACCGGGCTCGTGGAAAAGGATGCGTTGAACTATCCGAACGTGGTCCACCAGTTCGAAAGGTACGGTTACGTGAACGTTCTAGACAATAACAAGGGTTACTTCACTCACCCCTAGTTGACTTGATTTTTCCTTTGAAATCACGGAGAAATACTAACTACCAGACAACAAATTTTCAATAAATGAAATGTTGT
>CAYMKC010000048.1:4293-8525 GCA_964391105.1 uncultured Thermoplasmatales archaeon
GTACCTTCCTGTGATGACGGGTAAAACGCACGATTCTCGTAGCAAGTGACCAGAGTTAATTTATTCGGATGCAGAAACAGAAACGAAAGTCGGGAATCTCTTGAGAATTATCACGTCTCCAACTGCCCTTACCCATCTGTAAGGGACCAGCACCGATACTCCGTCTTCAACAAGTCCGTCGTTTGTTCTCTCCACGTAGAGTCCATAAATTGTTTGAGCGTCAAAATCGACGATAACGTCGTTAACGCTTCCTAATCTGTATCCTCTGTCGCTGAAAATCTCGAGCCCGATGAGATTGGTGACGTCAGTCTCCATATTGTATCCTTTTAATATTTATCGCGAGTATTTAATCTTTCCAATCTATGTCCTATAACTCTGGGCTCCTGTGCATCCTGTCCAATACAGAGATAGGGTCAAACAGTCACGTTCTTTCAAACAGCTGCAAATAGTGATAAGGGATGTCCTGACTCTTTTTCAAGACGAACCCGATGGATTCCATATCTCTTTCAACCTCTTCCTTGTCCAATCTCATCGAAACCGGAGGGCCAAACCCAAAGTCGGTCTTAGTGAAGTCCAGGTTTGCTATGTATCTCGAAGATATGCTCGAGAGATTCTTCAGCGATTGTTCCTTGCAGTAATAGACAAGGTCGTGGTAGACGTGGGCCATGAAGACCATGTCAAACCTTCCTTTGTCGTAGGAACAGAAATCCTTCAGGATCGTATTTATTCCCAAAGCATTGAGGTCTTTGAAGTTGTAGTCATGCGCTTCTATGATGGAAACATTAGCCTTCCTTGCGGCAAACTTCCTCGCATAGAATCCATCCGCCCCGCCGACGTCAAGAACGCTCATTCCTTCTCGGATTCCTAGAAATTCTATTATGGCTTCGTCGTCCAATTCAAACGGTCTCCTTCCGTTGAATCTGTGGATATGAGCATTTGAGTCGTCCATTTTTAATGCACCAGCAGTGTAACGTCTTTCATAAAACTATTGTTCTGATCATGTTTGTGACAAAAGAAATGAAAAAAATGAAAGAATTACTTAGGAGACTTCTTGATTGCGAGGAACCAGTCCTTGACCTGAAGATTCTTGTCCTTCATCCTCTCTTTTGCAGCTTGTACGGTCGCTGGTTGAGGTACTATGACATCGTCGCCCGCGTTCCAGTTGGCAGGAGTGGCTATCATGAATGAATCCACATACGTGAGGGAGTCTAAGACCCTCAGTATCTCGTCTATGTTCCTTCCAGTGCTGGCCGGATAGTAAATTAGCGCCCTCACTACTCCCTCCGGATCGATGAAGAACACTGCTCTCACTGTGCTCGTGGCGCTTGCTCTCTCGTGTATAAGTCCGTAGAGCTGAGCGACGTTCATGTTCAGGTCTGCAATCACAGGGAACTTTACCTCCACCCCATACATCTTCTCCATCTGCAACAGCCAGGCTATGTGAGAGTACACCGAATCTATGCTCAGCCCGACAAGCTGCGTATTCCTCTGCTCAAACTCCTCGTACCTCTTGGCAAACTCGATAAACTCCGTAGTGCAGACGGGTGTAAAGTCTGCAGGGTGCGAAAAAAGTACGATCCACTTCCCCTTGAAGTCCTTCAAGGAAATTGGGCCCTTGGAAGAGTTTGCCTGGAAGTCGGGAGCCCTGTCTCCAATCTTTGGTATCTGGGTAGATACGCTCGTTTCTGCCGTCATTGAGATTTTAGTATGCCTAAAATTAAAAACATTTTGTTTTTTGTATTGTGAAATCTAGGGAACGTTTAACCGGGTTCATTGGCCATCCTTTTCGTCCTTGGAGTGCAAGCTTTCCTCTTTGGTGCTTGTGTGATACTCAGAAACCTCGAGTCTCTTTTCCCAGTCTCTGATGACCCGGTAGTAGATGGCCGAACCGACGACCTGAAGGGCGCCTCCCACAAGCAACGGTGAAGGGAGATATATATCCATCATGTACCCTGCCAGACCAGAGGTACTCTGGGAGCCTCGGGTCGCAATTCCCTGTAGACTTGAAGCCGTCCCATAGTCCTCGTTCCCGATCCCCCTTATATTTATCGCGGTACGCATCGGCATTCCCATCCCCGCAACTGCGCTTCTTACCGCATATAGACCGAATGCTATAGGAACGATCGGGGAGAGAGCCATTGCGACCAGCAACAGACCCTGAAACAATCTAGTAACAGACGAGACAGTTATTGCCCTAATCCTCGCGGAGTTGAGATACCTCCCTGAGACGAAAGATCCGAGTGCAGTGGAAGCGTAAGCAAGGGTGAATATCTCCCCGATGTATGCCACAGAAAGGTTGAACCTTAGTTCAAACCACAAGGTAAGAAGAGGGGAAAAGATTCCAATGGCAGCGCCATTGATTACGTTGGGAAAGAGTACCCTGAGCAGGTAGGAGAAACTCTCCCTCTTCATGATCCTGCTGGTCTTCTTTGGTCTCTTTCTCTCCTTAAGGAACAGGAGTGAAATGAACGATATCAGTAGCACTACGAAAGAAACCCCGAACAGGAAACGAAAGGTGCCTGCGTTTCCGAAGTACGGTGTTAAATAACCGTGAGAAACGAGTAGGAAAGCCCCAACTATGGAGGAAAGCGAAGCGACCACGCTCATATAAGCAATCCTCCTCACCCTGTCATTCTCGTTGCTCCAGTTGCTTGCAACGAATGCAGTGGTACCCGGAGAGAAGGCGCCTCTCATGCCCCCTGCAGTTCCTGTGATTCCAGTTATCACTGCCGAGACGGCTATCACATAGATGTTGGTGGAGATGGTCAATCCCATAAGACCTATGAGCGGTAGAACTTCACCCACTATGAGGGCCCTGCCATAACCATACCTATCTCCAAGTATCCCCAGCAGCAGAGAGAAAAGCATATTGAACAAAATGATCGGTAGAAAGATCAGGCCGATGAAGACGAGTCCGTATCCGAGTTGATGGAGATAAAGAGCGAACGCCAGCGTTACGAAGATTATCGAAATGCTTCTTGCTGACCTTGAAACCAGAAGAAATTTGAACGATGAATCTATCTTTTCCTGGGATTCGCTAAACACGAGATTGTAGATTACTTCGTCCTATTTATATAGAAAATATAACCGTACTTCGGTTGAACTAGCCTTTCCAGCCCATCCTTCCTGATGATGCGACCAGACGTTGCAGAATCAGGGTCCTTTCTTATTCGTCCGGAGCCACAATGAATATTCGAATGACCAGCTTTTCACTACCCCTTGAGTTTCTCCTTAAGCGGGACCCTAGAGAATATCAGGACCATTATCACCGTCGAGAGTGAAGCTATGAACGGTATGTACCTTATCGTCAACTGAGAGGAGGTGGGTAGATAGAATGAGGTGTAGAACCAGCCTACAAACAACCCTGATAAGGCGTATGGAACACGCTCTATCAGCCCTTGAATCCCGAAGTACATCCCTTCTCTCCTGTAACCCGTTCTCAGCTCATCCTCGTCTATGATATCGGAAAGAACAGCATAGGTCAGTATGATCGGAGCTGTTGCACCCAAACCAACTATCGCAAGAATCGGAACCAGCATCACAATGGAGGGATTTGACGGTATTATTCCCAGCAGAAACATTCCCACTGCAAGGATGGAAGCCAGAATGATCATCGCCTTCTTCTTCGTTAGTCTCTTAGATAGCTTCATGGTTACGGTCGAGAAAATGACCAGGAAGATCATCACTCCAGCGAGAACGAGTGACGAATAGCTCGAATATGTCGGTTCCGAACTACCGGGCAAGATCACTATGCCGGTGTAGTAGGTCAGGGCATTTATGAATGCGTACATCCCAAATATTATGAAAACGTAAGAAGCGACGTATATCAGAAATGTCCTGTTCTTTAGGGTGTTGGCGAGCGCTTCCTGGAGCCTGTACCCCTGTGGTGCCATGGACTGGAATCTCTCCCTTCTTATTGCCACAAGTGGGACCATGAATGATATTACTATTATGACCGCTACCAGCATCGCTATCTGGAAGAAAGAATAACCCATCTTGATGAGTACCGAATTCAGTACCAGTATTGCGATTGTTGGGAGGACGTTGAAGTAGGCGCTTATGCTCAGTAGTTTGACCCTGTCGTTCGAATTCAGGGATATCTCAGGGATCATTGCTAGATAGGGTAGAACAACGAGAGTGTAGAGGAAATTGAAGATTGCAAAGTCTATCGCAACGTAGACAAAGTTCGCAGTCTGGCTAAGTGATATTGGTCTGAAGAGGAACATAAAGCT
>CAYMKC010000049.1:0-8177 GCA_964391105.1 uncultured Thermoplasmatales archaeon
CGTTACATAGAAATGATATTAGACTCACAGATAGACCTATACAAGGTCGCCCAGGAGTTCTCGCTTGGGGAAGACTTCACGTTTGGTAACAACGTAGTTCTGACTGGAAAGTCTGGAATCCAACACAAGTTCGACCTCATACTTACGTCCAGAGATGATGAAAAGAGCAGAATAGCCGTGCTCAACGGCGTCTCGGAAGATCTGGTCAGCGACATAATGGAATTCAATGCAATCACGAGAGACTGCGGTCTTCAGCTCAAAGCAATCTACGTAGAAAGGGAACTGACTAGCGTAGAGTCAAAGATGATTCGAGTGTGCAACATAGCGGTTGTCAGGAATGAAAGAAAGAGAGCTAGGAACTCATTGTTTGGAGTAGAGGATTTCGACGATAATTTTGGGAACCTTATGAGGCGCGGTTCCGTTTATATGATCTACGGGGCGCCTGGTTCTGGTAAGACAGCTGCAAGCACTCAATTCCTGGTTCAGGGAGCACGAAGAGGGGAGAAGGGTCTGATGATCCTTGCAAATGCCAAAGGCAAGGACTACGTCAACAGTGCAGAGTCCTTTTCTTTCGGGTTCCAGTCATATTACAAGGAGGGAGCGATCGAAGTTCTGGAACTAGCCGACAGGACGCTGAAGATGAAGAGTGATGTTACCAACGATTTTAAATCGATGAGCAACTACATACGCATTCTGACAAACCAGATCAAGATACTGATTGCGGAGTATGGAGTCTCCAGACTCGTGATCGATCCCATTACTCCACTTATAATTGACAACAACGACTTCCTAAACCAGTTCTTCAAGACGCTCTCTATCCCAGATACCTACACTCTTGTAACTAGCGGACTGGGCAAGAACGAGCTTGGATCTTTCGGAACAGAGGGATACTATGTCTCTGGAATGATGAAACTCGAGACGGAGGACGAGTCGAGTGACGTGAGGAAGGGGACCGTGATCAAGATGACAGGTGGAACTTACGATCCAATGCCCTTCAAATTCCGGATCACTTCCGCTGGCCTGATCAAGTACGACGACTCTGATACAAAGTCGTATCCGCTCTTCAATCACGTTGTTTAGAAAGGCCGACTAGGCAAGATTTTCCCATCTAAACAAAGGTCAGAGGTTTAGTTCCAATGAGTCCATCCTAAACAAGAGTTGCTTGGCCCGATTTGCTTGCCCAGTCAACAGGTTCTAGCCCTGACATTCTTCTGAAAAGATTGACGGTGGCTGGGCCAAAGCCCTGAAAATGATTGTTGCTCAGGACATACGCGTGCTTGATGAACTCTTCTTTTTCCTTCAGTTGCTTAGCCCAGTATCCAATCTCTTGGTTCCTCTCCCTAAGCACCTTCCCGAACTCCTCTTCCCCTATCGATCGATCCCCAACGAACCTCAGATAAACCGTGTCAGAGGTCAAAACCGGAGGGACTTTTGCATACGGAATCTCCGACCATACGAGTGTCACTCCGCTGTCTCTCAGCAGGAAGAAAGTATCATCGACAAACCAAGAATCGTGTCTCATCTCCACCGCATACTTAAAGTTCCGAGGCAGTTCCTCGATGAGGGACTTCAGGTTCTTGTAGCCTTCCTTATAAGTCAGTGATGGGGGAAGCTGAATCAGCACGCAGGCAAGCATATTTCCGAGGACCCCGATAACGTCCAGGAAACCCTCGGCCGCTCCAATCGCATTCCTGAGTCTGAGGTCGTGTGTGACTGTCTGCGGCATCTTCGCGGTAAACGAGAATGTCTCAGGCACAGCATTTCTCCAGTTCTCAACCGTCTTGACTTCTGGTACGCCGTAAAAAGTTGAGTCTATCTCCACCACATCGAATATCTTGGAATAGATCTTTAGAAAATCTGATGCTCGCGTTCCCAACGGATAGAATGGGCCGTTCCACTGGTTATAGCTCCAGCCAGAACAGCCTGTCCTTATTTCCATCCCTGAATTGAAAACAAGTTGGCTAATAAGACTATTTCAAGAATAAGAACCGATTGCGTAAATACTTCAAAGAACTCTCGACTCGCCAGGGTATGTGCAAGGCATTCAATTCGTCTGAAGTAAGCCTAAACGATTCGGTCTTGGAGGTAGTTAAATGATATACAAATCGCACCGGTCGATGGATCTAGACACATCGTATTTTTTGATGGAATCATCATCTCTTATCATTTCAAACGATTATGGAGGAGAATGAGAGATGACTGATGGTAGGTCAAAGGGCTATGGTTACGTCGTTCTCTTTGCATCCATAATAGGATACATGGGTAGCTTTGGTTTTGCGTATGCCGTAGTGTCCCCAATTCTTTTACCAATTTCTTCCCAGTTCAACATCACTGAAACCTATGCATCCCTGATTTCCACAGTGATGTTCATCGGAGCAGCGGTATTTGCATTTCCAGGAGGAATAATCACCGACAAATGGGGACTCAGGAAGACAGTAGCTCTTGGCCAGATCCTGCTATTGATCGGATGGATTGTTTCATTCATTTCGACGAACTTTGGAATGTTTCTCGTCGGTCGATTCGTGATAGGAGTAGGTGGGACCGTAATAGGGATAGGGGGAGCTACCTCAGTGGTACAGTGGTTCGGTCCCCGAGAGAGACTCATCCCAATGGGGCTCTGGAGTGCCTGTTTACCGATCGGTATCGCTTGGGGCGAGTTCCTTGCCGGGGAGATAGTCTCTAAGGCTGGCTGGAGGACTGCGGTACTTGCTGGCATTATCATCACGGTCATCTGCCTCGTTACGGTGGTGACATTTGTGAGACCCGGCCCAGCGATACAAGATGAGGTGCCATCTTTGAACCTCAAAACCAAGAATGAACTGGGGTTCGTTGACGGAGTCCTGAAGAACAGGGATGTCTGGAAGTTCAACTTCGCCCTCCTCTTCGGCTTCATACCCTTGATGACGGCCACAACCTACTGGGTGGCTTGGCTGATGAACAACAAGGGAATCGGTTCCGAGGTATTGTCAAGTTCTATCACTTCGCTGATAGGTTTAGCAGGCATATTTGGCGCAATACTCGGAGGTTACTTTGCTTCCAAGTTGATGCGAAACAAGCCAGTGTTTGTTTTCCCGGCAATCGTAGGTGCGCTTGCAATAATTTCGTACGTATTCGCGCATAGTGTGTCTGACCTCATTCTCCTGAGCACAATCATTGGCCTCACGAGCTACATGATGGGTACTATGCTGAATGCAATTCCTCCGCAGCTTGTATCTCGTAAGTTCATCGGTTCGGAGTATGGTCTGGCCGTCATATTCTTCTATTCCGCCGGCATTCTCGGCCCGACGCTAATAGGCAGTGTCTATGCGTCTTCTGGTGGCCTGCTTGCTCCCTTTGCCCTCATGTCGCTATCCTTATTGGGAGCGGCTATAATAGTCGGATCGATGAAAATCAAATGATCCAAAATTCAACTCGAATCATGCGCCGTCTTCTCTTCTTCCGTTAGGTGATATTGCCTTTCCTTTTATGTTGGTAAGTGCAACTGCGATAAGCATTGCAGCTCCACCCACTATCGTGAAGACTGTGACGGATTCTCCGAGAATGATTGCTCCGCTCACTATCCCCACGACTGGTATAAGGTAGAGCTGTACCGAAACCTTTGCTACCCCTCCTCTCTCTATCATTGTGTAGAATAGCATGTAGCCAAACACCGTGCTCAGGAGAGACAAATAAAGGATTGCAAGCCATCCATTCGATGGAAGGTGCGATACCTGGGAGATGAAACTACCTGATACGAGAGGCAAAAGCATCGCGGTGCCTATCAATCCAACCCAGATCGTGAAGGCCCTCGCACCAAATTTTGGCAACAGTGGTTTTGCAAAAACGGCAAACGTAGCATAAGATAACGCCGTGCCTATGCCTTCAAGTATTCCCGGTATCGTTCCCGAGCCTTCGGTCTTAAGAGTCCCAAAGAAAAGTATCAGCGCCCCGGCGAGTGCTAGAATGATGGCAAGATGGATCGCTCTGCCGTGTTTTTCCTTCAGGAAGACTGTCGAGAGTATAACGATGAAAATCGGTCCCATTGCTACTAGCAGAGTTTCAAGACCGGCCCCAATACTACTTTCTGAGTAATTGATTGTCAAGTGATAAGCAACCACATTCGCGAAAGAGACGAGCAGAAGTCGAGGGATATCCCGCCTGCCGATCTGCATCTTGGGTCTGCCAAAAGCTGGCAGCAGAACCAAGAAACCTGCACCCGCGATGAACCACCTGAGCAGCGTGAGGTTTATCGGAGTGAGCATTGGTTCGAGTACCTTGATACCGACAAACGCAACTCCCCATATCAGGCTGAGCGTCACAAGCACTCCATATACCTCGACGATCCTGGCCATTCTCGACCTCTTCACGACCCCCTCCCTATCGTGCACCGCCGAAGCGGTCTGGCTACCGTTCGGTATCTATCTCACCTCTGAGTTTTCTCTTTCCATCGAAAGGAGGTATTCTTTTCTTTCAATGCCTAGGCCATATCCTCCAAGACCTCCATCCTTCCTGACAACTCTGTGGCACGGAATTATTAGTGGCACGGGATTCGAAGCACATGCATTTGCTACTGCTCGCACGGCCCTGGGCTCCCCTATCATCTTGGCCACCTCGTGATAGGATCTCGTCTCACCGTAGGGGATCCTGAGGAGAGCAGACCAAACTCTCTTCTGGAACTCCGTCCCATCTATGTCCACTGGCAGGTCGAGCAGCTGTCCTTCGAAATAATCCAGCACCGACTGGAGTCTTCCCCTGACGCTTTCGGAGCGAACGAGCTCTGCTCTTGGATACTCCTTCTTGAGGCTCGTTACTAGAGATTCTTCGGCGTCTCCAAGATTCAGGGAGCATATCCCTCTGTCAGTCTGTGCAACGAGGAGATAACCAAGTTTGCACTTCGATGACAGATAGAAAATGGTCGCTCCCTCACCACCCCTTCTGTAACTCGTAGGCGTCATCCCAAGCTTTGATGACGGTGTGTCGTACAACCAGCTATGAGAACTGTAACCAGCTTGGTAAATCGCTTTTGGAATCGGTTGGTTGTCCTTGAGATTCCTCTTGAGTAGCTGAATCCTGCACTCTTCTGCGTACTTTCGTGGCGATATTCCCATGATCTCCTTGAACGTCTTCTGGATAGTGAAGCGGCCCACATTGAACCTCGATTCCAGGTTCATGAGTGAAACATCTTCGGAGGGATTTGAACGAATGAAGTTGCAAATCTGCTCAACGAGGGTTGACTTTACCACCTTCTTCGATGAGGAAACGAAATTCACCCTGTCTGTCCGGGGCCTCTTTGGCAATTCCTTCATTGGGGCTAAGTTCTGTTCGAATAAAAGATATTATGTCGGATTCTTGGTGTACTAGATATCGCGACCTTCTACGCTCTCGAACGAATTTTCATTCCGGGGTCTTATGAAAAATTATTTGGAACAAATTTGAATCCACATGGATGTTTCAGAACATGCAGGGATTGATCAAGAGAGAAAAAAGTTCGCTCATTGTATGGGACGTGCAAGAGGCGCTCGTCTCGAGGATATTCAATCGCGACGAATTCTTTAGGAATCTAGGGTCCATAATCAAGAAAACTAGGGAATCAAACATTCCTATCTTCTATTCCAAGATCACACCTCTCCCTGAACGTTTCGAGTCACCCCTGAGGAAGGCGTCAGGATTTGGAAGATTTGTACCAGGGGATATCGTCAGGGAGGTCTATCCAGAGAAGGGTGATACTGTGATAGACAAGAACACTGCGAGCTTTTTCATAGGCACAAATCTTGAGCTCATGCTGAGGAACGCTGGAATAAACACCCTCTACTTCACCGGAATAGCGACCGAGATGGGGGTGGAGACTTCAGCGAGGCACGCACAAAATCTAGGTTTCTTGCCTATTGTCATAAAGGATGCAGTATCCTCCATGGACCAGGAGGCTCACGAAAGGAGCCTGAAGAACCTCTCCAAGATGATGCCGGTCATTTCGACCGAGGATTTCCTTAAGTCTGTTTAGGAAGTCAATGGGAGGGGAACCTTCTCAATTTCCCCGAATAGCGACTTGAAAGCTATTAATATTATGCAACGCTCACAACAAGGATGATAAGGGAGCTGCAGTGGAGAGATATGGACGACCTGGTGGAAAACTATTATTCGTTCTACGATGAACTGAAAGACACTCCAGACTTTGGGATAATTTTCCATCACGAGAGACCGGACCTAGGTGCAGAAGTAGAGTGGTTCACTTCCCTCTACAAGGATGCATTAGAAGGGAATGCAGTTGTAGCCGCTGCCGAAGAGGACGGCAGGGTGGTTGGACTGTGTGACGTTCGCAGAAATAGACCTGGTACAGAGATATCTCACACCGCAGTGTTAGGAATAGCAATAAAGAAAGGTTACCGGGGAAAGGGAATAGGGGAAGCGCTGATGAAGAGGGTAATTGAGATGTCTAGGGGAAAATTCGAGATAATAAAGCTCGAGGTATTTTCTGTCAATGCAAGAGCTAGACACCTCTATAAGAAGATCGGATTCGTCGAATATGGTACGCTTCCGAATTCATCAAAGAGGGGAGACAGATACTACGACTCCGTCCACATGTATTACAAGGTATAGTTGAATAGTTGAAAATCAAGGGAGTGACCGGGGGAGTTGACTCGATTCCGAAAGCGTTAAGTGACGATTACAGTTTCACCTACTGACCTAAATGACAATCATTAGTGGTTCGCTGCCTCCCTTATCGTGGACACACGAAAGAGGCTTCGGAAGCGATGTAGAGAGCATATCTACCAGCATCACCGCAAACTGGTCCTGGTACAACAAACTGCTTGGTATAGTTTCGTGGAATTTCAAAAACAACTCAATGTTCCAGGAAACTGCCGTACTGTACAGGTCTGGTTACTACTTTGGAAACGCCTATTTCCCTATTTATGTCGCAAACGGTGTAACGAACTGGGCTACTCAACTCACTCCACTGATGAACAAGGGAGCAGACCGTAACAGCATGCCAACAGGGATAGTTGATTTTGGAGATGGGAAACGTATCGTTGCCTTCCTTATCACCCTGGACCCTGGTCAAAAGTGGAGTGTTTTGGAAGGTGGCTTCAACCCTGCCTCGCCACCATCCAATGCGGTTGTCTATGGAGTGACTCTAGAAAAGAAGGGCTCGTTTTGCATAGGATACGATCCTCAACAGGTTACCGACTACGACAAGCAGACGTCTTCCAACTTGAAGGGTTATTCGCCGAATCCAGGCAATGTCAGGACAATCGAGGTATCCATCGTGTCATTTGCGCAGTTTGTAAGGCTGTTCTCAAAGGACAGCATTTCAGATGGAATGTGCACAACCCAGTCGGAAACAATTCTCGAAGTGCCTGAGGAGAACTCTCCGGGTGACATTGAAGAAATAATCGGGAACATAATCAACAAAATACGGTCCTTCTGATACTTTCTATGGAGAGAGGTGGCAAGGGAGATCAGGAAATGGCATCAATTATTCTTGAGACTTCGGCAAAACTGTGAACAATCCTGTCTGCACGGGTCTCGCCGACACCGTCGTCCATCTTGATGACAAAGAATCCCATACTTTTCGCTCCCTGTACGTCCCTCCTCTCTGAATCCCCAATGAAGATGACTCTAGATGGATCGTGTGCTTCCTTAAGGGCTGTTCTGAATATTCTCTGGTCTGGCTTTGGTGCTCTGACCATCTCTGCAGTTACGATTGAGTCAAAATACTTTGTGATACCTAGGGCAGACGTAGTCCGCCACGTGTAGGTGTTATCTGCATCGGTGACCATTACAATCTGGAAGCGCTTCCTTGCAGATTCTATGAACTCTATGAATTCTGCCCTTAATCTAAGATTAATTTCGTGAAACCTGTAGTAGTTCTCCTCATAGATATCGGATATTCCATACAGCTCCGAAAGAACCTCGTGATTGATCTCCATAAAGGTCCTGAACTTACTTTCCCTGTCTACCAGTTTATCGAGCCGCATCCTCTTGAAATTCTCTCGGATATCAGGTTTGATATTGTACTTCTCACGGACCAGTTCCAGCCACTGCTCCATCGATAGGTTCTCCGATTCCACCGTCGTAATTGTGTTCGAAAAGTCGAGAAAAATTGCTTTTTCTGGTGGCACCTACCCAAATATCTGGCTCTGGTAAATATTTTTAGCAGGTACGCTTTGAGGGAGCATGGCCGGGATGGGGTAGCGGTG
>CAYMKC010000050.1:0-2398 GCA_964391105.1 uncultured Thermoplasmatales archaeon
GATATTCTCGAGAGTTCGTACGGTTCTCTCTTCTCGACTCAGGATCCCATCACGATAATCAAACTCAAGGAGATCTACGAAATAATGGAGACGGTAACCGACAAGTGCGAGGACGTATCTGACATATTCAACGACCTTGTAATAAAGTACAGCTGATTGTCAAGTTTATCTATAAAGAATTCATCCATACCTATGGTGGAAATTAGGATCACCGTTACTCTCAAGAAGTCGGTCGAGGACTCCGAGGGAAGCTCCGTACTCAAGGCACTGAAGCTACTGGGGTACGACACCGTGAAAGACGTCAGGGCGGGAAAGGTTTACTTCATCACCCTTACCAGTGGAAGCAAGAAGATTGGGAGAGAGTTCTGCGAGAAACTGCTGGCGAACCCCGTGATCAATGAGTGTGTAGTTGATGATTAGAGAGGGCATAACGACAGCGGTGCCAATCCTGGCCAAGTCCAAGGAGGCTCTCCTCGACATTTCCAGGCAGTTGCACCTCGGTCTCTCCGTGGATGAAATGAGAATGGTACAGACGTATTTTGAGAAAGAAGGTAGGGAACCGACAGACGTTGAACTTCAGGCGATAGCCCAGGCCTGGAGCGAGCACTGCAGCTACAAGAGCTCAAAGGTTCACCTCAAGAAGTTCATCTTTGGGATAGGCAAGGACAAGATCGTGGCAGAAGGTGATGCTGGACTAGTTTCGCTAGACAAAGACACGGCTATAGCGTTCAAGATCGAGAGCCACAACCATCCCTCGGCTATAGAACCTTACGGCGGTGCCGCGACTGGAGTCGGAGGGATTCTACGTGACATCCTGAGCATGGGTGCGCAGCCGATTGCAGTCACAGACGTGCTGTACTTCGGTACCAGGAAAGTGAAGGGATTTCAATCTCCGCAGTTTATAGAGGGAGGGGTAATCGCGGGCATAAGAGACTATGGTAATAGAGTAGGTATTCCAACTGTCTCTGGTGGAATAGTTTATGCTGACTATTTTTCACCCAACGTTCTAGTGAACGTAGGGTGCGTTGGAGTTGTAGACAAGAAGAAGATTATGTCGTCCGCAGTCGCAGAAGCCGGAATCAAACTTATAATCGCTGGTGGGAAGACGGGGAGGGATGGTATTCATGGGGTAAACATGGCGTCTGCAGTCATGGAAAGCGGAGAGGAAGACATAACAACCGTTCAACTCGGGAGCCCCATCACGAAGGAACCGCTCATACATGCCGTCCTCGAGGCAAGCGATAGGGGCCTTCTCTACGCACTGAAGGACCTTGGAGGGGGAGGACTGAGCAGCGTCGTTGGCGAGATGCTCAATGCAGGAGGGATGGGAGGGAGAATAAACCTCGAGAATGTCCCGCTCAAAGAGAAGAGCATGAAGCCATGGGAAATATGGATCTCCGAGAGCCAGGAGAGGATGCTTCTAGCCGTCAGGGAGAAGAACGTTGATCAGGTCCTCGGGATAATGGAAGATTGGGACATTACATCCTCTGTCATAGGGGAGAGTGAAGAGGGCAATAGGCTCAGGTTATTCTACGAAGGCATAAAGGTACTCGACCTGGTAACAGAATTCATGACTTCGCCCAAGTTGTACGAGAGACCGGCCGTGGTAAGCCGGAATAGCATCGTCCAGGTTCTACCGAAATATCCATCTGACTTCAAGAAGATTCTTTTTGCCATGCTCTCAGATAGAAACGTGAGAACAAGGGAGTATGCTGTCAGGCAATACGACCACACTGTCAGGGGAAGCACCGTTGCTGGCCCATTCACTGGTATCGTTGGAAGGGAGGGACCTTCCGATGCCTCTGTGATCAGACCAGACTGGAGCAAAGAAGTAGGTGTTGCAATCTCCCACGGATCGAACCCGTTCTATTCAGCAATAGACCCCTACCTAGGCGGAAGGGCAGCTTTGGACGAGACTGTTAGAAATCTCATCGCAGCGGGAGCAGAACCTCTTGGGTTTTCCGATTGCCTCAACTCCGGAAACCCTGAGAGACCTGAAGTGATGGGAGAATTTATAGAAATGGTTAGGGGCCTCCACGACTCTGCTTCAGGACTAGAGCTACCATTCGTGTCCGGGAATGTATCATTCTACAACGAAGCTGGCAAGAGGAGGATCCCGAGCTTTCCAACCATTCTCGGTGTAGGAAGAGTCGAAAGAATAAAGAACACTGTGACCCCGGACCTGAAAGGGGAAGAAAACGGAATTTATATGGTTGGTTGGCCGACTACGGACCTCGGTGGTTCACTGTATTACAGAAGGATGGGTATGGAGGGAGGAAGGGTACCCTATTCCGACCCAAAGACACTCAAGAGAAGGGGGTGGAATCTCCTGAAATCTATCGGGAATGGAATTGTGCATTCGGCTCATGACGTTTCGGACGGCGGTCTTGCAACTGCA
>CAYMKC010000050.1:2498-8172 GCA_964391105.1 uncultured Thermoplasmatales archaeon
ACGAACAACGAGGAAGAGGCGTACCTGTCGTTCAAGAATTCGGATACGCTTCCAGAGATGGTCCATATCAAGAAACTGGAGAACGGTGAGAAGAAATTGAGCGATTTCGACCTCCTATTCTTTCCGGGTGGATTCTCTGCTGGGGATTACGTTAGGGCGGGGGCAGTAATGGCCGCAAGGATAAAATCGAAACTCCTGAAAGACCTGGAAGATTTTGCGGAGAGCGGCAAACCCGTCATGGGATCCTGCAACGGATTCCAGACGCTGGTCGAACTGGGGATGCTCCCAAACGTTGAGGGAAAATATGGACTGGAAGCAGCGCTGGCCCCAAACATATCCAACAGGTTCGAGGCTAGGACCATCTATCTCAAAGTTAACAAGGGAAACTGCATTTTCCTGAGGAGGTTCGAGGATGGCGAATTGATCAAACTGCCGATAGCCCACTCCGAAGGAAGATTCATCACCAGGAACAAGGGCATACTCGAGAAGATGGTCAGGGATGGAATGAACGTCGTATCGTACGTCAACGAGAAGGGCGAGAAATCCGGATACCCGTGGAATCCCAACGGTTCAGAGCAGAACATAGCGGGTGTATGCAACAGGACTGGGAACGTGTTTGGAATCATGCCTCATCCGGAGAGAGTTTTTTACAGATATACCGAATCGGATTGGACCAGGAATGGAGAGAGAGAAGGAATGGGTAACCCCTTCTTTAAGAGCGCGGTGGATTTCCTGAGAGAAAAATATTAATTTACTTAGCCATAACCATCCCAGTGAACCGAAGACTATTTGCTGCAATCATCGTCGTGCTACTCGCCACAGTGATACTGGTCAACAGTCAGGCGTATGCACAGTCCACACCAACCTACCCCACGATTAGCTACCATACCTCTCAGGGATACAACATCACGATCACGAGCACGGAGTGGAACAGCACGGTCTATCCGGTCATTTATAGCAAGAATTTTTCATCTTACAACTGGAAGGATAGCCCTCAGAAGAACTACATACTATTCTCCTATGGACTGACCGGACTCAACCCATACGGAGCCCAATTCATAGAGGCAATGCAGTCAACAGGAAATCTCACTGCAAAGAATGTTACCCTCGCCTTTGAGAAGATAGCGCCCCTCGATGCCACAAACACTGGTTACACGAACCAATACAAGCTGGACGCGGGAGCACTTCCGGGGTTCTCGAATTCCACACCCACCAGCTTCAACAACCCGAGCGTGCGCTCTCTGTATGGATGGATGTTCGCGGGGGGAGTCGTCGTATCTATCGTTGCGCTCTACTTCATTTTGAATAGGAAGAAAGATGAATGAAGCTTCATCGAATGTCGCCCAGGGACTCTTTAAGAAGTACTACGAAGGGGTAGGATCTTTCGGTATTCGAAACGTGGAGAGGAGGGAGCTTGCCTTCTCGGCATTTGGTAAGCAGGGTATGATCCGCCACACTGCTTTCCGTGGCATGTCGGAACTCATCGAGTACGTCAGGAACAACACACCTCTTCACTTCTATTACTCCAGTGCATACTACGAGAGCCCAGAATCAACGATGGACAACAAGAAGTGGAAGGGAGCTGACCTTGTATTCGACATAGATGGCGACCACATTGAAGGCGCAGAGAGAATGGGATACGGCGAGATGCTGATTCATGTGAAAGAGGAACTCAAGAAGTTACTGGTTCTCCTTGTTGACGATCTGAGTGTGAGCAAACGGGACCTGGAGGTCGTATTCTCCGGAAGCAGAGGATATCACGTTCATGTCTACTCTATCTTCGAGGCACTTGAATCGCAGGAGAGGAGAGAAATTGTGGATTACATCTCCGGGAGATGCGTCACGGCAGAATTCCGACCAACAGCAAAAACAAGGTGGGATGAAAAGATCAACGGAGTTAAGGACTCCCTCCTCAATATAGTTGCGAACGACAAAAAGTGGAAGCAGGACATTGAAGCAGAAACGGGAGAACCTCTCGGAAACCTTACCAAAAGGGATTTGAAGGGCAGTGACTACATAGACAGGAATGCCAGGAAGATCGCTGTAGCAAGATATTCATCAAGGATAGATGAACCAGTTACGATAGACGTCCACAGACTGATACGTACTCCAGGTAGTCTCCACGGGAAATCAGGGCTCATGGTAATGACATTGTCTCCTGACAAAGTTGACGATTTTGATCCCCTAACCGAGGCCATACCATTGGTTTTTCAGGACAATTCCGAGGTTAACGTCACAAAAAAAATGGAGCTTGACTTTGACGGAGCGAGGCACGAAGTCCAGGAAGGATATACGGTCCTACCTACATATGCGGCTCTCTTTACGGTATTAAAGGGTTCTGCAGAATTTGCATCAAACTCCAAATGAAATATTTAATTAGTTTGTGAATATATCGAGGTCAATGGGAGCCATTAGGCCAACACTAGTTAAGACGGTTGCAAGACAGGTATACGATCAGTACGAACAATATCTAGGCAAGGATTTTGAACACAACAAGGAGATAGTGAACAAGGTTATACCTGATGCGTCCAAGAAGCTCAGGAATCTGGTGGCCGGCTACGTGACTACATACTGGAAGACGAAGAAGATACCAAGAAAGAGAAAGGAAGCGGAAGTCGAGGACTTTTCCATATAGCCCTACTCGATTCCAAAAATTTTCTTCTTGGTGAAAATAAGCAGGGCAGACTTTTCTTTCTTTGCTACTTCATTCATCACGTACCCCCTCTCCTCGAGAGAAATGATGGCCTTCCTCAATGCGACGCGCCACCTACTTGCTAGCTCTATATTGCTGTTCCCCAGGTCGGATGGTATCTCAATTGAGAGAGACTCGCCCTTCACGTCGATGCCGTTCCAAGGTTCTGGATAGTCTGTAATCACTGCGCCACTCTCGTACCTATCGACAGTCACCTTCTGCCTGTTCAGGAATTTGTGAGCCTCTATCCTGTCCGATTCTACTCCCTCATTTTCCTTTGAGCCCATTATGCCGTAATAGTTAATCCTGTAGTCGTATGCGAACGCACCGAGCTTGTGAACGTTGAAGAAAGTGTTCCTGGCCTTCATTGGGTCAAACGTCCACCGCACCTCGGAGTAACCCATCTTCTTTGCCTCCTCAAACTGGTGCATCTTGATCAAATACCCGACGTTCTTGTTCCTGTATTCCTGGAGTACGCCCGCCATGTGAGAGTACAGATATCTGTAGTTGCCTGAAACACCTGGAAATGCAATGCTGAATCCAACGATCCTGTCGTCTTCAATAGCGACTTCGACCAGCCCTCCGTTGGAGTTAAGGGCAACTAGGAGAGGGAGAGGAGTTGGCGGTTCATCGATCATCCCCCATATGACTCGCTGGATCCCTTCGACTGTCTTGTACTCCTCTACCTTGTTTGCCTTCCTGATTTCCATTGCGCAGAAAATGCACTCCTGCTTAAATCCTTAACTGGCGTCGTTCGATTTCAGCCTGTTCTTTACAGCGATCCCCCTCTGAAACTGCATCATCTCGTCCCTGTTTAGTATCGCTCTGCCGTAGGAGAGCAGGGTGTCGTCTCTGTCGACGATAATGACATCTTCGTGTGGCCTTATTGCGGGGTCTGCGTCCTCGACGAACTTCGCAAAAACGTTCTTCCCTTCCTCTATGAACTCCGTCACTTCCCTGTCAACGACAACCCGGTGCATCGGATAATGGAAGCCAGAGTGTATAATCATCGCTCCTTCGTAATTCAGGCTGAACAGTCCATCTGTAGCCCTCAGAGCCATTATTGGCTTTTCCCGGTAGAAAACGTTCCTGATCTTTCCCGTATTCTTGCTCCTCTGCAATCTAATCTTCCCTTTGTCTACGAGTGAAAAAAGGCTCTTTCCAAACTGGTAATTGAATATATAATCCACCTTGTCGAGAAGGAAATCTGCCCACTCTGGTCTTTCGAACTTTGAGATGTCCTTTGAGCTCTCATAATACTCTCCCGGGAAAAGTGACTGGGCAACAGGATATGTTTCGTCGAGGTATAGGGGTACCGTTCCGAACTGTGTCTTCACCAAAGAATCGGGTCTCTCTGCGTAATAGGAATACGGTTTCTTGTCTATGTTAACTCCTTCAACGTCCTTCACGGCCCTTGAGATAAAGCGCACTATGTCGGGTCTCTTCAGTGTCTCCTCCCCCGAATAGAAGACCGGGGTTCTTCGAGAGAGAGGCTCAGACTTTTCAAGGAATTCTTGAAATTCAAGGATCTTCCGGAAAGCCTCAAGCAGGAGAGGGTGCGAATGCGAGCGATACTCTGCATAGTTCCATATGTTCTCTGACCTAATTTGCTGCCTGATGTTTTCTAGTTCCTTGACCGACACATAGAGGTTGTGCATTCCTATGGTCGTTGTCCGCTCGTCGGAAGGTTGGGACATCAGTTCCTTTGCGGTGTATTTGTCGAAGTAGGGTGAAGGAGGAAGTTCGTCGGAGTAAGAATTGAGGTCAGCCGTCCCCGTTTCAGTGAGTATCCTATCGTCTCGTGCATACTTGATGTAAGCCGATGAATCTATCACATCGACTCCCGTCAGGAACAGGATCGGGAAAAACATAGGATGCCCCGCCCCAAAGGCGTGGATAACGCTCGAGCTGCTCAGCTGCATCTTAGAGGTCAAAACTGATTCCACCACAAGAGAGTACATATACCTCTCCATGAAGGGGACGATCCCTCCGATCGGAAAGTATTCGCTATCGAGCGATCCCATTCTCCTTGCACTCCTAAGCCTCAGATCAGGATAAATTCCGCCGTGGATCGGCAAGGCGATATATTTTCCCGTCTCGGATATGGCCTCCCTTCCTCTGATGTAATTCTCCTCGATGTCTGCTTCAATCTGCTCTCTGGAATGGGTCATCTCAGAAAACTTGTCCCTGATAGTTATTATGTCGGATCGTACATTTTCCTGATACTTGACCATCTCCAGGTTCCCAGCATTCAGCTCGCCATACATATGCTCTTGGAATGAACCCGAATCAGTCATTACGAGACCCGGAAAATTTAAGAGGTCATGGACGTCTTTACCCTCCTCAAATCCACCCTTCCTCAGGATGTAAGAATTCGTTATGACACCGCCAAGCTTCATCTGCTTTATTACGGAAACCCAAGGCTCAGCCTTGAACGGGTGCAGGACGGGCAGGAGAGCTGGTGTTAGAATTTTTCTGTTGTTTACTTCCAGTTCTCCGATTCTAGCTAAACCATCCCTGTGGAGAATCTGGAACATTTATCAATTCAGATCAAAAAATGGTTGTAGGTGGTTTTCACCTACTTCTTCAGGATGATTTCAATAGAGGAAACGTTGCTCTCTCCGTCTTCTCTCTGGACCTTTTCGGTTGCGATTTTTATGTCCTGGTACGTAACCTTGGTCTTCATCATAGATTCCATTCTGTTCCTCACGATTTCCGCAACGTCTACCGCTCTCTTTATTGCCATCCCCCTGGCCTTTATTGAAACCTCGTTTGCTCCATTGGTGAAGAGCATTATTGTGCTAAAAACGTAGTTTTCAGTCGGCTTCTTTCCGATGAATATAGTGTTATTATCTGCCACGCGTATCACCAGAATTGTCCAAGTATCAAATCCTATATAATTTTTGCTGTGGACTTTTGTTAAAAGCAACACCATCTTTATAAAAAATATGAATTGAAAAAATAGAGAGAAAGTGCTCCAAT
>CAYMKC010000051.1:0-8142 GCA_964391105.1 uncultured Thermoplasmatales archaeon
CTTAGTTTCGCATACAATTCCGACACGTAGTCCGCAATGGCTGGAGCGGCGGTGAGTCCAGGAGATTCTATTCCGATGAGATTTATGAATCCGGGATACCCTCTATCGGACTCTTCCCTTATCACGAAGTCCTTGAAAGGTTCGCCCTCGGCCTGTAGCTTTGGCCTTATCCCGGAAGAGTCTTCCTGCAAATCCATCTCTGAGATGCGTGGCAAATAGTGACTTACGTCGTTCCTGAAGTCTTCCATCCTGGATTTGATCGTATATGACACTTCATCAACGTAGTACGCATTTGGTCCCAGCTTGATCGATCCCGAGAGATCAGGGGTCAGGTGTACCCCCAGGCCCACTCCATTTGGAACAGGATAAACAAGGTGTCTTACGGGTGGGTGTCCAGAGATTCGGAAATAATCACCCTTACAATAGTGTATTCTATATCCCAGTCCCTCCGCATCCATCCCCACCATAGCTGCCACCCTATCTGAGTAGAGACCAGCAGAATTGATGACAATCTCGGCCAAGATACCGAATCTGTCCCCTCCACTCGAGACCTTGATTTCGTATCCATCATCCCTCTTTTCTATACCTACAACCTCATTGCCCGTTGCCAGTACCGCACCATTGAAACCAATTCTTCCAATGTAATAGTTCATCAGTTCATCGGGATCTATTATTCCACTGGAGGGAGAAAATAGCGCCCCGTCGACTACAACTTCAGGCTCCATTTCCCTGACTTCTTCCCGATCCATAATCTCGAGTCCCTGGACTCCGTTCTCTTCACCTTGTCTCTTGAGGAGCTCTAACTCCCCTGTCTCCCTTTCACCTATTGCAACTGTAAGTTTTCCGAGTCTCTTGAATGGTATTTGATTCTTCTCGCACAAGTCATAGAGCATCCCGTTTCCTCTTACACTGAGCCTGGCCTTGAGGGAACCCCGTGGATAGTGGATTCCGGAGTGAATGACGCCGCTGTTGTGGCTGCTAACTTCCTGACCCGTCCTCTTGTTCTTCTCCAATACCATAACACCATCCGTGGTGTCAGAAAGTTTTGCAGCTATTGAAAGTCCGATGACACCGCCTCCGACGACAACCACCCTGGTCTTTTCCATCGTTTACCCATTAGGAATAGTCGCTAATGAAAGTTCTCTTTGGTTGCGATTTTGCCTTCCGAGATTTCTGCCATGAAATGTTTGATATCCATTTGCCCCTGCGAAAGAATGTGCCTGTCAGAATCTACCGGTTCCACCCACATACGCACTCACGCTTCTCTTGTACAAATCCCTGAATACTCCGTCCTGCTTCGAGAGTTTGTCCAACGTACCCTCTTGTACTATTCCACCCTTTTCTATGACGATTATCCTATCTGAGAGTGTTATCAGCGAGAACCTGTGAGAGATGAGGATCAGAGTTCCGCTCTTTGCATAGCCCCTCATCGCTGTGATAATGGCCCTCTCGGATCTCGAGTCAATCTGGGCAGTTGCCTCGTCCATTATGATGATCTCTGGTCTCCTGACGAATGCCCTGAGTATGGAGACGGCTTGTCGTTGCCCCTCTGAGAGATTTCGACCCATCTCTCCCACCGGAGAGTCGAGACCGCTCGGCAGATGCATGAATATCTCGGACATGCCATACTTCTCTATCAGGGAGAGTACTTCTTCTTTGGTTATGCCTCGTTTTGAATACTCTATGTTTTCGAACACCGATCCATTGAATAAGAATGGCTCCTGGAGGACCGGGACTATGAGTTTCCTGTAGGCTTTCGTCTCGAGATCCTTCAGATCCCTGAGATCGAGAAGGATGTCCCCCGAGTCGGGAAATTTGAATTTTAGTATGACGTTGGTGAGAGTGGTCTTTCCAGCTCCTGTCCTGCCAACGATTGCCAGGCATTCTCCTTTCGCGATCTCTACCGTAACTTTCTCGAGTGCGACGTTCTGGTCGTACCTGACCGTCACTTCGTTGCTCCTGATCGATCTGGCAAAGGTCGAGACATCCGTATCACCAGTGTCCTTTTCGGGGGTGCTGTCAACTATGCCATATATCCTCGATGCGCCGACCATGGAATTCTGGTACATGTTGTAGAGCTGAGTGAGCATCACAATCGGGTTGAAGAACTGCTGCACGTAGGCGACAAACGCGACAAGCAGACCAAGGCTTATCTGCCCACCGAGCAGGGAGATAGAGCCCTCATAGAGAACCAGGAGTATTCCGATCGCCTCCAGGAATCTTATGACGGAGCCGTAGGAGGATGAGAGCAGTGATGCTTTCATGTTTGCTACGAAGTTGTCGTCATTCAGCGCGCCGAAACGTCCCTCCGCCTGAGCCTCTGCATTGAATGCCTTGACCGTCCGTATCGCTGCAATGGTTTCTGCAAGATTACCGGTGATTGCTGCAATGGTCCTCCTTGTGTAAAGGTAGTTCGACCTAACCCTCGATTGAAGGGCGAGGGTGAATGCCGCAAAGATAGGCATCACCGCAAGGCTGTAAAGAGCGAGGTGTACGTTCAGATAGAACATGATGCCGGCAGCGATTATTATCGTGGTAACGCCGGATATCACGGAAGGCAGTTGATAGGTGAGGAAATCGGAGATTGACTCGGAGTCATTGGCAATCCTGCTTATAAGATAGCCTGCCTTCACGTTGCTGTAGAAGTCGAGTGGGACTCTCTGTAACTTCTTGAATGCACCATCTCTCATGCCCTTTATGACGCCCTGCGCAACCCTGACAGAGCTAAGATTGATCCATATGTTGCTGAGGAACTGAACGAGATAGAGAAGGAAGAATATTATTGAGTATATCAAAAGGGGTTCGATCCTGTGGTCAAGGACAGAGTTGACTGCCAACCCTAGAGCCAGCGGATACAGCACTCCCCCTATGGCATAAATCACAACCGCAATTGTGAACGTTGACGCATCCTTCCTCAGGTGGGAGATGTCCTTCAGCATCCTGACCATCGTCCCTCTCCCCTTCACCGGTCTTATGTACTTGTCCTCGACAGCATCATATCCTGTTGAAATTGAACTCACCCCCTTCCTGCCCTTCTCCCTTCAACTCTCCCTCTTCAAGTATCAGGACTTTGCTCGCGAATGAAAGAGCTGACGCCCTGAGGCTTATCATCAGTACGATCGTTTCCTTCATGTATGCCTTGAGATTCTCGAAAATGGTAATCTCTGTATCAGGATCAACGCTGGAAGTCGCGTCATCGAGTATGAGTATCAAAGGGTCCCTTAGTACCGCTCGGGCGATTGCAATTCTCTGCCTCTGTCCCCCCGAGAGTGTTATCCCCCTCTCACCAACCATAGTCTCATATTTTTCGGGAAGGCCTTCTATAAAGTCGGAGATTGAGGCAATTCTCGTGGCAGTTCGCACCTTCTCGTGGGACGCATCTGACCCGAACAAAATGTTTTCCTCGATAGTGCCAGAGAGGAGTATGATCTCCTGCGGAACTATGGATATCCGGCTTCGAAGCAAACTCAGTGAAATATCCTTGGTATTCCTGTCTCCCAGCGTTATGATACCCGCATCCGGTTCGTAGTACCTCGTGATCAGGTTGACTAGGGAAGTTTTGCCTGCTCCGGTCTTGCCAGTGATACCTATGAACTCCCCGGGCATCACCTTGAACGTTACATCCTTCAGGATCGCCCTCGATCCCCTGTTGAACCGTACGTGCTCAAAAGTGAGCGTACTCGGATCGAGAGAATCGACCGTTTTCTCCACGTCTTCCTCATTCCCTCTCGCTGTAATATCCTGTATCCTACCTATTGCGGCTCTGGAATTCTCCGAAAATATAATCATCCTGCCGAGGAATGACACCGGATTCGTGAGAAGAGCGAATATCTGAACCGCAGCAACGAGACCACCTACGCTGGACTTATTGATCAAGTCTACGTACCCCCCAAACCCAATGATTGCACTTGATACTGCTGCAATTACGAGCGGCAGCATGCTATTGTACAAGACTCTAGACCGGACGACTGAGTAATTCTCGTCATAGTACTGCTTGGTCATTGAGCTGTATTTCTCTATCTCCTGCCCTTCAGTACCAAGCCCCCTAACGACTCGCTGACCGACTATGTTTTCCTGCAGCGTCTCTCCCAACTTACCGTAGGTGTTTCTTATCTTTCTCCACCAGGGCCTTTGCCGTTTGGACGACATAGCCCCTAGATAGACCAGCCCCGGTACCGACAGTGCGAGCAATAGCGAAAAGTAGGGGGAGATCGTTAACAGGATGACGAACGCTATCAAGATCAGGGAAAGTGTTGGGAACAGACTTGTGAACATGTTCAGGTTGAAGTTCCTCGTCTGCTCGATGTCCTGAGTCCCTCTCGAGAGCAGATCGCCAGAGGTCTGTGTTTCGAAGAACAGGAAGTTCTTCCTTACCAGGTGTGAAACGAAATCCTTCCTCAGATTGTATGCATAGGTCTGACTTACGTACTGTGCCCCATAGGTTACCACGAAGTTGACGGCAGCTGATATGGAATAAGCAAGCACGATCAGGAGCCCGAAGTTTATGATTGAAGAGTAAGCACCTCTCTCCAGTGCACTTACTGCATCCCCTATGTAGACTGGGACGAGCAAGAGTGTGAAGTTCGATATGACACCCGCTGCTATCACAACTATGAACAGTCGAGTACCATTCTTCAGATACGGTCTCGCAAAGAGTACGGGTTCAAAGACCCCAAAGAATGTCTGGCCTAACTTCTTCTTTTGGGGTTGGTCGACGGTCATCAATTCTCCTTTCTCCTAAACTTATTCTCTCTTGATGGTACTAACTAATATTATCCTTTGGTTCAAACAAAAAGTGCATAGAACTGATCAGGGTCGTTCTGTACCTCGTCGAATAAAAGTACCGGTTGGCGTAAACCGACATTAAACATTTATGCAGGCTTTGAAGCTCAATTGCAGACTAATAATTATATACCATATCTCCCATGAGATTTTTCATGACGCGGAAATTGCTTGTCTTAATGGTTCTGGTGATTTCTATTGCGATGCTTGTTCCGGGTCTAGCACTTTTTCAAAACTCGCACACGCCTTCTGCAATAAGAACCCCATCCATAACATCGGTTGCTCCCGCTACTTCAGCCGCAGCGAGCCTGAGCAACCACGCAACGATAAACAAACACTACCTGCCGCCCAACTTTCATCCTAGAACAAACGACGTGAATGGTATAATCACGCCCTCTTACGTGAACAGTCCCGCACCAATGGGTGTTGGTTCATACGGAGTAAGAAACGTTTCCGGAACGATGCAGGGTTTCTATCTAAACACATCGAGCTTCGAAGGCACGGCCGTCCTGAACAACCTGACTACGTTGGATCTGACGGGCGATGGCCCCGACCAGTACACGATGCAGCTCAATACGATACTCAGGAACGTAACGCTCTTCGGAAACTCCAGCTACGTATTCTGGACGCAGAACGTCGTTCTCTACACGGCTCACAACCACACTCTTGCTTTTGAAGACAACCTGTGGAACTTCTCGAGCCCCGCATTCAACCTTACGACCACCTCACTTTACAACTACGACGGACATCCTATTGCGCCTGTCTATTACTATGCAGTTGGACCGTCACTTAACGTTTCATATCCGTTCACGGTGCACCTGTTCCTAAACACGACAACCATAGACAACAGGGATGCCGTATACTACAACTATTCGGTGATAGCCGCATCTGGCACTTATGGGGGATCATATGACAGGATAATCTTCAACAGCACTTACGGAATGCCGTCCACCTACAAGACTGCGCCCTCGTACTTCCAGATAAATGGGTTCAACTATACTCCAACGGGTTTCATTCCATATGATGCTGAGCTCATGATCGGTGGTCCAGGCGGTGGGAGCCAAACTAACGTGCTGTCTATCAACGGTACGATGAATCTAGGCTACGTCCCTTCTGGTTCCACTTCAGCTCAATACGTCCCTGTCCCTTCCGCATATGATTTCGGATCGGAGACGGGAGAGACATCTACTGGTATCGCTGAATGGTGGTCGGGCACAACCGTGCATCTGGGCACTGGCCCTTCTTTGATCACTCCTATGTGGAATGTGTCAACAGACTCCGGTCATCTGACCCTGTCGGGAACAGTCACCCCATCCAATGCATTCATCTTCATTAGCAACGGATCGTTCAACGATACGTCAGCTGGATGGGCTCCCGTTTCTAACGACGGATCTTTCAACTATGAACTTCCACCAGGTTCGTACTCCGGAAAAGTATTGATGAGCAACTACAACTCAAAATCGTTCAACTTCAGTTCGTCAGCAGCCATGACCATTTCACTTGAGAAGAACGACGCGAAGGGAATCTATACTCCACTGTATGCGATGGACAATGCTCAGCTGCAATACATTTCGACCGGCGGTAATGGTACAGCCGGCAACCCGTACCAGATAGAAAACGTTCAGTACTTTGCGATAGACCCACTGTTCTGGGAATTCAACGATTACGTCTTCCCAGTATTCAATGGTATAACGATCGCAGACACGACTGCTTACGTGATGATTTCCCACGCTGCCCCATTCTTGCTCTACTTCCCGTCTTTCACCTACAACGCCCTCAACTTCTTCGGACTTCCAGACTTTAACTTCCTGCCTACTACCCTCTACAACACCACTCACGTTTCCATCATGTACAGCCACTTCACGGGATGGTTTGCGGGTAACTTCCAGTCAACATACGGCTACCCCGTAATTGGAAACGTTCTGACGTGGAATGCGAGCTCAACTCTGATAGCCTATAACGATTTCCTGAGCATGGGTTCCTCCGTCATGATGTACGGTGGATCCGGAAACATGGTCTGGGGGAACTACTTTGAAACCAGCGAGAGCGTTGCGTCTCCAACAGCAGTTGCATTCGGTGCCGACCCTATAGGATTGACAATATGGGCATCTAACAACACCATATACAACAACAACTTCAACGTACTAATCACTGCCATAAACATCGACTACAACATATATAACGGCGCTTCGCCAATCTACAACAACACTTGGAATGTGACGAGCGAGCCTGCTTCAACAGTGACCACTTTTAACGGACTATCTCTATCTGGGAGCGTAGTGAACAACGGATACGTCTCTGGCAACGTATGGTGGAATGAGATACCCGGACAACCCTACAACGATTCTGGCTTCATATCCACGGGTTACGACAACTCGACTGTCGTCCCGAACACCTACAACGTTACCGTGACGATAAATTACACTCCAACCAGCGGGACTGCGACCGTTTATCTCGTACAGAACGGCATATATCAGTACGTCTTCTTTAACACTGGATCTTCTCCGGTTACCTTACAGGTGTACAACGGTACCTACTTCATCGTGGTAATAACGAACGGGCACTTCTACTTCAACTACCAGGATACCGTCACAGTCGATGGAGCTGCAACGAACGTAACAGTCAATGCATAAACCCTTTCTTTCTTTTTCTTTATTATTTTCCTTGTTCTTTTCCTATGAGAAGAGTATAGTTTTTCTGAATGGTTGTGTTGGTTGAATACATGGAGTACGGGTTCGCAAGCTTGGTGGGAAAGGTACGAGAAAAGGACGAAGACGGTGTGCTGATCGTTTCGAGGAATAGGCTTTCAGAAGGGAAAGAAGAGTATAGTATCACTGCAGCGGTAGCGGACGGAATGGGTGGCGGAGCCTTCGGAGAAGTGGCTAGCCGGATTGCGATTCGCTCGATGGAAGATGCGCTCGGACAGATGGTATTTCACAGTGAAGCTCCAAAGGAGGAAATCAGAGCAAGGATGTCAACCGGATTCGATAGTGCAAATTCCGAGGTACTTGCATATTCGAGGAAGCACCGCCTGCAAGTGATGGGAACTACTCTGACTGCAATATTTCTCTCCGGAGACTCTGCAATTGTGGG
Source organism: uncultured Thermoplasmatales archaeon (assembly GCA_964391105.1). GTDB lineage: Archaea > Thermoplasmatota > Thermoplasmata > Thermoplasmatales. The sequence continues at coordinate 7,876 of CAYMKC010000051.1, forward strand.
AAACGTTGGAGACTCTAGAACGTACGTCTTCGGTTCCCGAGGAGAGATGAAGTTCAGGACGAGAGATCATTCGTACGTCCAGGAACTCGTTGATTCGAATCGTATCACGGGTGAAGATGCGAGAAGCGATTCCAGGAGAAACGTTCTTACCAAGGCAATTGGAACGGAGCAGTCAATTACCCCAGACTTTTATCAGATAGAAACCGAGAAAGACGATTCTATACTGCTTTGCTGCGATGGTCTCTGGGAGTCCATTGACGATAGAGA
>CAYMKC010000052.1:0-8078 GCA_964391105.1 uncultured Thermoplasmatales archaeon
TGGGGTGCCGAAATGGGGGTTAACGAGAAGGGAGTTTCTGTTGGGAACGAGGCAATATTCTCAGCTCCAAAGTCGAAAGACAAGTCCCTTCTAGGAATGGACCTTCTGAGACTGGGCCTTGAGAGCGGGAACGATGCTCGTTCAACAGCAACAACCATAATAGATTATCTAGAAAAATACGGTCAGGGAGGAAGCAACGACAGCCAAACTGAGGAGTATTACAACAATCTTTTCCTGATAAGTGATCTAGATAGTGCATTTGAACTAACCGTTGTTGGAAAGGAATACGCGCTGAAGAGTGTCAAATCTTACGACTCGATCTCGAACAAGTTCCCGTATCCGGGTGCCGGTCAGGAAGAAAAGCCATTGGTCTCAAACAACTTCTCTTGCAATGAGAATATTCTTTTTACCAAGCTTGGCTACGGATCTGAGCGATCAAAGTATACCTCTCTTTGGCTGCGGGATCGAGCGAAGAGTGTCAGTGTAGAAGACATTTTCCAGTTGCTGAGACATCACAACGGTGAATGGACGCACCCAAGACATGGTTCCAACAGGGACATCTGTATGCACGCTGGGCCGCTCTCTAGAAGATTCCAGACTGCCAACTCGATGGTTGTAGAGAAGTCCGAAATTGGATCCATAGTCTGGTCCACGTTTTCATCGAACCCCTGCATTTCTCTCTACAAACCAATATTGTTTTCCGGAAACAGCGTTGTTGGACTCCCATACGATTCTAGATACTGGCTCAGGTCAGAGAAGATACACAGAGATTATTTCGGTTCACTCCCTTCCCGGATATCCGATTCTGCAAACGCTCTTCGTGACCTGCAGACTGGGATACTGGAACGGATGAACCACGTCAGGGATCAATGGTTATTGGGAGACGGAGATTTGTCTGGGGAATACGAGAGGATTCTCAGAGATATCCAGGAGACAGATGAACTTCATCTTGGTTCACTTCAGGATAGAATCGATCGCGTTCGGTCTGTTCATCACTCCGGCTTTTACGGAAGCTGGTGGAAGAAGAAGGACAGGGCGCTAGGTCTGGGGGCGCAGTAGCAACGTCCAGCTACCTTGCTCAAGCGAAGCGCTAGGAATTGAACGTCACCTGATCCTTCCAGATTTGTTGAGGTAGTAATAGAGTAGAGCAAGAATGATCGTCCCCACAACAACGATGACTGCGACCTCAATTGGAGAGGTCAGTAAGAGAAGGACCCCGAATAGGAAGAATATTCCTATGGCAATGGCGAATATCGGAATTGCACCCTTTACCAGGAATGGTATGTCTGCTGGTTTGAGTTTTCTGCGGTGCCAAAGGGCTGAATATGCTACGAGTCCATACATGAAGGAATCAAAGGCAGCAGCGACGAGGACTATTGTCGAATAGTTCCTGGTTACGAATATTGCAACCGTAATGGCTAACACCACTAGGTACAGGAACAGGATGGACACATACGGCGTGAGGAACCTCGAATGGATCTTCCCCAAGAACCTAGGGAAAGTTCCCTCCCTGCCTAGGGCGTACACCAACCTTGAAGTCCCGAGTATTCCTGCGTTGAACGCACTGAAACTCATGATTATGCTTATAACGCCAATGAGCACTGGCATGGGAGTGCCTGCGAGGATGTACTTTCCCAGGACAATTTGAGGAATGACGGTGACCTTCAGGACGTTCAAGGGAACCCTCTCAAAAATCGCAATGGAAGCGAGAATGAAAGTTACTCCCGTGAATGCGACTCCTATGGGCATTGCTCTAGGAATGCCCTTCTTGTAATCTATCGCCTCCTCTCCAAGGGTGGTTACCCTTCCAAACCCAAGAAAGAAGTAAACCGAGACTGCGCTGGCGGAAAAGACTGCAAACCAGTCGATCTGTCCCATCGTGACTTGTTGGACGCTCTTCACAAAGACGATCGAGTATATCGACACAATGATGAGGGAAGCCGCCACGAAGAACGTGATGATCATCTGGAAGTTGCCAGATATCTCAACACCCAGGATATTGACAGCAACCACAATTGAAAGTATCAGAACTGCCCAGAACAATGGGGGGAGAGAACCAACGAGGAATCCCAGCACGTTGCCTGCCATGTAGGCCTCTGCGCCAGCAGCACCCAGAATCACTATGATCCACATTACGGAAAGCGCTAGAGCGAAGGTATTTCCCAGCGGCTTCTTCAGGAATATCCTGTTGCCTGCGGCAGATGGATAGATGCTCACTAGTTCACCATAAGCGAAAGATACCAGGACAACTATGACCGTAGATATCACGACCGAGAGTATTAGGTCAATTAGGGAGCCAACGAGCAGGACCATAATGGTTATGCTCAGGAAAACGGAGGAGGCCAGCGGTGTGCCCATTGTTATAGCGACCAGTCTGGTGAACTTCAGTCTTCTATCCAGAGTCAGGACCATAGCAACCTCGCCACCGCATCCAGTACTATCTGATCCTTCTCCGAGCCATAAGTTTCGACGACCCCATCCATATAGAGGTGCGAAATGTTCTCCTTCCCTCTCAGCATATCCATCAGCGTTGAGGTCGAACTGACGACCTTGACGTTTCCCTCATCTTCGCTACCAGCTTTCCTCATTTCTACCACCCTTCCGGATGTTATTGTTAGGACGAAGCCAAATCGCTGATCCCGGCTCCACATCAGGACGGACGTATTCCACTTCCTTATCAGCTTCTGCACCCGCTCGTTCTCGTTGACCCTCCTGTTGAAGTCCTCGAGTACAACTCTCAGCCCATCTTCACTCCCTTCTTTCATGCAATCACATCCTACTCTATTTGTCCCGCCGACTTTACCAGTTCTTGTGCGGCATTGACGTACTTCATTAGCTTTGCTATGTTGCCCGTGACCACTATTTCCCCCCTCAGCATTGCAGTCACCACATTGGTCTTTCCAGACAGAACCCCCTCCCACATAGATGCCTTTCCCTCAAGCACGTATGGTTCGGTCTTCTTGTCAACAGAAATTGGAAAACTCAAGGAGTTGCACTTGCCGTGGAAGAGTTCAAGTCTCACATTCTTGATTTGTCCACTACGAAGGTAGTGAGACTGCTCATCTCCCTTGATGGTTAGAACAATGTTCCCCTCCCAGTCTGATGCAAATCTCTCGTACTCAACGTTTGCGTTTATGCTCTCCCTGAATCTTTCAAACCAGGCATCGGAAAACATCAGCGTTTTCATATGTACCTCTTCTCGTTGAGCCACTTTTGATACTGGATTCTGGTCGGCAGGATGACCTTCTTTGTGAGGTCCCTTAGAAGAGTCTCCATCCTTTCAGATGGAGCTTGGATGTTCATGATCTTCTTCATGGAACCCCTGAAGACTATTTCGTCGCTTATCACAAGCTCTACGAAACTCTCCTGACCCGTGCTAATTTTCACCATCGCATCATAAGTTTCCACAAAGTAGACGAGTTCTGATCTGCCTTCGTATTCCTTCAGTTCGTTCTTCGGTATCAGGCTGAAATCGAGCACTTCACCATCTACAGTTCTCTGCCAGATTCCTACTCCCATATCTCCTATCTCAATGAGTTCTGTCGCGTCGTAAGTCCCCTTTCCAAGTTGTCTGAACCTGTCGTCTCTGTTCAGAGTATCTTTAAGGACATCGAAGAATTCCTGCGTTCCGAAAGTAAGCAACTCGGTACCACAACCTTTTGCAGCCTCTAGCTCTCCTCGGTACTTACTGTCTTCCTGACCTTCACGTTCCTCTTCTTCAATTCGGACAAGAACGAATTAGGATCTATTGCTCCCTCGGGGGCATAAAGCCCGGGTTTCAGGTTCCTATCCATTGAGAGGATTTGGGCACCTATGCTGGCGGACCAGCCTGTCAATCTTTGCATCCTGTCTGCGCCGCTGAACACCACCGTCGTCTTTTTTCCATTCTTCTCGCCGACAACCTCGACCCAGAATCCCGACACATCAACTCCGCCGCTCTTGAATTGCTCCATGGTCTGGTGGACGAAGGAAGCCAGAAAATCCCTTGAAGAAACTTCGACGCTTCCCACTCTGACCAGTTTGTCTTCGGTGAGACCCACGTCCGCGAACTGGCTCACCAGATGATTCTGCCAGTCTGGTACGAGAGCTCCCCTGAGCGTTACGTTCTTGACCCCCTTCAGGTACCTCGGAATCGTGATCGGTTCTGGGTGCCCGACGAAGTATGTCTCAAGTCGGGAGATTGGCTCGGGGAAGTCAATTTCTCTCCTGAATTGTCTTGCAGGAACGTATTCCAGCTTGCCATCTAGATACATCGGTACGTCCCCGGTTACGGCATGAAATACGTGAGAAATCACAGCTATCCCTGAAGCATCGGCCGCGCTTCCGCTCCATCCGATGTTGATGTCACTCGTTGAATCTAGGCTATCGTAGCCAGCCCTCGAGAGCACGTTTGTGATCCCTGGCGTCCACCCCATGCCAATGAGAATCCGAGATTTCCCCCTTGCAATTTCTTCGTCCCTCTCGACCACCTTCATAGTCGCGTCGTGGTCGTCGCATATATCCACATAATCCTTTCCAGCCTCAATTGCGGCATCTACAACCAGGTTCTCGTACTTGTAGAAGGGGCCGATCGAATTGATCACGACGTCCGACTGGGAGATGGCGCTAACCAGGTTCTTCCTGTCGTTTGCATCCACAAAGAGTCCCCTGACGTCAGTCCTACCGCCCCTCAGTTCGCTAACGATCTTCTCTGTCGCGCGTTCGTTGAAGTCTCCTATCGTGACGCCTTCTACCCCACTCAAAACCAAATCTCTCACAGCGGCAGATCCCATGTCTCCCGCTCCGCCTAGAACCAAAAAATCTGGCATATTCTCGAACATAGTAGCGCCCCTATAAATATATTCTACAAATTTAGGTATACTTAACTTTCCTTCAATTCTGGACGAGGTAATTATAGCAGTTACGATTGTATTGATGAACTATATGGGAAAGCTTCCTCTATCCAAAAAGATCTCCTACGGAATCGGACAGATTTCTTACAACACGCCCGCTCTGTTTCTCTCTTCCTATATCTACGTATTCTATTCTCCTATACAGGGCAAGGAGCTCTTGTCAGCGTATGTGGTCGGGATTTCTGTGCTCCTCGGGACCCTCGTCCAGGCATTTGCGAATCCTTTCATCGGGAACTGGAGCGATAAGGCCACCTACAGGATAGGGAGGAGGAAGTTCTTCCTTCTGACCGGGATAGTGCCACTTGCGATCTTCTTCTCACTCATCTGGGCACCTTTCACAACTGGTATCAGACTGGCAATACTGTTGACTTTCTACCTGGTCGCTTTCAACTTCTTGTACGCATACGTCGTGCTTCCATATCTCGCCCTGATACCCGAACTCACGATAGATTATCAGGACAGGGTCATACTGACGACTATCTCGTCTTACTTTGGAATTTTTGGCATAATACTGGCCGACGCACTCCCTATAGTGCTGCTGTTGCTGAAATTCAGCTTTGCAATAATCGGTATGGTCATCGCAGTCATCATGCTTATCTCAATCCTCACTGTTCTTCTCACCATCAAAGAGAAACCGGTGGGGACGATAGTCCCGAAGAAGTATTCGATAGTCACTGCCTTCGTCCAGACGTTCAAGAACAGGACGTTCGATCGTTACATAGTTGCCTACCTTTTCTTTCAGTTTGGGTTCTATTTCTTCTTGTCATCCCTGGGTTATTTTGTGGAGGGAATAGTGATGCCAGGAAATCCGGGATACAAGACCTACATCGCAGTGTTCGAACTCGTCGCAGTCATTTTTGCCATAATATTCTCCCCCCTGATGATCAGGTACACGAAGAGGCATGGAGAAAAGAAGGGATTCATCCTATTCACCTCTCTGCTTGGCGTAGCTATACTTCTGACGTTCTTTGTGGGTCTTACTCACATCGCAAGCAACGTGATCCAGATGATGCTCGTTATGGTCTTTGCTGGGGTTGGACTGACTGCATACTTCATCCTTCCCAATGCCATAATTGCGGAAATAATAGATGAGGATGAGACTCTCACGGGATACAGGAGAGAGGGTATGTACTTTGGAGTCCAGGGGCTTCTGGAAAGAATTCCATCGGGACTGTCCGGCTTCGTGCTGGGTGCGTGGATAAGTTATCTCTACGACCCATCCAAGAATCCCCTCTACATTAGGAGTCTTGGACTGATAGGTGGTGCATTCACAATCGCTACTGCGCTCATATTCATCTTCGTTCCCCTCAAGCAGGGCATAAAATTGAGGAATACTTCGCAGATCAAGAATGACTGACAAGTTAGTCTATGCACAATTGCACTGCCACTCTAGGCAATCGATAAACCCTCTGAGTGGGGAGGGTGTATTCCACAGATTTGTGTGGCCCTTGGAGCGCCAGATAATGAGGGTGATAATGAAGACCCCCAGCGGTCTCCAGAAGCTGGCAAAAAGAGAGGGAGTTGATTTCGTAGCCATCACGGATCACAATAGAATTCCAAGAATTCGCGAGGATAACGGTTACATACTGACGGCAGAGGAGTGGGGACAAAGAAAAGGGCACAGCAATTTCATCGACTTGAAAGAATCAATAGATCCGGAGTGTGGATACTTCGAATCCAAGGATCCTGGTGAGCCAAGGGATTTCCAGAGTGCAGCTAAAGATGCGAGGAAACAGGGCGCGTTTGTCTCGATCAACCATCCGTTCAAGGCAGATTCCTGGGAGTGGGGGAAAGAATCGTACGCCATCGCCGATGCGATAGAGATATGGAATGGTCGGTGGAGTGAAGAAAACCAGAAAGCGGTGGACCAGTGGCAGCAACTTTTAACAAGCGGCACAAGGATATTCTGTATGGCCGGGAACGACTTTCATGTGAATCGTCTCTTCAGTATGAGTTCTCAGGTCGTCGCTATCCGTGGTATTGCGACAAAATCTGGGCTGATGGAACGACTGAAGAATGGTGACTACTCGATTGCAAGGGACACGAAAAGTCCGATAGTTTTCCCTGGAAAAGACTTCAGTTATAGAATTGAGAAGTACACGGAACCCCTGGAGCTCCGCATCGTTTCATCTCAACGCGTTGACTCCATAAAGAACCCAGGCGAAGACGGGTCGATTGATAGGAACGTGCTACAAGGTTTTGTGAGATTGGAACTCTGGAACGGAGATGAACCCCTAAGCTTTTCCAATCCCGTCTTCCTTTAAATTCGAAAGGTATGCCTGTACGAGAAAGGCAGACGCTCCAGGGAAATGGATTCCGGTAAGGCACTTCCCCGTCTCTTCGTCTATGGTTTCGCATGCAATTCCTTCATCCATCGGAACGTTTTTTAGCGTTGATACGTCTGTCAAGCCAGACAGCACCCTGCTCGCGAAGTAGTGTACCCAGGGATGATTGACGTGTCTGTTCCCAAGCCCGCCGAACTTACCTTTTACGTTGAACCTATTCTCCCCAGACTCTATCCATTTCAGTGTGTTCAAGAATACTCCTGAATCCCGATGCAAGAATCCAAGAAATGGAAGAAGAAGTAGAGAACCGGTGGGATCGTCGTAGAATTCGTAATTCCCGCTTAGGTCAGACGAATAGCAGAGCATTCCGTCCTTCACAAGCACTTTCATGACGTCTTCCTTGATCCTTTCCGCGTAGTCCAGATATGACCTATCCAGAAGTAGATTCTTGATCCTCTCTCCATACGAGTGCAACGAATACCACAGCGCTACGTTGTCGAAGGTGACGTACGGATGTGTGACCGGATCGTCAGAGCTGTTCAAATCGGTTCTGTAGAGATTGTAGTCTTCGCTTTTCTTGGTGATGAGAACGTCCATCAGCTGGGCCGCCCTAACTATGGACTCCTCTGGATCAATTGCCTTGAGAACAATCGCTCGATCCAGAGCCAGGAAATAATAGGAAAGCTGGTCAAGCTCAAATCCGTCATACAGGATTCGACCGTCAAGGTACAACGAATGAATTCCCTTGTGTTCCCAGTACTTGGTAAGAAGCAACTTCAAGAGGTCCCTGCTCCTGTCTGGATCGAACCTTTCCAAGACTGGGAGTGTCCAGAAAATAAAATCTCTTGCCCAGAATCCACCGGAAACGTAGTACTTTGGGCTCTTGGAAGCCATGATGCAC
>CAYMKC010000053.1:0-8059 GCA_964391105.1 uncultured Thermoplasmatales archaeon
TATGCATCAATAGGGGATGAGAGAATCTTTCAGGGACGACGAGCTGAGGTCGCTGTGGAGTACAGTTCTCGAGTCCCATTCAGAGGACATTTATCGTATCAATTCCAAAGATTCTAAGGACAAGGTATTGCCTATCAGCTACGAAGAAATGGACCGGGTCAACACTGATTTTGCTCTAAACTTTTTGAAGTCACCCGATGAGCACCTGAACCGACTCAAAGAAGTTCTCAACGGATGGGAGGAAGGTGGTAAAAGTCATGAGGGCCTTCTCTCTGAGGACTTCAAATCGGGTAAGCACAATCGAATTCGAATATCCATTTCATCAAGACTTCCCGACATCAAGAGAGACATAAGGGAACTGAGGAGCGAAGACCTGAACACATTCCTTCAAGTAGATGGTGTTGTCAAGAGAGTCTCCGAAGTGGTTCCAACTGTAGTTAGCGCCGCATTCCATTGTAGCTACTGCAAGGAAACCAATTTATATCCTCAAACCGGCACCAGGATTCTGGATCCCTTGCACTGTTTGCACTGCGGTAAGACCAAGGAAGAAACGAAATTTAAATTCAACCCTGAGAAGTCCCTATATTATGACACTCAGCTCATCACAATCGAAGAGAAGCCGGAATTTCTTAGAGGGTCTACGCAGCCTGCAAAGCTGGTAATTCACCTTGAAGAAGAGCTTTGTGGAAAGAGCAATCCTGGCGACAGAGTTTCGGTTAACGGAATACTGAAGGGTAGGCAAAAGATACAAGGAACTCAAAACTCCTCCAGACAGTTCGACATATTCTTGGAGGCTATGTTCGTTGAGAGGGAGTCGTCCGAATATGAGGAGGTCGTCCTGGAAGACGAGGACGTGGCTGCAATCAAACGTGCAGCGAGGGATCCGGATATCTATTCCAAGCTTGTCGGTAGCATAGCACCTGCGGTTTTTGGCAATGAAATGGTCAAGGAGGCAGTCATACTTCAGCTGTTTGGAGGAGAAAGGAAGGCATTCCCGGACGGGACTTACATCCGGGGGGACATCCACGTCATGCTCTTGGGGGACCCCGGAGTTGCGAAATCGCAGATACTGACTTACACCGCAAACATCGCTCCAAAGGCAGTGTATACCTCAGGGAAGGGTAGTTCGGCCGCTGGTTTGACAGCGGCTGCAGTTAAGGACGAACTGTCAGAAGGGAGATGGACACTTGAAGCTGGCACCCTGGTGCTTGCAGATGGAGGTCTGGCCGCAGTGGACGAACTAGACAAGATGAACAGAGAAGATAGCGGTGCGATGCATCAAGCGATGGAACAGCAGACAATCTCTATTTCCAAGGCGGGAATAAACGCCACACTGATGTCAAGGTGTGCCGTCCTGGCGGCTGCGAACCCCAAATACGGCAGGTTTGAGGATAACGAGCCGTTTACCAGCCAGACGGAGTTGCCAATAACGCTGCTTTCTCGATTTGACCTGATATTCTTAATAGTCGATAAACCCGGTAAGATAGACAACGAGATGGCGGACTACATCATCAAAGTTCACAAGTCAGGAGAGACTATTGCCGGAGGTAGAGGAGGAGAAAAGGCACAGGTCTATCCGACATTCGAGAGAGACTTCCTTAAGAAATACATCGTTTACGCTAGGAAGAATTCATTTCCAATTATGTCCCCAAAGGCGGAAGAGAAGATCAAGAAATTTTATGTCGAAAAGAGAGCATCTAGCTTGAAACAGGGTTCCGTGGCCATAACTCCGAGGCAACTCGAAGCTCTGATCAGACTTTCTGAAGCTTCCGCGCGAGTCCGACTTTCTGAAAGAGTCGATGTAGAAGATGTGGAACGAGCAACGAAGCTAATGGAAACTTTCCTGAACCAGGCAACTGTGATCAACGGAATCCCGGACATTGACATCATCATGACGGGGTACAGTGCGAAGGACAGGAAGGGAGCCTTCTCGATACTCGAGATTATAAAGAAATTGCAGGATTCTAGCCCAGGCAACCGTGCCTCCTTTGAAGACATAAAGAACGAAGCGAAGGAACAGGGAATGGATGTAAGACAGGTTGAAAGAGAGCTCAAGATGCTTGGCGAGAAGGGAGAAGTAATAGAGGTCGTAACGGGTCATTATAGAGCCCTATCGCGGTAAATGCAATTCGCCACTTCAAATCATTTTCGATTGTAAACAGTGATGAGGACCAAGGGGATTTGCATTCTAAGTTCCTGAAGCTAACAATTGAAATACGCAATCACGATTTCATTTATCAGTCTCGCAAAGAAGGAAGATAAAATTGATCTGGACCCGTGTGTTTAGAACTCCCAGCGACACGCTACTCGCAGCTGCCGATGAGGAGCTTATAGGTAAGGAACTGAAGGAAGGAATATTCAGACTGAACGTTTCTGAGAAGTTCTACAAAGAGGTGCTAGTGGAAGACGAAGCACTCAAAGGGCTCCTGTCCATGTGCTCGGTGGCAAACCTCGTTGGCAAAAGAAGCGTTGAAATTGCAGTTGAGACTGGATACATATCCAAGGAGAATGTCATTTACATTCAGGGAGTACCACATGCACAGTTCACGACAATGGAGTAGTGGAACCTATATAAGATTCAGTGGAGAGTCCGTCTCCAGAGAGTGCAAGATACCTTTCGCCCAGCTGGAGGACTATCAAGCATTTCTTGTATCCACTAACAAGTTGGAGCTTGGGGGGGTTGAGCTAGAAGGTGCGAACGCCTATGTCTATCCACTTCATCTCGACGAGATCAACCGACTATTGACCAAACTTAACTCCCCCCTGAGCCAAGATTTCTGGAAGCCGAAGTCGTCAATAAGAATCGGGGGAAGAGAAAAAAAGGTTGATCTACCCGCGGTGATGACTATACTCAATATGACTCCTGACTCCTTCTACCCAGGAAGTAGGGCAACGGAAGACGACCTGGGGATCAGATTGGACGAAATCGAGAGTGCGGGAGGCAACCTTGTGGACATAGGGGGTCAAAGCACCAGGCCGGGAAGCGATGGTATAACTCCGGAAGAGGAAATGAAGAGAATCGCAAAGGCCGTAGAAATATCCCTTAATAGAAGGTTCACGGTCTCCATTGATTCGTATAGCCCCAAAGTTCTACGAGAGTGCTTGGAGATGGGTGCTCACCTGATAAATGACGTAACTGGCCTAGAAGACCCTGAAATTGGAAGACTCGCAAAAAGGTATGACATTCCTCTGGTCATTGTGCACAAGAAGGGTGATTTCAAGTCCATGCAGAGATCTCCTTCGTACGAGAACGTAGTGAACGAGATAATATCATTCTTCATGCAAAAGATTTCTGTGGCGACCGACTTGGGCATTGGGGACGACATCATCCTCGACCCTGGAATAGGATTCGGAAAGAGAGTTGAAGACAATCTATCTATCATCAACAACCTGAGGGACCTCAAGCTCGGTCACCCTCTTCTTATAGGCCTTTCGAGAAAGAATTTCATCGGTCAGATTATGTCTGAGAGTGTGGAAGAGAGAGGGATCTCTTCCCTTATTCTCAACTCTATTGCGATAGCCAGAGGAGCAGACATTGTGAGGGTACACGATGTTAAAGAAAATATGAAATTGGTAAAGATAATAAAAAAATTAAGAGAGCCCTATATGTGAACCAGGTAGTGATACATTATTATGGTCACGAACAGGATAGATATCGTGTTGACTACTTTTATGAGTGGATTTATCGCCGGACCGGCTGTGTCCTTCGTCGCGTCACCAACGGTATCTCCAACGACCGCTGCCTTGTGAGCCTCAGAACCCTTTCCACCGTAATTGCCCTGCTCTATGTACTTCTTCGCGTTGTCCCAGGCTCCCCCACCTACGGTCATCATAATGGCTAGAGGGAATCCGGCTACTATTACTCCCATTAATAGGCCACTGACAGCTAGAGGTCCGAGGACGAACCCCACAACGATCGGAGTTGTGACCGCGATGAGTGCGGGTACCATTAGCTGCTTCAGAGCCTCCTTAGTCACTATATCAACTGCCCTGCCATAGTCTGGTTCATCCTCACCTGTGAGAATCTTTGGTTTTTGCTTGAACTGTGCTCTAACTTCCTCAACTATTGCTGAAGCCGCTTTACCTACCGCATTCATGAGATATGAGGTAAAGAAGAATGGTAAGGAGCCGCCGATGATCAGACCCGATACAACTATTGGATCCGTGAGCTGTATCGAGCTGAATGCTGCAATTTTATCGATCGAGAATTGGTATGCTGCAAAAAGTGTGAGTGCGGCGAGTGCAGCGCTTCCTATGGCATAACCCTTCGTGACTGCTTTTGTGGTATTCCCAACAGCGTCTAACGGGTCCGTCACTTCATCCCTAGTCTTCTTGTCAAATCCCGCCATCTCGGCTATTCCACCTGCATTATCAGTTATTGGTCCATAGGAGTCGATGGAAATGATCATGCCAGTTGCGGACAGCATGCTGGCCGCTGCGATCGCGATACCATAGAGTCCCATGTACGAATTGCTTCCAAACGATGAGAAAGTGATGTAATACGAAATAACTATACCACCTATAATCACAACTGCCGGAATGAACGTGGCCTGCAGTCCGTAGGAAAGTCCCGTGATTATGTTGGTACCCGTTCCAGTAACTGAAGATTTTGCTATCTTTGCAACTGGGGTGAATCTCTCTGAGGTGTAGTATTCGGTTACATAAACGATCACGCCCATGATTATCATACCGATTATCGCATCGAAGTATATCGCCAGATTACCCTTCATGAGATAGACATCCACTGCATAGAATCCGATCGCTGAAATCACCACTGTGACAATCAGGCCCTTATAGAGTGCAGTCATGATCCTCTGCTTTGGACCCTTCCTAACAAAGAAGGAACCGACAATAGTTGCAAGAATTGCAGTACCACCGATGGCCAGAGGCATTATCACCAGGCTCTGTGATACATCTCTGCTGAGACTGTTTGTGTAGATGAAATATCCCACCAGCATGGCTGAAAGTGCAGTAACTACATAAGTCTCGAAGAGGTCAGCACCCATCCCGGCACAGTCTCCAACATTGTCACCAACATTATCGGCTATGACGGCTGGATTTCTTGGATCGTCCTCCGGAATTCCTGCCTCAACTTTCCCAACCAGGTCCGCTCCTACGTCCGCACCCTTGGTGTAGATTCCCCCACCTACCCTTGCAAAGAGGCTCACGAGTGATGCACCGAATATGTATCCGATCATGGGAATGGGACTACCGAACCACATGTAAAAGAGCACTAGTCCTAGCAGAGCAAGGGATGCTACCATCATGCCTGTTACCGTTCCGCCCCTGAATGCGAGCTTGAGTGCAGGGTTCAACCCCTTCTTCGCTTCTATCGCAGTCCTGACGTTTGCACGGACCGATATGCTCATTCCGATGAGCCCAGCCATGGCTGAACCTATCGCCCCTACCAAGAACCCTATGGTCAGTTTCCAAGCACTATCGAACCCGGAAGCGAAATAGAACGCTACGAATATTATAATTGCCAAGACTGCAGCAAAAATGAATACGTTCGTGTACTGCCTCTTCATGAACGCATTCGCACCCTGTCTTATAGATAAAGAAATTTTCTCCGGTTTCTGTTCAGTTACCGGTATTTTCAAAAGCAGGTAGCTTTGCAAGCCGGCATAGGCTAGACCTATCAAAGCTGTTGCCAGTATGAACAGTTCCCAGTTGAGTAGATATGAAGCCATTGCCCCCGAATTTTCCAATCGTTATTAACGTTTACTTCAATGAATACCTCGATGAATTGGTCACAGACTCAGCGAAACCTTCAACTGCCGATATCGACAGACTAGAAAAGGTTGGAAAAAAAGAGGAACTATAGGGAAGATGGGGCCCTTATCTTGTTCCTATCTATCTTCATTCCTCTCGGAGTTACGATCAGATACCTGTTCCCTAGAGCGACAACGTCTCCGCCGTTATCTCCAGCAGACCTCTTCAGTTCACTAACTATTCTTCTTAGCTGTAGTTCATCCGATTGGATGGCCGCATAGTCGAGAATGAGGACATCGCCATCAAGGACGATCTCTGAGAACTGAGGAACTTCTTCGAACTTGACTAATTCACCTATCTTTACAGACGTGCCAGCTCCTGGCTCGTCCTGAAATTGATATTCATTGAGATCTATGTATTTTCTTGGTTCCTTCGGTGGTCTGTCTGTTCTAATAACAGTCTTTTTCCTGAACGTCATTGGCATAGGTGTTCACCTGCAAATAAATATATTACTCGTTAATGAATATTTTCCTCTCAATTCTGTGGCTTCCCGAGCACTCCTACGTATAACCGTTTTGATTCCAGAGTAGCAAGACATGTGTCACTTACTACCTAAAAGGTGTGCGTCAAAATGGTATGACACAGACGGAAAAATATTTTTGTCTGCACGGATAACCCTGTACCCGGCTTAGCTCAGTTGGTAGAGCGGTGGACTGTAGAGGGATAGCGCTGTGGCGCAACCGCCGCCATCCACAGGTCGCTGGTTCAAATCCGGCAGCCGGGATCTACCTTTTCGAAAACTGAGGACCGCCAGTCTATCTATGTCGGTTAGCTACCGCCGACTCGACTTAGGGGCCAATAACATGATATGGCTTTGTGACTGGCGGATTTGATAATTTCATAAACTACGGGTGCCTACCGGGCAATTAAGCCGGTTTGATTACGTGAATCATTTCATCTTTGCTGACTTCTTTTACGAGTTCAACACCATGCAGAATTCTGCCGGTGCTTTAACCATAATGATCTATGCACTATTTTTGATATGGTCATTTGTAGCGAAGCGAGAGCATTCAATCTTCGATTTTGCTTTTTCAGACTAAGTTTCAAAGAGTGGAGAATCCTGTGTTTGACAAGGGTAAAACGATACATACGACATTAAATCAGATTACAACTCTTCGATTCGAAGGTTATGAAGTGATATTCGGGTACAGCTCCGCATGCCCTTGAGATGAGCTCTGATAATTCCTCTGAAGACTTAATAACGGTTTCAACGGTCAGCGTTTGTAAAGCCTCTATTATCAGGAACGCATTTGTGGTTTCTTCCGTCAGCTTAGTCTTTTCTGACTCCCGCCAGTTCCACTTGGCGCAGATCACTTCTTCTCCAGAAGCGTAGACTATCTCCCCCTTGTTCACTGTCACTTCCTCTCTCGTCCCAAGAGGTGTGAACCTTTCGGTACCATCTGCATATTTCAATACTATGTCTCCGGACAGCTTATCAATATCTTCCCCGCCGCATGGCGTGTGATACTTTAAGGAAATGTAGTTGTACGAATCCACTAGCTTGTTGATGTGAGGTACAGAGTCGCCCTTGATCACTCGCCTCGCAAGTGCTTCACTTGAGCATTTGTACTTAGTAGGGTCCACCCCGAAAGATGAATATGCCCTCCTCCACTCCTTAAAATAAGGAACGGTCCCAAGACCTTCAAGAACAAACTCTTTCCTATTTTCTTCTTCAACAGTCCTCAGTTTTTGGATGAGATCCACGTCTTGCCCTCGATTGTTGACTCCCCTTGAGACGATTACTCCGCACTTGAACTCGGGAAACTTCAAAAATATCCTGTCATCTACGCTGAATGTCGTCATCCTTGAATCTTAGATATAGAGGTAAGACAAAACGTTATCCGAATGTTGTTGAAGACCGAGTCTTTTTGAGAATTTGCTTGATATGACGACCAGCTAAAATGGTGACCTGCTCCCTTGGGTCAATACTTCATCTCCTTCGTCTAGACCTGAGCATTGCCCAAATGGCTCCGAGGAAAAGTATGAGGAAGACCACTGCCTCTACGACCTCTGCAGCTGTGGACTTGACTGCCAAGCTGGTAGTCTGTATGTGGGAAGTGTTAAGCGGAGTGATTGTAACATTCGTCGAATAGGTCACATATCCCGAAGCCGTAATGTTTACTAGATAATTTCCTGGTTTGAGAGAGATGTTGTAGTGACCGTTTGAAGTCTTGTAGTGGGTCCCGTTTACGACTATGGATGCATAGGTGGGTTGGATGTATCCCGTCAAGTAACCGTTGAGTTCAGAAAACGACACATTTACAATCACATCTCCTCCGCTCACGGT
>CAYMKC010000054.1:0-7774 GCA_964391105.1 uncultured Thermoplasmatales archaeon
GTTTCCATTTCCCTCTCGCAGTAGTGGCACTTTATTGTGAGCGGATTCTTTGACAAGACTGTGAAGGAAGGCTTGATGCTACCCTCCATGTTGGAAACGCATCTGAGGTTGCTGCACTTCAGTATTCCTGTTATGATGTCGGGCAGTTTTACCACGAATTTCTTGATAACCTCATAGTCCTCCACGATCGTTATCGTACCACCCTCGGCTATCAGTGCTATCTTGTTCAGCTCCGAAGAGTCGAGGATCCTATCCTCTATCTTGACGACGTCCTTCAACCCCATCTTCTTGCTCTTTACGTGGATCGCTATGCTTACCGTTATACCGGGATCACTCGAGATCCTCAGAATCTTCAGCACCTTGAACGCTCTTCCCACAGGAATGTGATCGATGACCGTCCCCCTTCTTATCTTCTCTACCTTTAGCATCTTTTCTTCGGTCATCTACTCGCCCCCAAGGATCATGTCGAGTATTGCCATCCTTACCGGTACTCCGTACGAAGCTTGCTTGAAGTATTTTGCCTGAGGAAGATTATCGATCTCAGAAGGTATCTCGTCCACCCTTGGTAGTGGATGCATAACTATCAGGTTCTTCTTCCCCCTCGAGAGAAGAGATGGCCTAACGACATAAATCCCCGCTACCTTCTTGTAC
Source organism: uncultured Thermoplasmatales archaeon (assembly GCA_964391105.1). Classification (GTDB taxonomy): domain Archaea; phylum Thermoplasmatota; class Thermoplasmata; order Thermoplasmatales. Next base: position 652 of record CAYMKC010000054.1, read on the forward strand.
TCCTCAATGTCAGGGAATCTCTCCTTCTGAATCCGGGTTACGTAGAGCACATCCAGCTCCTCTATCACATCCTCCAGATTCTTCGTTTCCTTTACGGGTACTTTCTTCTCTATATCGCGCCTGATGTGCTTTGGGATCTTCAGCTCGTCAGGAGAGATAAAGAAGAGCGATACGTCGAACATCGAAAGCGCCTTGCTCAGCGAGTGGACGGTCCTTCCATACTTGAGGTCCCCGACAAAACCGATACTCTTCCCGTTGACGGGACCCAACTCTTTCCACATTGTGAATATGTCCAAGATGGTCTGGGTCGGGTGCTGACCAGCCCCATCTCCCGCGTTTATCACGGGAACGTCCGCAAACTCAGATGCGAGCCTTGCGGCGCCCTCCGAAGGATGGCGAAGGACTATTGCGTCGGAATATGCGTTGATGATTCTGATGGTATCGGAAAGGGTCTCACCCTTGGCTACAGAGCTCGCTTCGAGGGATCCAAAACCGAGAACCCTTGCTCCCAGTCTCATGGCTGCTGATTCAAAACTCAACCTCGTCCTGGTGCTAGGCTCATAAAAGAGAGTTGCGACTATCTTGTCAGAGAGGGGTCTATCTGGGTGCCCTGTGTTAGCATAAGGCAACATTTTGTTTGCCCTTTCGATAACCTCCATAATCTCGTCGACAGTGAAATCCCCAATAGAAACGATGTCTCTGTTAAGCCACATCGATTATTGAACAACGCGCGTAATAAATATTTATGCGTGACGCATTAAGCCCCATGAGACAACTCATTCTACATGGCGGAGTTGGGAGCAGTGAAGAGTTGAGTGGACTTCTCGATAAGTACGCGTCATATTCAATAAATTATGAGGGCCCCTTGGACGCAGTCGTTGCGGCAGTGAAGTACATGGAAGATGACCTGAACTTCAACGCAGGTACCGGGTCCGTCATGAGACTTGATGGAAGTATCCAGATGGACGCTTCAGTAATGGTTGAGGGAAATTTTGGTTCCGTTGTCAACATCGAATTTGTCAAGAGCCCCGTCCAGGTCGCCCGGGAGGTTATGGAGAAAAGTCCTCACGTGATTCTGTGCGGAGACGGTGCTACCAGGTTTGCGAAAGAGATGGGACATCCCCACTACGACCCATCAACCGAAAAAGCGAGGAAGAGACTCGAAGAGTCTAGGATCGTTGCGACGAAAGACCGAAGGTTCCTCTATCATGGGTCCCAATCAGTGGATACCGTAGGCGCAGTGGCCAATTTCGATGGCAGGATTGCGGCAGCCCTCTCTACCGGTGGAAGCAGCCCAATGATGAGAGGGAGGGTCGGAGATACGCCAATACCCGGTTCCGGGATACTCGTGAAGAAAGGATTTGGGATCGCAGCGACTGGAATAGGAGAAGAGATAATTCGGACGCAGCTTTCTTATGATCTGTATTGCAGCAGGGAGAGATTGGAACAGGAATGGAAATCGATTGCTGATGGCTCTCAGTATGCACTCGGCGTTATTGGATTCAACGGTAACGACTCGTTTGTCCTGGCCAATCGGTCTATGGCACATGGGTATGCGAGGCTGGACAAATGAACAATCGAATGTTCCTCCTTCTTCAAAGGTTGAGGATCGCTGGTAGGAATTAGAGCGGCTACTGCTTAGATATAAGGGAGAGGAGCAAAGAAGAAGTTTATTCGACGATGATGTTCGCATAAAAAACATATAAATATCGAGATAATTTGTCAAATTGGTAGTTAACATGCCTGATGGTGAAACATTTCAAGATACAGATGCCGAACTGATAGAAGTTTTGAAGAGTCTGAAGACGAGCATCAAGATATTCGGTTGTGGCGGCTCTGGATCTAATACCATTACAAGAATCATGGAAGAAGGCATCCAGGGCGCAGACATAATTGCTGCGAATACCGATGCCCAGCATCTCCTACTCACTCAAGCTTCGAGGAAAATACTTCTAGGAAAGAGAGTTACGAGGGGCCTCGGCGCGGGGGCGATACCCCAGATTGGAGAGATGTCAGCGAGGGAGGCAGAGATCGATATCAACGAAGCGGTTGAAGGAGCAGACATCGTGTTCGTTACTGCTGGAATGGGAGGGGGAACCGGTACCGGGTCTGCCCCGGTCGTGGCGGAGGTCGCGAAGAAAGCAGGTGCCTTGGTTATCACGGTCGTTACCACTCCGTTCGCGTCAGAGGGTGCAATGAGGAAAGAGAACGCACTGTGGGGATTGCAGAAACTGAAGGAGAAGTCGGATACGGTTGTCGTGATTCCGAATGACAAGCTGCTGGAGATAGTTCCTAGGCTCCCGCTAAACGAGGCCTTCAGGTTCGCCGACGAGATACTGATGAAGTCCATAAAGGGTCTGACAGAGATGGTCACTAAACCTGGACTCGTCAACCTCGACTTCAACGATCTGAAGACCGTCATGAAGGATGGTGGGACAGCCATGATAGGGATGGGACAGTCGGGAACACAGGAGAGGGCATTGGATGCAGCGAAGAAGGCACTGAGCTCTCCACTCCTCGACCTGGATGTATCTTCGGCAACTTCGGCGATCGTCTCTGTTACGGGTAGTTCGAACATGTCGGTGGAAGAAGCTCATTCTGTTTTAGAGGAAGTCAGGAAAAAGATCAACCCGAATGCGAGAATAATATGGGGCGCCCGGATTGACGAGACTATGAAAAATGATATAAAGGTATTAGCCATACTGGTGGGAGCCAAAAACAAGTACGTTTAGGGGTAGCCTTATATGGTTGATATGGACGATAGGATTGAAGATTTAGAGGACTCAATTACTGAAAGAGTCAAGAGGATCGGTAGAGGAAAGTATTCGAGAATACTCAAGATGGCAAAGAAGCCGAGCAGAGATGAGTTTGGAAAGTCGTCTCTGATCACTGGAATTGGAATAATAATCATCGGAGGGGTTGGCTTCTTCATCTACCTCCTTATGAACGTACTATTCAAGGTGCCATAGATGGTTAAGTGGACAGCAGACGGTAAGGATTCTGAAGTCGGGACGAACAAGAAGGTTCTCTTCAGTCTCACGATCGAAAATGAAGAGACGGTGGAGAAGGAAGGTTTCTTCGAGCTCTCGCTCGATATTCATGAACAGAAAGAGGAGATAGAGTGGTTCCTCATCGAGGAACAGAAGCGCGGTAAACAGGTAGCTATATCCCCAAAGAACCAGGACATTTTGAAGGTTCAATACAAGCTGAAGCCCAAGGCTTCGGTCGTCCACGCACTATCGGTTGAAACACCGAAGGGCGGGGAGATAGGGGACTACTCAACAGTAGTACTGAGGGTAGACGGAGTCGCGCACAACCTATTCTCTATCAAGGTAAAACAGACGATAATCGTCGTCAAGACAACGATCGGTCAGGAAGTCAAAATAGCTAGGGACATAGGACTCAAGGCAAAGGTGGAGAAGCAGGACTATCTTTTTTCGATTCTGGTTCCTGCGGACGTCAAGGGGTACATATTCATCGAGACGCTCTACCCGGACAGGACTATGGGGCTGCTGAGGACGGTGAGGGGCGCGAGGAACATGATAGCCGGAGAAGTGCAGCTGTCTGAGATAGAGAACTACCTTATCTCCAAACCCGCGGTGGAGTCCCTCGGAGTCGGGAACTTCGTGGAAGTCACTGAGGGACCATTCAAGGGAGAGAAGGCGAGGATAACTCACGTCGATTCCCAGAAAGATGAAATCACGCTCGAGCTGCAGAACGCAATAGTCCCGATACCGCTCACAGTCAAAGCAGACTCGGTAAAATTACTAGAAAAAGAGGTTTGAAGTATGCCGCAAGAAGTATCAGTTATGGTGGAGGGTGGCAAGGCTACAGCCGGACCACCTCTTGGACCCGCTCTGGGGCCAATGGGTATAAACATTGGCCAGGTTTTGAAAGAGATCAACGAAAAGACGAAGTTGTTCGAAGGGATGCAAGTTCCTGTAAAGGTCATAGTAGATCCTGAAACGAAGAAGTTCGAGGTGACGGTTGGGAAGCCACCAGTCTCTGCCTTGCTAAAGAAGGAGCTTGGAATTGAAACCGCAACTGGCGCTTCCAAGACGAAACCATCGGGAGACCTAAAGATAAAACAAATAAAGAAAGTAGCAGAGATGAAGATCGACAACATGAACGCAGCCTCCATAAAATCTGCAGTCCTAGAAGTGCTAGGAACCTGCGTGTCCATGGGCATCACTGTTGACGGAAAGGACCCGAGAGAGACACAAAGACTTATTAAAGACGGGTCAATCGCCATCTAGAGTAGAAGAGCGTCATTGCTCGCATCACTACTCTGGTGAAAACCAATGGAAAGCGAGTCACTAAAGAGGAGTATAGAGGAGGCAATAAGTAAGTCTCCTAAGAGGAATTTTGGCGAGTCCCTGGACCTTGCTGTCAATCTCAAGGACGTCGACTTGTCGAATCCAAAGAACAGGATAAACGAGGAAATCGTACTTCCGAACGGTAGGGGAAGGAAGGTTACGATAGGACTGATTTCTGGTAACGAGATGGCATCCAAGGCAAAGGGGTCTGCTGACAGGTTAATATCTGCGGAAGAACTCGACAAAATGCCGGACAACAAGAGAGCCACCAAGAAGATGGTAAATGGCGTGGATTTCTTTATAGCCGAAGTAGCTCTAATGCCAAGGGTAGGTAAGATACTGGGTGGGATAATGGGTCCTAGGGGAAAGATGCCTCGACCAGTACCGGCGAACGTTGATCCGATCCCAATTATTAACAACCTAAAAAGGAGCGTAAAGGCTAGAAGCAAGGAGAAACCAGTCGTTCACATACCGATCGGCACCAAAGACATGGAAGTGGAAAAGTTGATACAGAATGCGATGGAAGTCCTGAAGAGGGTCGAAGCGAAGCTCGAGAAGGGGGAAGACAACATTAGGACAATATACGTGAAAACGACGATGGGCCCTGCAGTCAAGGTGGAGTTGAGGGGCAAATGAAGGAGAACAGGTTCTCGGAGACGAAGGACACTTTCATAAAGGGGCTCTCTGAGGACATCAGGAATTCCAAATCGATAGCACTGGTTGGAATAGAGAGGGTTCCTGGAAAGCAATTCCAGCAGATGAGGAAGACGCTCAAGGGAAAGGCGAAGATTAGGGTGATAAAGAAGACACTTCTTAGAAGGGCGTTCGACGAAATGAAGATCGAGAGCATAAGGAGAATGGAGGACTACATGGATGGGCCCGTGGCCGCAATCTTCTCACAGGAAAACCCGTTCAAGCTCTACAGGGAGATAGAAGCTAGCAGGACAAAAGCTCCTGCCAAGGGCGGGGAGATAGCCCCCGAGGACATCATACTCGAGGCCAAGGCCACGAGTCTCAAGCCCGGGCCGGTTGTAGGAGAGCTTCAGAAGGCGGGGATCCCCGCTTCGATAGACCAAGGCAAGGTAGTCATAAGGAAGGAAACCGTCCTCGTTAAGAAGGGAGACAAGATATCAAAAGAGAAGGCTATCGCCCTGACTAAACTCGAGATTATGCCGCTAGAAATCGGACTCGATTTTAGGGCAGCATACGAGGATGGCATAGTGTTCGACAAGAGCTCACTCGGCACTTCGACGGAGGAGTTCCTGGTCAGGATTGCGTCGGGACGCTCGATGGCTATTGCACTGTCGATCCACCTGAGGTACTACAACAGGGAATCTACACCAATATTTGTTTCAAACGCTTACAGGAACGCACTCGCTTTAAGCATCGCGGCTTCATATCCAACAAAGAGCAACATACATCTCCTACTGGCAAAGGGTAACTCTATAGCGAAGTCGCTGGAGAGCAAAATTCCAAAGGGTGCATAGCAAATGTTTAAGACACTTAGTTTATTATCCGGGAGTAATTAGGGGTGGAATAATATGGAGTACATATACAGCGCACTAATACTGAACTCCGTTGGAAAACCAATCACCGAAGATGGTATTACAGCAATACTCAAAGCGGCAGGAGTGACGGCCGACCCTGCAAGAGTAAAGAGCCTAGTTGCTTCACTTGAAGGGGTCAACATAGAAGAGGCTATCAAATCATCCATGGTGGCTGCACAACCAGTAGCGCAAGCGGAGCCTCAGAAGAAGGAAGAAAAGAAGGAAGAGAAAAAAGAGGAAAAGAAAGAGGATAAGAGCGAGGAAGAAGCTGTCGCTGGACTCGGTGCATTGTTCGGGTAGATCGCTGAATGAGCCCGAGATCTATTATCTTATTTCTTCTATTTTATATCGCACCCTTGGGTATATTTGGGTACGGTCTTTATTCCAAAATGCTGTTGCTTGATCTGGTCGGTATAATCTGGCTCATCACAGCATTCTTTCTCAACCTGATGAAAGACTAGAAACCGCGAAATCAAACCACCGATTGGCTTTCTCCAGATACTCTTTCCTTGGATTTCTGACTCATGAACACCATAATAGCTATACCCGCAGGCACTACTGCAAGGCCCCAGATCGTTGTCGGGACGTAAAGATAAGACAACAGGAAGGAACCGTAAGATGGCCCCATCCCTCTACCTAGCGACATGAAGAAATTATAAACTCCCATATGGGTACCTACATCTTTTCCCCCCGAAATCTCCGATGCCATTGCGCTTCCGGTAGGTGTAACTGCATTCTCTCCCATGGTTACTATCAACATCGACAGCATGAACTGATACAGGCTGTGGTCGAGAGCCATAGTGAAGTATCCTATGATGTAGAGGACCGAACCGATGATCATCCCGTTCCAGAGGCCTATCCTCTTGACCATGCGATAGATCGGTAGCTGAAATGCGGCTACTGCTATCCCATTCACAAAATAGATCAGGCCGATCGATGCCTGGCTCAAACCCTCAATGTTGTGTGCATAGATCGAGAGAGTTACGGAAAATTGGGAAACGACAATGAAGAGGAATACCACTCCTATTCCGAAGATGTAGAGCTTTCTCTGGACTCTGCGGAACGAGAAACGCTGCAGAGTCATTTCCTTGTTCCTGATGTCGTTGAGGAGCAGGAACATGGGGAAGGCAGCTATGGCAGCTACTGCAGCGGTAAGATATATGAAAGGATATCCATAAACAGATGATACCACACCTGCGAGTGCGGGCCCGAAGGCCCACCCCAGGTTTGACGCGACCCTCATGTAGGAGAATCCGGCAA
>CAYMKC010000055.1:0-7452 GCA_964391105.1 uncultured Thermoplasmatales archaeon
TTGTTTTGAATCAGAGTTAAACGCCGGTCGCTGCCTCTGACAGGCGTTCCTCACAAAACGTTTAAGTTAGGTCTTGATACATAAAGGGATGGATAGGACAATAAAGATAGCACTGACTGTGGGGATAGGGGTAGTGTTGATAGTATCTGCTACTGCGGTTGCCTACAGCGTGACAAAAAACTCCCCGGAAGTATACTCTCCCTACAGCTATATTCCACTCAATTCTTCAGTCGTTGCATGGGTAAGCTACAATGGAACGGGGCTCTTCGTATTTCAGTCCAACAATTCCACAGCCATTCTGCTTAGCTCTGTTGGCATAGAGGCTGGAAACATTTCTTTGGCATCAGGTAATTCTTCATTTTCCCTCCCTATAAGCTATAATTCAACCTACAAAGGGTTTCAGATATTCTCGGTCAATGTCTCTTCGGCAATCGCCCAGCTCATTCACTTCAATTCTTCTTTTTCGTCCAATCTTAACTTCAGTAACTTAACGGTCTATGCTTATTCAACAAGCGGAGGAAGCGTAGTTTTAGGTTCATACTCAGGGGTGAAGGATTCTATAAACGCCTTCAATTCCGGCAAAGACTTTTCGTCCAAGAGCAAATTCATAACCCAGGACGAAAACTTGTCTTTCTACTATTCACCCTCAAATAACACGCTGCCTTTTTCCTACGCCTGGGGAGGCATGAACAACACATCTCTTTACGCATATATTGAACTGAATAATCAAGGGACGTTTAATTTCACGGGGTTGCTGACATACGAAGGGTTTGAGGTGAAGTCAGTTTCGTCACACGAATTAGAAATAAGCTATGGAGCCGGAAACATTTCGAGTTTAATAGAAAAGCTATCTTCGATGGGATGATTCGTGGTTTCAACAGCATCTTCGCTTTCGACCGTTTACTCGTACTACTTGAAGAATTACTATAGGTCCAGAAGTTTTTACCTGATTTTCATTTTAATTGTAATCGCCTCATTCTTAATGGCGTACCTCTCGATTCATTATCTTCCAAAGATCGACACCCTCTTTTCCTCGCAGGTATCCGTACCCCCACTATTAAAGGAGAAAGTTGTTCTATATCTCTGGGCATATGTGATGACAGATCTTCCCGTGTTTGCTGCCGTATTCTTCTCATCACCCGCCATCTCCAGTGAGATTGAGAACAAGACAGCGTTTCACGTCTTCGCTCTGCCGATAGATAGAAGTGTGCTTCTAATTGGAAAATATTTGGCTGCCGTCTCTGCAGCACTGATCTCTATGGCCGTCTTCTTGGTTTCAGAGGTTGGAACGGCAGAGTACTTATTCAGGACTATTCCTGTGGGGCCAATTCTGGCTTCCATTGGAATGCTCGTTGTATTTGTCTGTTCGATGAGCGCATTCACTTTCCTGATAAGTTCCCTCTTCAACAAGAATTTGTATTCCTATATTACCACATTCATCATCTATTTCATAGTTTTTGATGCAGCGAACCTCATTCTTCTCCTGTTGTACAATTACAATGCATTCTTCTTGCTGAGCAATGCAGCCTCTATAATTGGGAAAGTCTTTCTCAACGTCAGTCCTTCACTCTTCGGCGGGCAGCTCAGCATTAGCGGAGCTCCGCTGAGCGCTATTTTACTATCGCTTGTAGTAATGTTCGGTTATATTATCGCCTCTCTGACTGCTGCTTTGATAATCTTCGAGAGAAAGGAGGTGAAGTGAGTGGAAGTAGAGATAACATCGCTATCAAAGAACTTTGGGAGGATCCACGCACTAAAGAGTGTGACGCTTCGGTTGTCCGGAAATGGTCTTATCACCTTCCTGGGGGCAAATGGCGCAGGCAAAACAACGCTGTTCAAGATTATGACGAGCATAGTGAGACCTTCTTCAGGAATCGTCAAGATTAACGGAATAGACGTAAACTCCGATCCCAAACGTGTTCTTTCAATGGTTGGCTCGCTCGTAGAACAACCGGAATTCTATCCTTACCTTACTGGAAAGGAACTTCTGGAATTTACTGGCAAGGTCAGGGGATCTTGGGGTAAAGATTTAGAAAGTGAAATAGAGAGAGTCTCGAAACTTATGAAAGTCTCCGAATACCTCGACAGGAAGTGCGGTGGGTATTCCAGGGGGATGAAACAGCGGCTGGGAGTCGCAGTCGCAATGATAGGCAATCCCAAGCTGCTGATACTGGACGAGCCCACATTTGGCATGGACCCTATTGGGATGCTCGAAACAAAGAACGCACTGGAAAGGATGAAGAAAGAAGACGACAAACTCATACTCATGAGCACTCACTTGCTTGATGAGGCAAGAGAACTTTCAGATCGAACTATAATTCTCAAGGATGGAACAGTCAAATACGATTCAAACGGAGCAGACGTTAAAGTTCTGGTCAGGGTGATAGGCAACGTCGACACGTCCCACGAATATAAAACTGGTAGGATTATAGAATCGGGAGAAGAATATTCAATTTTCGAAGTGTACGAAAGGGACGGCATACCCGAATTCAACAGGGAGTTACTCTCTTCAAATTCAAGGGTGAAGTACATCAGGCCCGATGACAGGTTAGAAAAAGAATTCATCAGCGAATAGTATCTCTCTTCGACGGAAGGGAAGCGGTCAATTAAACCATACAACTGGTCAGTAAGAAGAGCAAATATTAAAATTGGATTCACCATATTGGAATATGTCTACTGATCCCAAGTATATCTACACCTTTGAAGAGGGCTCAAAAGAGATGAAGAGTCTTCTTGGAGGAAAGGGTGCGGGTTTGGCCGAGATGACTCGAATTGGGTTAAAGACTCCTCCAGGTTTCACAATTACAACTGAGGCTTGTAACTACTATTTTAAGAACAACAAGCTCCCCCCCGGACTCTGGGAAGAGATCGTCAAATCAATGAATGTACTGGAATCCAAAACTGGCAGGGTATTCGGAGGTGCGCCCAAGATACTTCTTGTATCGGTAAGATCTGGCGCACCGGTGAGCATGCCAGGGATGATGGACACAGTTTTGAACCTGGGTTTGAACGATCAGAACGTTGAGGTGTTAGCTAAGGAATCAAACAATCCGAGATTTGCTTTGGATTCTTACAGAAGGTTCGTCCAGATGTTTGGAAAAATTGTGTTAGACCTGAAGGGAGGGAAGTTTGACGAAGTTATTGAGTCAAGAAAGAACAAACTGAACATCAGCAACGATTTTGAGCTTAGCGAGAAAGACTGGAGAGAAATCGTCGGTGAATTCAAGCGAATAATAAAGAGCGCAGGTAAGGAATTACCGAGTGACCCATACAAGCAGCTAGAGCTTGCTGTAAATGCAGTTTTCGATTCTTGGAAGAATGAGAGGGCAGTGGTCTATAGAAAGATCAACAAAATTCCAGATTCTTTAGGCACAGCCGTTTCGGTTGTCACCATGGTATATGGAAACCTGGGATCTAACTCCGCAACTGGTGTTGCATTCACGAGGGACCCTAACACCGGTGAAAGAAAACTCTACGGTGAATATCTGATAAACGCACAGGGAGAAGACGTTGTTGCAGGAATTAGGACCCCGTCTGGAATTGACAGGTTAAAGGAAGAAATACCGACTGCCCACGCAGAACTGAATAGATCTGCTGAGATTTTGGAATCCCACTACAAAGATGTTCAGGACATCGAATTTACAATTCAGGATGGAACATTCTATCTGCTACAGACAAGGGCCGCGAAGAGGAGCGCTGCTGCTGCCATTAAGATTGCTCTAGACTTAAGGAGAGAGGGGAAACTCACGGATGAAGAGACAGTGAACATGGTTCAACCGGAACAGCTCAATCAGTTGCTGCACCCGCAGGTGGATATCAAGAGGGCTGGTTCCCCGATCGCCAAAGGGCTGGCTGCGAGTCCAGGTGCAGGAGCGGGGAAAATTGTGCTCGATCCTGAGGACGCAGTGAAGATGAATGAGAAAGGAGAGAAAGTAGTACTGGTGCGAAACGAGACGCTTGCAGACGACGTCCACGGCATAGCAGTTTCAGAGGCAGTGCTGACTGCAAGGGGCGGAATGACTTCGCACGCTGCTGTAGTCGCAAGAGCCATGGGAAAACCCGCAATAGTTGGGTCGGAAGACTTGAAGATAGACCTAGCAAAGAAATCCGTTAATTTCAAACAGGAACTGATGTGGGAACATCAGGAAGTGACTGTGGACGGAACTACCGGGCTGGTGTTTAAGGGAACAGTTCCTGTTACGATCCCGGAACTGGGTACGGACTTCCGGGAATTCATGGACATATGCAGGAAGGTCAAGAAACTGGGAGTGCTTGCAAATGCTAACACACCAGATGAGGCAATACTTGCTAGGAAAAACGGGGCGGAGGGCATAGGGCTCGCCAGGACGGAAAGAATGTTTCTCGGGGCAGATCGGATTCCAATCATGAGAGAAATGATAATGAGTGACAGCATCGAAGAAAGAATTGCACTTTTAAACAAACTCCTTCCCCTGCAGTACAACGACTTCGTGGAATTCTTCAGGACTATGGATGGTTTTCCCGTCATCATAAGGCTCTTGGACCCACCGTTGCACGAATTTTTGCCGAAGAAGGAAGACCTGATGGTCGATATAGCCGAACTGAAACACAAGAGGAAGAGTGAGGAGAAGGAAAGGAAGTTAAAAGAAGAGGAGGAAGTACTGAGAAGAGTCAACTCTCTAAGTGAGTTCAACCCTATGATCGGGTTCAGGGGAATAAGGGTTGGAATTGTCTACCCTGAAATATATGAGATGCAAACGAGAGCAATCATCAGGGCCGCTTTGAAAGTGAAGGAAGAAGGAAAGACCGTGATTCCGGAGATCATGATACCTCTTACCATAGAGGTGAAGGAACTGAAGCTCGTTCACGAAAGGCTTCAAAAAGTGATTGATGAGGAGCTAAAGGGAAAGGACTTGAAGTATAAGTTCGGAACGATGATAGAAACACCGAGAGGCGCACTTACAGCTGGTGAGATAGCTGAAGATGCCGAGTTCTTTAGTTTCGGCACAAACGACCTTACGCAGATGACTTTTGGGTTTTCCAGGGATGATGTGGAGGCGACTTTTCTGCCAAAATATCTCGAATATGGGATTTTCAATGTAAACCCATTTGAATCGCTAGACAAGAGCGGAGTAGGTGAATTGATGAAGATATGTTACGAAAGAGGGGTAAAAGCGAGGCCAGACATCGAGGTTGGGATCTGCGGAGAGCACGGAGGAGATCCAGAGTCTGTGAAATTCTGTCACAAGATCGGTCTGAAGTACGTTTCAGCTTCCCCATACAGGGTGCCCATAGCAATTCTAGCTGCTGCACAGGCCAATATCCAATCTAAGGAGGTTGACTAAATGTCAGAGATTGTCGATTCGAAAATAAGGAAGATTCTGGATTCAAGGGGAAACGAAACGGTTGAAGTTGAAATATTCACAAAGTATGGATACGGAATGTCGGCTGCTCCCAGTGGAGCGTCTAAGGGCGCAACGGAAGTGAGAGACTATCCGGAGGGCGGTGTTGACCAATCCGTCAAGCTGTTTAGATCAGAAATATCTAAGAAGATAATAGGCCTGGAATCTAGCGACCAGGAATCATTCGATCGCTTTCTAGAGGATTTGGATGGGACGGATGATTTCTCGACGATGGGCGGCAATCTTGCTGTCGCTCTATCTCTTGCAAATGCATTCGCCTCTGCGCACGAGCTGGGTATTCCCCTGTTCAGGTATCTCGGTGGTCTAAACGCACGGATGACCACACCGCTAGGGAACGTGGTTGGGGGAGGAAAGCACGCAGTTAACGGTACTACTATCCAGGAGTTTCTCATTGCTTCACATGCTGATCATGTTTACGATGCGATCCGGACTAACTCCCTGGTACACAAGAGGATCAAGGAGAGAGCATCAAAGGAACTCGACATTCCAATCGGAATGGGGGACGAAAAAGCCTGGGTCCTACCTTTCGAGGATGAGAAAGTCATAGCGATGGTAAAGGAAGTTGCAGATGAGATTTCGGACAAGACCGGTCTTACAATTGAGAATGGCATGGATCTAGCTGCATCTAATTTTTATGTGAACGGTCGTTACGAATATAGGAACAGAAAGTTGACCAGGGAAGAACAGGTTGACTTCGTTGAGGGTATAGTGAAAGACAGAGGGTATACTGTTATTGAAGACCCGTTCGATGAAAATGACTTTGAAAGTTTCGCAGAACTCACAAAGAGGGTTAGGGACAAGGCAATCATAATCGGAGACGACATCTATACCACTAATTATCAAAGACTTGAGGAGGGAATCAAGAAGGGGGCAAGTAACGCAATTCTGCTGAAGCCCAATCAGGTCGGAACTTTGTCGAGGTTGCTGAAGACCTGGAGACTGGCGAAGGATAACGGTATGAAAGTAGTTGTTTCCCACCGGTCAGGAGAGACGACGGATTTCTTCATATCACACTTAGCTGTGGCCATAGGCGCAGAATACTTGAAAACTGGGACTGTGGGTGGAGAAAGGCTAGCAAAGCTAAATGAACTAGTAAGAATCCAAGAAAACATAAATGAGATCTAATGAGGTCAGTTGACTAAGCGGACTCTACTAACTAACAAGAGTATTTCGATGGCAATTCTATCCTATTTTTTATAAAGATTAGATGACAGCTGATGTTAGTCGTAATTGCCTAAGATCCTAGTAATAAAGTAAGACTACCAACATTTAGTTTGACGGAGGTGCCTCAGCTATCGTTTCATTTCCCTAACTCAGTTTCCTTCACTCCAATAGATGAGTAATGACACTCTAATGTAATAATACTGTTGTTTTTATAACATTATGAAGTAATAAATCTTAAATATGTTCTTTGAATCCTAAAACATGGAAGTTTCGGACCTTGAGAGATTTAATCCTTGGTGGAGAACCGGCATTGTAAGGGAAGAATTAAGGCCGGCGTATAAGCGACATCTTTACTCGAAAGTCAAAAAGTACCTAGGGACTAGGCAATCCATTTTGCTGTATGGTTTGAGAAGGGTCGGTAAGACAACAATGATGTACCAGATAATTGGGGATATTTTGTCAGAAATCAACCCCCTCCATATACTGTACTTCTCTTTCGACGAAAAAAGGCACTCCATAAGCGAGGTCATAGAAACTTATCAAACGATGATATTGCACGAAGTTTTCGAAAATGTAAAAGAAAGGGTGTACATCTTCTTTGACGAAATTCAGAAAATCAATGACTGGGAAAACACTATAAAAGTATATTACGATCTGTATCCCAATCTGAAATTCTTTTTCAGCGGTTCTGCGTCAATAGCATTAATAAAGGATACATTCGAAAGTCTTGCAGGTCGGGTATTCAGTTTTAGGTTGGAACCATTAAGTTTCTTGGAGTATGTTGAAATGCATGGAAAGGATGTAAAGGAAATTCTTGCAAATCCTTCTCTGTGGGAACGTGAGATATTCCCCCTTTTTACCAAGTATCTCAAGTTCGGGTCTTTTC
>CAYMKC010000056.1:0-7044 GCA_964391105.1 uncultured Thermoplasmatales archaeon
ATTGGTTGATCTAATTGATAAAGAGATTAATTTTGATGAGACATGGAGAGAGTTTCGCTAACGTTAACAACATCATTTCGGAGGACATGAACCAGTATCCGCTGACAGAGAGGGGTGTTGAACAGATCCTCTTCTCGGCTGAACAGCTGAAGGGATTGAAGTTTGATGGGATCGCCTGCAGCCCGCTACTAAGAACAAAGCAGACGGCTAGAACCGTTGGGGAAGTAGTTGGACTTAAGGTGACGGAGAATGCCAAGATACGGGAGTCTGGACTGGGGCCCTACAACGGCTTCAGAGTCGACGAGGTTCCCAAACTAAACCGGGAGGATCTTGGAATGGAGACCTGGAGCTCCCAGCTGGAGCGGATGAGAAGCGCACTCGAGGACTACGAGGGTTCTTACATATTCGTGAGCCATGCCCTTCCAATAAGAGTGCTTACTGCCAGCTTCCTTGGTCTGAACGAGAGGGAGAGTTATGGAATAGACATAAAGGTGGCATCCATGACGGCAATAGACATCGAGAATGAGAGGGTGCTTTCAATAGGCACAGTACTACTTACGGACAGGATCAAGAGACTTTTCTCCAGCTAGTGACTGGTAGCATTCTGCACCACGTTTTCCCTATGCTTGTTAGGCCAAATAAAGACGGATATCGTTAAATTTGTAATTGTTTAGTACGATGCCTGGAGGTGTTACGAAAAACATCATGGTTTCAGAGAATCTGAAAAAGGAAGAGACTGAAGCCACCGATCTCAAACGACAGCTTGGATTCAAGGATGTTTTCTTCCTGTCGTTTGGTGGACAGTCTCCCCTGCTAAGTTTGCTGACCTATGGAGCCGTAGCCCTTGCCTTGGGTGGCTATCTCTCGCCTGTGTTCCTCATCATCGGGGCGCTGATCGTCCTCGTCAATGGATTCGTCATTCAGAGGTTAGCAAAGAGGTTTACCAGTACCGGTGGTATATACACCTACGCATTCCATTCCCTTTCAGAAAGGATGGGCTTCCAGACAGGATAGATGTACCTCTACTATTCAGTCCTTTTTGCTGGTGCCTACACCATAGGCGCAGCCTACATCCTGAACTACGTTTTCCACATTTCTCCTATGCTGGTTACTCTTGGAATAACCCTGCCTGCCTTCACCTTTCTCGTACTGGGAGTAAAACCCTCGGCGAAGTACGCGCTCTATGCAGGACTCATCGAAATAGTCGTAATGGGGTTGTTCTTCGCTGTCTCCTCGTATCTTGCACACTTCACCTTTTATTCGCCCATCGCATATCCAGGAGCGACCAACATTGGTGTCGGAAAGATCGCGCTCGCAATACTATTTGCCATGGGGATCCCGGGTGGGTTCAACGCAATTGCTCCTATCTCCGGAGAGGTAATCAATCCGGAGAAGACAATAGGACGGGCAGCGGTATCCGTAATCTTGATAGGAGGCGCTCTTGCTGCCTTGTTCATTTATGGTCTCGTTAATCTTCTGGTGCACTTAAGACTGAGCATTTATGGAGTGTCGTCTGGAGGGGGACTCGCGGTCATAAACTATGTGACCGCTTACTTTGGAGTATATGGAAAGTACTTCGTGCTGGCATTCGCGGTGGGAGCGGTAAGCGACGGAATCCTGGCCATTCTTTCTTTCGATGCGGCTGCGTCCAGGACGCTCTTCAAGATGTCCGTAGATGGTACCGTCCCGAGCTTCCTCTCCTTGAAGAGGAACGGACGACCTGTCGTATCGGATATTGTCTCTGGTCTTGCTGCGATCTCAATTCCACTTCTGATGCTCTCTCTGTTCAGTCCTTCTAGCTCTTTCATTGCTCTTGGCCTGGTTTCCGCGCTTGGGGGGCTATTCATCCAACTCTCCGCGGGTTTCTCCTTGTTCAGAGTATCACTGAGGAGAGTCAAGAGGAAGATGTTTAATGGCATCTCCTCATTGAGGTCTGTCTTCTCAGTCTACGGCGAGATCACCATAGCGGTGGCTGCAGTTGTAGTAACTGGAGGAGACATGATACTTTCGATGTACTCCACCGCACTTTACTATACAACTTTCTTCCTTGTATGGATCGTTATTGGGTATCTCGTGACCGATATCAGAGAAATCGGATTCAAGGCTGCTTCGAATAAGATGCTGGCCCGAGGAGCTGGCTCAAACTCTCTGTGGCAGCGAGCCGTAAACCTGACTGCAAAGGATATTCAAAGTGAACTGCCAGACGTGACTGTCCAGAGAGGGGATCCCTTGAGAGTTGCGCTGGACCAGTGCGTTAAAATGGATTCTCCAGCCGCGATAGTGATCGGGTCTGACAATAGACCCATAGGAACCCTACTACTCATGGACATTATTCAGCTTGGAGACAAAGAGATGAGCAGTGCAATTGTTGACGAATACTACACCCCCTGGATCGCCATGGTTACCCTTAACGAAAAGGCCATGAACCTTGCAGAGGTGTTCAGTCAGTCTGGTCTCCCGATACTTGCGATAGTGGACGAGAATGGTAAATTCGTCGGAACACTGCGCGAGAAGGAGTTAGTCAGATGACTTGCCTCCATCCAGGAAAACTACTTTTTGGAAGCGGAGAAGAAGAAAGAAGAATGAACCCTCACACTCGTTCTTAGAAGAATCTCCTCTTCTTTCCGCCGCTAAGGCTGCTCTTAGGTCTGGAGCTGTATACTCTCCTCCAGACCCTCTTGAAGTCAAAAAAGGACCCTGCAAGATAGCTGCCGTTTCTCCTGAGTTTCCTGAAGGGCGTTTCGAAACCAATGAATCTCTCGAATTCTTTTATCTCCCTTCTCTCCCTTCCGAGAAAAATGATCGTCATTCCAATTACTCCTGTCAGTAAAAACACCTTTCCTGCTAGTGTCTCTTCCACAAAGACGACGAACCCCCTGAAAGCTAGGAAGAATAACACAAACGCGAGTGCTGCCATTAAGATCGCCATGAGCAAGTTGACCTTCCTCCTGTGAATCCCCCACGCCAGGGACCCAATTACCATAGCTCCAATGATGAGAGAAACTGGGACGATCCATGGAAGGAATACGGTGAAACCGACTAGCATAATAAAGAATAGAATGTATCCGATTATGGACAACCAGAGTGGAAACTTTAAAGAGATTTTCATCGAGAGTTTTCACATTAGAGATTCATTATTAATTACTTTCTCGGCCAGTTGTATAACTCGATTTTCTGTTATACGTTATTGCCAGGTGAAAATACAGTAGTATTAAGGGAGGATCGTCCACTCCTAGTCAAATGTCAGCTCATTCAGTCCGGTGTTCTTGTTGAGCTCCCTCTTTAGGACTATCTCTTCTAACCTGAGGATATAGACTTCCATCAGTGGGTCTGCAATTCCGGAGAAGAAGTGTCCACCCTTCACCTGGTGATCGTCGGTCGCGACGGATACGTGGATGTGGAGTCTTGGCTCGTTGGAAGAGATGCTCCCATGGAAGGACACCACTTCCCCCGGGGTAGGAAGTTTGACTTTCATATACTCCTTGCCGTTCCAGTATCCCACCTCAAGTTCTCTAATCATCCCTATTCCGTACTCGATCATTCCTGAAAATATTCCATAGTCGTCCAGAACCTGTGCCATAGATTCTCCAACACTGTCCCCCTTCTCTAGCTTTACTACGATGTAATTTTTTTCGATGTCAGAGATCATGATTCTTTAATCTGAACGCGTATATATAGGGTTTCCCATTGCTCGTTGAGTTGTACCCGCACGTCCCACATTTATAACCGATTACCTTCCTCTTCCCTTCCAGGTTCACGTCTCTTATCTTTGTTAGTTTGGAACTGCACACGGGACATTCGCCCAGAGATTCAAACTTCTTCTTAGAATACTTTACTGAAACCTCAATTTCTGGAATCGCGTAGATCAATTTCCTGAACCTTCGTGGAGATGCACCCACATTCTTGCTCTTCAGAAATTCCAGAAACCTGATCTCTCCAACGACCTCCCCATTCTTCCTTAGGATGTTGAGAACATTGAATATGAGTTCGGCATCGCTGGATCTTTTTACCACTGAACATACACTCTTTCTACGGATAAATCATTTTTCATCTCGATATTGATACACAGAACCCGCTTCCGCAGTTCACGCTTTTTTCTTGAAGTGTATACGACTTCGTTACTGTGATGTCTGAAGCCCTTATCTCCAGCCCCTCGAACTCTATCAGTTCCTTCGCCAAGAGGGACGGATCCTCCCTAATCTTTTTTAAGAGTGTCTCAGCCTTCTCTCTAAGCACAGGATACAGTTCTGGGGAGAGCTTGACCGTAAGTATTTTCTCTTCGATCTGTCCCTTCTCATAGGACAGCTTCTCGGCTCTAATAGTTCCTCTTACGTCTTCCTCATCCACAGCAATCTCAGAAGAAGTCAGGATCGAAGCGAGCTTGATCTCGTCCGAAAGAGATACCTTCTCCTTCACCTTAAGATCCCTCATCATCGCAATTGCCTCAACCGTCGTCTCCCCTATCGCTGCCTCCTTCACGTTGAACTGAACTCCTTTTGGTAGTTCGAGCTCAAAGATGCTTCTCTTGCCCTCTGTGGATCTGAAGAGCCTCTGGTATGAGTCCTCTGCTATGAACGGGAATATTGGAGCTATCATCGTAATCGAGGTCAGGAGTACGCGATAGATGGTTTCGTATGTCTTTGAGCCGTTCATTCTGTGTTTTATGATTTCCACATAGTTATCCGCGACATCGTGCCAGATGAATGTCTCTGCCAACCTGATTGCGCGATCAAACTCGAAGTTCTCCATCGAGTTGTTAATTTCGGCTATTGCCGCATTCATCTGCCCCAGGATCCAGTGGTCGGACGGTCTCAGCTCGTCCTTTCCTGTCTGCTTTCCCCTATAATACTCGAGGAAGCTCACAAGGTTGTATATCTTGTTCATCAATCTTTGACCTCTCACTAGATCCCTCTCCCTGAAGGCGGTGTCTTCTCCAAGGGAACAGGAAGCCGTAAAGTACCTGAAAGCGTCTGCACCAAATTTCTCGAGAAGCACTTGCGGGTCCACTACATTGCCCCATGAGGCGTGCATCGGGCGCCCGTCAGGTGCCATGATGTTCCCGTCTACCATGATGTTCTTCCATGGGTTTAACCCAGTGAGTAGATTGCCCCGGAGTAGGCTGTAGTATGCCCAGGTCCGGATAATGTCCTGACCCTGAGGTCTCAGTGACATCGGATAGAGCTTCGAGAACAGCTTATCGTCCCTCAGATAGAAGGTGTTGAAAAGAGGAGAGATAGAGGAGTCCATCCAGGTGTCAAACACCTCCTCCGAACCCTTCAGAGGAAGGTGGCAGGTGGGACACTCAGTAACGGGCGGGGGATCTATCAGGGGGTCAACATAACACTGTTCTTCCCTTGCGGCTATTATGTGTCCGTTCCCACACTCCCATACCGGAATTGGCGTCGCGAAGTACCTTTGTCTTGAAATCACCCAGTCCCATGAAAGTGAATCTATCCAATCGTCGAGACGCTTCTTCATAAACGGTGGGTGCCACTCCAACTTGCCTGCCCACTTTTTCAAGTCCTCCTTGAATTCCAGCGACTTGATGAACCACTGCTCCTTCTGAAGGAATTCCAGCGGGGTTCCGCACCTCCAGCAGGTACCTACATTCTGCTTGATCTGCTTGCTCGAAATGAAATCACCAGACTTCTTCATGTCCTCTATTATCTTCTTCTTGACTTCCTTCGCCTGGAGTCCGGCATATTGACCCGCAGTTTCAGTCAGTCTCCCCTGCTCGTCTATGCTCTTCAGGAAGGGCAACGAGTGTTTGTAGATCATTTTCAGGTCTGCCTTGTCTCCCACCGAACATACCATGTCCGCACCGGTCCCGAAATCCTGGAGAACATCCTCGTCCGTTATCACCGTAACCTCTTTGTCAAAGATAGGTACCCTGACCTTTTTTCCAACCAGATGTGTGTATCGATCGTCTTTCTGGTTTACTGCGATAGCAACACAGGCAAATATCAACTCCGGTCTGGTGGTGGAGATCACAAGCTCGAAATCGTCACCCTTGAACCTTACGTCGTTGAGGGGTACGTCGCGCTCTTCGTATACGATCTCTGACTCTGCGATTGCCGTCTCGCAGCGGGGGCACCAGTTGACTGGATGCTTTCCCTTGTACGCCTGGCCTTTCTCGTACATCCGCAGGAATGAAATCTGGGTATACTTCCTGTACATCTCCGAATCTGTCTTGAAATACAGTGATGGGTCAGCGGATACCCCGAGCGATTGAAATTGACTCTTCATTGCCTGAATATTTCCCTCGGCAAATTCTTCACATAGTTTCACGAACTTTTGCCGGTCATACTCACGCATCTTGATTCCGTACTTCTTCTCGACGTTGACTTCTATAGGCATTCCGTTCACGTCGAAGCAGAGCGGGAAAAAAACTTCCTCTCCCTTCAGCTTGTGGTACTTTGCGACCATGTCTATGTGGGAATAGTGGAAGGCGTGGCCTATGTGCATCTTTCCGGATGCGTATCTTGGAGGGGTGTCTATGCTGTATGTCTGCTTGCCTGAATTGAAGTCGTACTGGAATATCCTCTCGTCGTTCCAGAAGGTACTCCATTTCCGCTCGCTCTCCTTGAAGTCGTACGGCATTTAGTGCAGATAGCCTTGAATTAAAAAAACATTCTTGTCCACTTTTCCTCGACTCAGTTCAAGTTTCCCGGGAAAATAGATCAACTAAATCTGAAAAGGTCTCTCCTTATCCAAATCATTGATGACATTGTCAGCAACAGAAGTCCGACGGCCGTGAAAACGTAACTCAGACCGATGGTCCTAGAAAAGAGGCCACCAATGTACCCCATCGTTGTGGAGCCTGCGATCTGTGCAGAAAAGAGGATACCATAGCCTGCTCCCCTGTTCGATTTTCGGTTGGAAGTGAATTCCGACAGCTCAGAATACGTTACCGGATAAGTGATAGCAGGGAAGAAACCGCTCATCAAGAGAGGTACTGTGAAGGAGTAGTTCTCTTGACGAACGAACGAAAAAGCGAGCGTACCCGCTCCCGCTATGAAGTATGATAATGGAAGAAGGTTCACC
>CAYMKC010000057.1:0-7028 GCA_964391105.1 uncultured Thermoplasmatales archaeon
CGCCAGCAACCTTTGAAGCAGGAAGCTCCCTGCGAGAGCTGGGAGAGGAGGTCACTTTTCGTTTGATTCCGAATTATTGTCTTAGAACTTCGGGTTTTGGATTTCAATTCTTATTTCACCTCTTTCTCGGGTATATTGCGCAACCATTTTATATCCACAGTATCTAACTCGTCTATGTTCAGCGGAAACTACAACCCATCCACGGCTGATCTGATAGTTGTAAGCACACCATACGTTCCCGGATACAAGATAACAAACGTTATCGGATTCACCTGGGGATTGATCGTCAGGTCGAGAGGTATCGGGGGTAACGTAATAGCCGGGCTAAGGACTATAGCGGGCGGCGAAATAAAGGAATACACCGAGATGCTCGACCAGAGCAGATTCGAAGCGCTAGAGAGACTGAAGCAACACGCTAAGAGTCTTGGAGCTAACGCAGTAATCGAAGTCAGGTTCGATTCCTCTGAGATTGGTCAAACGATGTCAGAAGTCCTGGCGTACGGAACTGCAATCGTTGCTCAAAAAGATGATACGGCGAGTCAACCGGTCTCACTAAAGTAACCGAATGGTAGTCTACTCACCTCACAAGGTCATCCTGTTTGGTGAGCACGCGGTAGTGTATGGGTATCCAGCACTATCTGCGACGGTGGACCTCTTCGCAAAGATCTACTTGGTTCCGAGCAGGAGTGGACTCCAGTACACCCCATTTGTTCAGCGGACACTCTCATATCTCGGACTCACCAACGTTTACGTAAAGGTTGAGACAAACGTGCCCTCCGGTTCTGGTCTCGGTACATCTTCGATGATAATAACAGGCATACTGATGTGCGAGAGGGATTTCTCAAAAGAGAGATTGGCAAACGAGGCCTACAATCTTGAATACCAGACTCAGGGCCTGGGTTCCCCTATTGACACCACCACGATCTCAGCGGGAGGATTTGTTCTGACAAACGGCAAGGAAGGGATACCGCTGTGGAAGATAGAGAAGAACGGTGTTTCCTGGAGTTTTTCGAGTCTACCAACAAGGAACATCGAATTGGTTGTGGTCTATTCCGGGTCAAAGGGGTCAACCAGAGAACAGGTCGCAAAGGTGAGAAAATTCTACGAGAGGGGGAGCCTCGCCAAGGACATAATGAGTAGAATCGGTAACATTACTGAGGAGGGAGTAAGGGCAGTCATGAAGGGAGATTCGGCAAGAGTGGGAGAGCTGATGAATGAAAACCACTCAGAGCTGAAGATCTTCGGTATCTCTACAGACCAGATTGAAAGGATAACAGCAGTGGGTAGGGAATATGGTTACGGAGCAAAGCTCACCGGAGCCGGTGGGGGTGGAGCAGTAGTCATAATTCCAAGAGACAAAGAGAAACTCATAAAGAAACTGAAAGAAATGAACTATATGGTCTTCGACACATCTACAACCAGTGCAGGTATTTTCAAGAGAGCCGAGTGACAGAAGCCACCAGGTCTCCCTCGTCCAGTCCAATCAACTTGACTCCCTGTGCATTCCTTCCCTTACTGGGAATAGCAGATACGGCCGTTCTTATCGTTTTTCCATTTCTGGTCATAATGAGGAGTTCGTCGCTGTCGTTTATGGATGAGACGTAGATAGGTCTGCCAGTTCTCTCTGTCACCTTTATTGCCCTCATTCCCTTAGCCCCTCTGTGTCTCATAGAGAAGTCCTCCACGCTGACTCTCTTTCCCAGCCCCTTCTCTGCGATCACGATCATTTCCTTGCTGATCACGGTCGCATCGCTCGCCACCTTGTTGTCTCCCTTGAACCTTATTCCTGTCACACCGGATGCGGGTCTGCCCATCGATCTGAACTCCTTTTCCTCTACCAGCACAAGCCTTCCATCCGTCGAGAGCAGCGCAATCTTTTCATCACCACTCGTCACGAAGACGTCCTTCAATAGATCTCCCGGTCTTAACTTGAGTGCAATGAGACCGTTGGACCTGATGTTTGTGTAATGTGAGATTTCGGTCTTCTTTACCCTCCCCTTCTCTGTCACAAACAGTAGGTACTTCTTTCCCTCTCCGGCCCTCTCGGTCATTATGAAAACTATCCTTCCCTTCATGTTCTCGAATATGGCTGAAATGAGTTTAGCCCTCGATCTCCTCTCCCCTTTGGGGATGCTGTATGCCTTTATCTGGAAGACCTTTCCCGTGTCAGAGAAGAAGAAAACTCTGTCGTGAGAATCACACGATATGAGCTGCTTTATCTCACTCTCTGAGGTTCCCGTATAAACTCCCTTTCCGCCCCTCTTCTGAGCCGAAAATGTATCAGCTTCGATCCTGCTGATTCTGTTGTCCTCGGTAAGCACTATTGTGTCTGTCTCGTGGGGTATCAGCTCCTCTTCCGTAGTTTCGACGTAAGAATCGCTGATCTCCGTCTTCCTGGAATCGCCATATTTCTCCTTTATTTCCTCGAGTTCTTCGACTATCAGGTCCCATCTCTTGCTCTCGTCAGCAAGCAACTCGTTGTATGATTTTATGTTCTCCTCAATCTCCTTCATTTCTTTCTTCAGATCTGAAATCTCCATTCCCGTCAGCTTCTGAAGCCTGGTCTCCAGGATTGCATTTGCCTGCAAATCGTCTAGCTTGAATTGTTTCTTCAGACCTTCTCTAGCGTCCTTAACCTCCTTTGATGATCTGATGATCTTGATAGTGAGGTCGATGCTGTCGAGTGCCTTTATCAGGGCTTCCAGTATGTGCTCCCTCTCCCTTGCTTTTTTCAAGTAGAACTGGGTTCTCTTTGTGACTACCAGTTCTCTATGTTTCAGGTATTCCTGCATTATCTCCTGCAGTCCCAGTGTTCTAGGTACATTGTTCACCAGAACGAGGTTGATGATGCCGTATGAGACCTGCATCTGGGTGTGCTCGTATATTTGGTTCAGGGTGATCTCTGGACTGAAGTCGTTTTTGACCTTTATGACTATTCGTATGCCATCCTTGTTGCTCTCGTCTTTTATGTTGGAAATACCACCTATAACTCCGTCCTTTGAGAGTTCTGCCATCTTGATGAGGAGTTCGGACTTGTTCACTTCGTATGGGACCTCGGTGAATATTATTTCGTTCTTTTCTATCTCGGCTCTGGCCCTGAGATCAATCTTTCCTCTTCCGGTCCTGTAAGCATCAATTATCCCCTTCTTTCCCAGGATCATTCCGCCGGTTGGGAAATCAGGACCTGTGACTATCCTCAATAGCTCTTCTATCGGTGCATTCTTATTCCTTACTGAGTGTATCAGTCCATCGACTATCTCGATTAGGTTGTGGGGTGGCATGTTGGTAGCCATTCCGACTGCTATACCAGATGTTCCATTCAACAATATGTTTGGAATCCTGGATGGCAGATAGAGTGGCTCCTTCAAGGTACCATCGAACGTCAGTGCGAAATCCACAGTCTCATACTCGATGTCTGCAACGACTTCGTTTGAAATCTTCTCCAGTCTGGCTTCGGTGTACCTCATTGCGGCAGGAGGGTCCCCGTCGATAGAATTGTGAACAAACACTCCCGCAGACAGAGCAAAATTGTGCCAAGGAGAGGTGGTCAGGTCGTAAGTATCTTCTCTCTCGGTCAAGGAAATCACACGTTTTACCCTGTGGTTTGTCGGTGCCAATACAGGGATCGGTTGTCCAGAATCACTGTTGCTAGCTTCCACCGTTCTATCTGGAACATTTTCAGCGTCTTTGAAGTAGAGCGGAAAGAGAGACTCGCCTACAGACAATTCTCTTGCTTCTTTGTACGATCCATCCCTGAGTAAGAATCTATGATCTGGTGTACATCTGACTCTCTCGTCGTTGTCGAGCGTTACTTCAACAAGCTCCGAATTGATTCTCGTCAGGCGGGGGTTCGTTATCTCCGTGGTTTCTATAGATTTGGTGCTCGGATTCACGCTGAATGTCCAGTGTCTCTTTCCCTGTTTCTGCTCCTCTATGATGGTTTCAAAGTCCACGCTCCTTCCGTCCGCAAGTCTCACCTTAGTTTCCTTGGTGAAGCATCCGAAGTTTCCCTGTCCATCAACCAGAGGATATCTCAGGGAGAATTCTTGGGCCATCCTTACAAGCGTGGAATATATCGCGGTATCTCCGTGTGGATGGTACTTACCCATGACCTCTCCCACGATTCTAGCTGATTTTCTATATGGCTTGTCAAAGGTTACACCCATCTCGTACATAGAGTATAGGATCCTTCTATGGACCGGTTTGAGTCCATCTCTCACGTCAGGGATTGCTCTAGCAAGAATCACGCTCATAGCGTAATCCAGATAGGAGTATTTCATCTCCTTTTCAATCGCTCTATTCTCGATCATAAGTATCACACATCTATGTTCTGGGCTTCATTCGCGTGAGTGATTATGTAGTCTCTTCTAGGCTCGACTTCCTCGCCCATCAAAAGGGTGAAGAGTGCGTCAGCCGCTTGGGCATCGTCGATCTGAACTCTAACAAGTTTCCTTGTTTCGGGGTTCATTGCAGTCTCCCACAGCTGGTCCGGGTTCATTTCTCCAAGACCTTTGAATCTCTGTACGATGGGGTTCGAGAGCTGCTTAATTAGAGCATCCTTGGCCTTTTCCGTATAGACGTAGTTGACCGTCGCTCCTTTCTGGACCCTGAAGAGAGGAACCACTGCGATATAGATGTGCCCATGGATGATTAGGTCCTTAAGATACCTGTAAAAAAGGGTCAACAAGAGAGTTCTAATATGACTCCCATCAACATCCGCATCGGTCATGAAAATGATCTTACCGTATCTCAGTTTCTTGGGATCGTACGGATCATTCGGACCCATGTTGATCGCGGAGAACAAATTCTTCACTTCGTTATTCTTCAGAAGTCTGTCCCACGCCGCTTTCTCAACGTTGAGTATCTTCCCTCTCAGCGGAAGAATTGCTTGGTATGACCTGTCCCTTCCTTGCTTTGCAGGACCAGCTGCAGAGTCTCCCTCTACTATGTATATCTCTGTCTTCTCCGGGTCTTCGAGGGTGCAGTCTGCAAGTTTTCCAGGCAGTGTGGCGTTTAGAGAGGACTTAGATCTTACCATTTCTCTTGCATTTCTTGCTGCTTCTCTCGCTTCGGCTGCTTGGTACGCCTTCTTGCAAATTATTTCGGAAACCCTCGGGTGATCTTCGAAGTAGAGCTTTAGGTGTTCAGCGACTCCACTGAAGACCATTCCTTTCACGTTGCTGTTTCCTAGCTTCTCCTTTGTTTGTCCCTCGAATTGGGGTTCAGGTATCTTTACGCTTATTACCGCAGTAAGTCCCTCTCTTACGTCTTCCCCAGTGAAGAAATTCTCTTCCTCTATTATCTCCTGTCTCTTGCCTTCATCGTTCAAGACCTTAGTCAGTGCCCCTTTAAATCCCGATACGTGCGAGCCTCCCTCCCTTGTGTTGATGTCGTTAGCGAAAGCTAGGAGATTCTCGCTCACTGACTCATTGTACTGAATAGCAAATTCGATGTATGTACTGGGCTGATATTCGCCTTCCTTTGAATCATCATTGTTCTTGTTGTTCCTGGTTATGTCTTTCATCTCGCCGTTGAACCTGATCTGTCCGTAAATCACATCGTCATGAAGGGTCTTCTTCCCCTTGTTCATGTTCCTGACCATTTCTTCAATTCCACCCTCGTGCTGGAAGGTGCTGATGCTTCCATTCCAGTCAAGGGTGATGGTCAGTCCCTTGTTTAAATACGATAACTCCTCAATCCTTCCTCTTACTGTTTCTAATGAATACTCGGATGTCTCCATTATTGTTTCATCTGGTTCGAAGCTGATCAGTGTGCCGGTGGGAGACGCGAAATGAAAATTCGTGCTTATTGCACGGGTCCAGCTTGGTTTTCCATCTATAATCTTTCCCACCTTTTCTACCGGGGTGAGTTTCTCTCCCTTTGAATATCCTTGGTGAAATACGAATCCATCTCTCTTTACAAAGACCTCAAATGTCGACGATAGGGCATTCACGACGTGCATACCTACACCGTGTAGTCCCCCTGAAACCTTATAGGCCTTCTGTTCGAATTTCCCTCCAGAGTGAAGTTCTGTGAGCACGATCTCCAAGGCCGGTTTGTTATATTTTGGGTGAATGTCAACAGGGATTCCTCTTGCATCGTCTTCAATAGATACAGTTTTACCCTTGACAGTGACCCAAATATTCTTACAAAAACCGCCCATTGCTTCGTCGATGCTATTATCAAGTATTTCCTGCAAGAGCTGGTGCAAACCTCGGACGTCTGTACTACCTATGTACATCGCTGGTCTCTTTCTAACTGCCTTGAGTCCTTCAAGCACTACTATGTCCTTCGCTGTATAGTCTTCCATAGCCTCTCTAACCTATACGTTGAACGCATATATATTAATTTGCAAAGAAGGCTTTTATAAGGTAGTTCAAAGCAATATTATTGGATATTTTCTGATTTACATTTAACTAATATTATAATAAATTCCCTTCTATTAAATCTGACATTTTGTATTTTAACTTCGTAATTAATATCAAAAATTTTACTAACCTTAAATAATGAGCTATCGGAGAACTCTTCCCTGTCAAAGTAGTGAGTCGTTATCTTAGTACCTCGCAGAAAGGTACCATCTTCAGTTTCTACCCCCTTGCCGCACCTGAAATCTTGCCTAGAAAACGCTCTCACGAGGAGAATGCCGTCATCCTTGAGTACCCTTACTGCTTCAGCAAGTGCCTGGATCCGCTCTCCGCCGTTCAGGTGGTCCAGGGAATGAATAAATAGTACGTTTGCGAACGTTCGACTCTTGAATGGGAGATTGACAATATCTCCTAGGACCCTATCCCCACCTTCATAGAGGTAAAGTGCGAATTTTGAGAAATCTAGCCCAGTGACATCTCCAACTATTGGAGTACCCTTGCCATTGCCACAACCGTTGTCTAAGGTCATGCCAGGAACGAGATTTTTTTCATAGATCCCCACTTCCTTAAGCTTTCCCCTCCATAGTTTCCCCCTGAGCCTATATTCCCTATCCCACGATTTCCTTTGATCCTGACGCATAAATCTCGTTAATATAGCAGTTA
>CAYMKC010000058.1:0-6989 GCA_964391105.1 uncultured Thermoplasmatales archaeon
GTGACCTGTTTCTCAACCAGTTTCTTCGCTTCCCTTATAATGCTCTCCGACATTCTTTCCCCGAAGCCCTGAATCCTCTCAAGATCCCTTGGCACAGAGCTTGCTATCTTCTCGAGATCGAACCCGTTCATCTTTAACCTTCTCGCCCTTACCCTGCCTACGTTTGGCAGGAATACGAGGGGTATCAGGTCTTGTTGTATTCCGTTGGAGAGCCTGTAGTTGAGAACCCTGAGCTCCGTCCTTCCGACGTTGAGTGCTCTCGAGATCTCGTACAGGGAGTGAGAGAGCCACTTTGCGATTTCGGTCCTGTTTCTGAGATCGGCAGGCCAGATGCGGTACTTCTCGACTATCGCATCTTCAGGCATTTCCTCTATCCAGTCCGCGAGAATTAGGGCCACCTTCATCTGTTCCGGTTCGGGATGAAAGGGAAGGTGTGTGGGAGGAATGTAGGGGAAAGACTCGCTCTCCGAAACGTAGAGCGAAGGCATGTCCGGGGTCGAGCAGATTCCAAGGAGTATGTCGCTGTAGTTCTCTAGATGCACGGTATCCCTCAGTATGACCCCGGAGAGCGGGTCTATGTAAAGTTCGGATACCTTTCTCCCGAAGGGAGTAGGGCGGTAGGGATCGTTTCCCTTTATCATGTCGCTCTCCCTGAGGAATTCGAGGCTGTTGGAGATCCACTCCCGGAGCTCCAGCCCTTCGTGGTGTGCGAGGGTAGTTGAAAAGAATTTGTTTATAGACTCCAGGTCCTTGCTCATCCCAGAAGATATGAGTCCGAGAACGTGCATCCTGATCTTGCTCTCATTGATCTGAGAAGTTATGCTCTCCAGCTCTCCATTGATGTACGTAGAGAATACCTCCTTCATCCTCGTCGTGGATGAATAGATGTATCCGTTGCCTATACGATCGAACTTCGCTCTTCCCGCCCTTCCAAGCATCTGTTGGACTTCAAGGTTGGGAATCAGGACGGAAGAAAAACCATCGTACCTGTATACGTCCTTTATTATGACGGACCTGGCTGGAAGGTTGAGGCCGGCCGCTAGGGTGGTGGTTGCGACTATGACCTTCACTTTCTTCTCCCTGAACAATCTCTCGACCAGTCTTCGCTGCTCAGTGAGCATTCCAGCATGGTGATATCCCACTCCTCTCTTAAGAACTGGGACGAGCTTGTCGTAGCCGGGGGAATCTGGATCGTACTTCAACTCTCCGATCTCTTCCCTTTCCTTGATGCTCAGCCTCCCCTCCACGAACCTGCTCATCTTTTCGGCGGTACTCTCGGCAGCCTTCCTGGACCTGACGAATATGAGCGTCTGCCCCGAATTGTCGAGGGATCCTGTGACGAAATCCTCGAATGAATCGACGTCGCCGACTAGAAGCCCGTCTTCGTCAATAACAGAATCTGGAGTCAGCACGTACTTCCTAAGGGGGACGGGTCTGAAGTCGCTGGTCACCTCGAGGGAGTTCAACCACATTGCTATATCTGCCACGTTATTCACGGTCGCTGACATAGCAATGAACTGCGCACCCTCCACGAGATACCTGATCTTTGATATCACGATCTCCAGTGTGCTCCCCCTAGACTCGTCAAGTATATTGTGGATTTCGTCAAAGACCACGAATCCGAGGTTGTCAAAGACGGATGGGTTGTTTCTCAACAATGAGTCAACTTTTTCAGAGGTCGAAATTATTATGTCATAGTTCCTGAGGTAATTGGACGGACGATCATAGTCGCTCGTGCTTATGCCTATCTTAATGCCGAATTCCTCGAAAAACTTGAGATCTTCAAATTTCTCTTCAGCAAGTGCCCTAAGGGGAACTACGTAGAGGGATCGTAGTCCCTTCTTCCAGGCCCTCACCATACCAAAATAGGCGACGATTGACTTGCCAGAAGAGGTTGGAGTAGCAAGGAGGAGAGACTCACCCCTTGACAGTATCTTCATCCCGTCTACTTGTAGCGGGTAGAGCCTGTCTATATTTTCCTTGACGAGGTACTTAATGATCTCTTCTGGCACTTGAAAATCAAATTCCAAGACCTAGATTACCTCTTTTCCCATCGATTCCCTGAGGACCCTCGGAACGACTATGCTCCCGTCCTCTTGC
This sequence comes from uncultured Thermoplasmatales archaeon, assembly GCA_964391105.1. Classification (GTDB taxonomy): domain Archaea; phylum Thermoplasmatota; class Thermoplasmata; order Thermoplasmatales. The sequence goes on from CAYMKC010000058.1 coordinate 2,101, forward strand.
TGGTTGTTCTCCACTATCGCAACCAGTGTCCTTGTCGTCGCTATGAGCGTCGAATTGAGCGTGTGCACGTAAATATTTCCCTCCTTCCCCTTGTACCTGACCTTCAGTCTCCTTGCTTGATAGTCGAGGACGTTCGAAGCACTCACAACCTCTCTGAACTGAGCCTGTGCAGGGTACCAGGCCTCTATATCAAACTTCCTGCTTGCAACGTTTCCGAGATCACCCGTGGCGATATCCACTATGCGGAACGGGAGCTCGAGCGATCGATAGAATTCCTTTGCATTCTCGAGGAGCACCTCGTGATACTTGTTAGAATATTCTGGTTTCACGTAGGCGAATTGCTCTATCTTGTTAAACTGGTGTACCCTGAAAATCCCTTTCGTGTCCTTTCCATGGGCACCTGCCTCTTTCCTGAAGCATGGCGATATGCCCGCATACAGAAGTGGGAGTCTGCCTTCGTCGAAGATCGTGTTGGAGTGATATGCAGCGATCGGGTGTTCAGAAGTGGCTATTAGGTATAGGTCTTCACCCTCCACTTTGTAGAGCGTGTCTTCAAATGCGGTGAAATCGGTGGCGCCATTCGTCGCCTCCCTGTTCAGCATGAACGGCGGCTCAACCAGGGTGAACCCCTTCTTCTGAAGGAACTTGAGTGCGTAGTGTTCAAGCGTTACCTCCAAGAGTACGAGGTCCCCCAATAGGTAATAGAACCTAGACCCCGCAACCTTCGCAGCGTTCTCCAGGTTTGTTAGATTCCGCTTCACCAGCAGGTCGACGTGGCTCTGAGGTTTGAATTGCGTTTCGACATACTCCATCTTTCCGCCGCTCTGGGCCAAAAATCCGTCGACGTCGCTGCGGAAGACCCTTGCTTTTCCCTCAAAATAGAATGCAAGGTTGCCTGTCTCATCCTTGGCAACAGGTGCACGGGTGTCAGCAATGTTAGGTATCTTCTTCAGGACCTCATCTCGGCTCGCTTCCACTTCTCTAAGTTTAATTTCGTAGTCTTCGATTGTCTTGTCGATCTCTGAGGCCCTTTGCTTGACCGAATCTGCGCTCTCCCCGGACCTTACCTTTGCGGCTATCTCCCTGACCAGCTTGTTCTTTTCCGCCTTCTGTTCGTTGGACTTTCTCAGAAGTTCTCTCCAGTCTGAATCCAGCCTGATTGCGTCCCTTATGATCGCGTCATCCTGGAACCTTCTCCTCTGGCTGTCAAACAGGATTTCGGGGTTCTTCCTGAGCACGTTGACGTCTATCACAGATTGGCAACGTATTCGTTCTAATTAATTTGTTTGTTCTCCAGAATTCTTCAGAAACAAATCACTGCTTCGATATTTCTATGCCCCTGCTATAGGTCACCTTGGCCAACGACCTCAGGCCCTCAATCTTCTTCGTTTCAAAACTACCAGAGAATCTCGGGATCCTCGAAAGCCTGATGTATTCCCCCATTAGTCTCTCCAGATCTGCTCCTATCCTTATCTGGAACCCTGCCAGGTTGCTCTTTGCCCTGAAAAGCACGTCCTCAACATCGGTGCTCTCAATCTGGTCTGAAATGTACTGATTCAGGAAACTCCCGTCCGGAGCATCTCTTTTCATTATTATCGAAGAACCGAGGTCGGAAAAGTAACGTATGATTTTCGTGTAGTTTTCCTTCCATTCGCTGTCAAGGTGAATCAGTTGGCCGAGATCGCACATTATGACGTCAAAATGCCTGAAGAATTCCCAGACTCCTGAGTCGTAGTCCTCCATATCATTTGTTATCAGGCACTTGAACTTCGGAAATTGCATTCCGGTTTCCACGTTAATCTCACCTAATAACTTATTTTGGACTTAAATATTTCTTAGAACTCGATATGTTGAACAAGAAATTGAAGATGGATTACCTTTCCAACACTTCCTTTATTTTCTGATCAAGGAGATCCGATATTTCCTTCCCATCGAACTTACCCCTCACCTGTTTCATTACGGTTCCCATCAAGAGTTTGAATGAACCCTCTCCCCTCTCCTTTATGAGGATTTCGTTTTCCTTCACCACGCTCTCTATGACCTCCAAGAGCTGACCGTTGCTTTCGCTCTTTATCTTGAAGTCTAGACCTATTTCCCTCTTCCCTTCCACGCCCTCAAGTTCAAGCGAAAAATTGAGTGACTTGCTCTTCACCAGGATTATCCTGCTGGTCTCAGACAACTTGAATTCTCCTTCGAGGTACAGGGGTTCCAAGGATTCTGAGGGAATGTTGCCCCTAGAGAATCTTTCCAGTAATTCCCTTGCCTTCCCGACATCCGGCACTTCGGATGAATAAACGACGGACAGGAACTTTGCACACACCTTGGGGTTCCCGAACTCCACAACGAGTTTCTCCAGAACATCGTCATATTCTTTCCACAGAGATGCAAACGCCTCTTGTCTGGGAATTCCCAGCGTTTCTAGGTGTTGCACTCTCTGTTCCACCGTCGGTGGGACAAGCTTTTCGACCTCACCGACATACGAGGAATCCAGCGCTATGAGTGGGATATCTGTCTCAGGATACATCCTCGAACTTCCAGACAGAGGTCTCAGGAATCTTGTAACGTTTTCAACTGCACCTCTGGTCTCCGCGGGTACACCATTCTGTGCCTCTCTTATCCTGTTCTGGATGATCTCGATGCACTCTTCTATCTTGCTTTCTTCAACTACAACCAGTCCAAACGCATCATCACTCTTCGATTCGAGCTTCATGAAGATTTCTTGCTTCTGCTCTTCCTCAATCCCGTAGTTTGGTAGTTCGTCCGAGTGTACGAACCCTCCAATTCCCACGGCTCTCAACCTCTCTGCTATCTCCCTGCCAAGTCTGTACTTCCCTCTATTGAGGACTCCCGACAGTCCAGGGAGCGTGAATCCGTAGATCCTCTTACCGCTCTTCACGCCCTTAACGAATATCTCTGAAGCGTTGAAGAAGCTCGAGTTTGTCAAATCCTGCAACAGGAGGTCTGTTTTAACGGGCTTACCTTTCAAGATGCTGGCGATCTCTACAAGCGACTCCTGCCTCTCGATCTCTTTTGCCAGTACTTTCTCTATCTGGGAGAGGGACTGAACCCCCTTGATTTCAACTCGATTCCCACCCCTTATCGAAACGTTCAGGTCCTGCCTTATGCTGCTCGCCTCCCTCCTGATCATTCCACTCTGCTTTACTGCAAGACCAATGCTCTGCGCGACCTCTCTCGCCTCTCGGGGTGAACGTATGTCGGGGTCAGTAGCAACCTCTATCAGGGGAATGCCGAGTCTATCCAGGGAATAGATCACCCTGTTTCCCTCCTCGCCTACCTTCTTGCATGCCTCTTCCTCCAGTGTTATTGAGGCAATGCCAATGTCCTTGGAATCTGTCTCGAATGCACCGTGTAAGCCTACAACGCCTGTCCTCTGGAAGCCGGATGTGTTGGAGCCGTCGATTACGATCTTTCTCATGAAATGAACGTTGTCCACGATCTTGCAGCCCAGTATGAGAGAAACCACTATTGCAGTTTCAAGGGTCTCTTTCCCCGGCAGGTGAGGAGGCTCCTCATCCATCTCGACGAGGCAAGAGTTCTCTGTCTTGATGTACTCGAACTCCCTCCCCTTCATTGATTCCTGCAGCGCAGCGGTGTCCTTGTCAGACTTCTCACCCGACACAACCGTGAGTCTCCTGGTGAACCTTCCAAGTTCCTTCGTGCCCTCTTCTCCAATGCATTCGCAGAACAGCTTCCTACCCTTGACTTGAAAGTGTATCTCGAGACCAATCTTCACGTCACTCTGTCCTTCTTTCAGACATCTCACCTCTCAAGTTCACGGCCAACTGTTTGCGCGAAGTTTCAACGTCGAAATTACCGAGCAGGAAGGAGAGTTTCGTGTATGCTACCTCTGGGAGCATGTCGCGGAGTGGAATCACCCCGGCTTCGAGCATGTTTCGTCCTGTTGTATAGACATCAAGGTCTACACCCCCATAGAGGCACTGAGTTGTGATGCCTATTATCTTGCCCTGGGAAGTATAGTCCCTGATATGTGAAGCGAATCTATTGGTGATGTGACCCAAGCCCGTTCCCGCTACTATAAGTCCGTCGTTAGATTCGACAAACTTGCTGAACAACTCCTCGCTTAGTCCAGGATAGAAATAGAGGAGTCCCACCTTATCGCTCATCTTGTCATAGAGTTTCATCGGCTTGCCGTTTATCCTCTCGTAGTTCTTCCAGTGGACCTCCAGTTTCTTGTCCACTGATCCGATTGGTTCCGAGTTGATGCTCTTGAACGCGTCCCTTCTTGACGAGTGCATCTTCCGGAGCCTGACGCCAGAGTGGATGTCCAGACTGTCGTCGCTAGTTGATGAATGCATTACCACGCATACTTGACCAGCATCCGATTGAGCGACCTTTACGGCACCACTGAGATTGAAGAAGGCATCCGAGGATGGCCTATCCGGGGATCTCTGAGATGCTGTAAGGACTATGGGTGCGGCAGGATTTTCAATCAGGAACGACAGAGCCGATGATGTAAATGACAGGACATCCGTTCCATGAGTAATTACAACTCCCACTCCCTGCTCTATTTTTTCGTAGGTTTTCTTTGCTATTTTGATCCAGTCCTTCTTTTGAATATCCTCAGACAGTATGTTCAAAATAATTTCTGCGTCGATCGCTGCTATCTTAGCGAGGTCAGGCTGAGCGTAAAGCATTTCCTGTATGGTCTTGGCTGGTTTCACTGCTCCAGTATCATAGTCAACGTAACTTGCAATTGTACCGCCAGTTCCGAGGAGAAATACCTTCTTCCCCCTTCCAGGTTGATTCTCGGCAAGTAACGCCTTCGACGAGTATTTTGATAAAAGCCTAGCTGAAGTAATGCTCTTGTTCTCAAGAGCTAGATTGTATCCATTTTGGAGCTTGATCAC
>CAYMKC010000059.1:0-6846 GCA_964391105.1 uncultured Thermoplasmatales archaeon
AGACTCCTTCACCGAAAGGTCCAAAGATATTGCTTGGTAAATAAAAAATATTTAATTCAAACCGAAAATCTTTAGTGAACAAAGATACAAAAAACTAATATATTGCAAGTTACCGAAATTCACCCAAATTTCGATCATTTACTATTCCTATTTTTAACATAGAGTGTATAACTTATAGGTGACCTATATTGGCTAAACTGACTTATTCGGATTTCTTCACCGACACTAAGAAGAATGTACTAGCGGTCTCTGTTTTCATACTGCTGTTCCTTCTTATTAGCCCGGTATTTCCTGGGGTGAGGTGGTTCAGGCTGGGAGACTTTACGCTGTACACGGTAAACTTCTACCACACGATAATGATCCCACTTGCCTTCGTGCTTATATTAGTAGCAACGAGTGTTTTTTCCACCGTTAACTGGATAAAGAAGGCCATTAACCTTACTACCTACCCGATATTGCTTTTCTCGGTCCTGGGATTAGTCCTGTTCTATCCACCCTCGATGGCAACCGCCGACGAAGTAATGCAGACAATAAGAGACGTGCTGATGGTCGTGGATGCCATCGGACTTATAGTGCTTCTCATAGTATTCCCATTCAAGGCGAGAACACAGTTCAGGTCCATCTATGGTGGTTACTCACTCATGCTCTTGGCGACTGTTTCAGCAACGATTGCAGCAGTCTTTGGAATGGTGCTTGAATACGGAAACCTCTACGGTTTCGCTGCAATAGGGCCGTTCAATTCGTACGTCAATTCTATAGGTGGACTGAGCACTTTTCTAGGAAATGCATGGACTCTGCACAGCCACCAGATGCTGCCAGCAGTCATGGGCGGCATTGTTGGGCTGACGGCCGTTGTTCTTGGATACAACAAATTGTCGAAGGGTTTACGAAGTGTGGTTAACATCGGACTCCTGGTTTCCACTTTAGGTGTGATTAGTATGACCGCTATGTACTTCATTGCGGCTATGGGAACTTGGGTAATCCCAGCTATATTCACTTCCGGTGCAGGAGGGGTAAACGGACTTGCACTCGATGACAGTCAAACTGGATTGATAGGAATCGGAGCAATAATTGCTCTAATAGGGCTGGTCAAAGCGGTAGATATCGCGAAGGGAAGGAAGTTAATGCAGCTGAGCTCTTTGGGGACTTGGGTTGCAGCAATGGCAGCGATGATCGGGGTAGGGTACGTAATCGAGTTCAATGAAGTTTACTATGGGTTTGGTGACCCCACACAGGGTGCAGGAGCACTGTACGATCAAGCATACACTGATGGGCACCTGATGTTCGCTTTCTTTTTCCTGGTAGTCGTCGCCGGGATGCTGGTTGCATCATATTACGTGAACAAGGGTGATAACACCTATTTCAAAGCATCTGGGTACTTTGCCATAGCAGGGATGGTGCTAGGATTTGAGGGACTACTGGTATACATAATGACTCTGAACTGGGTTACTGAGGCGGTCGGCATAGTCCTGCTTTTCATATCGCTCGCTCTTGCAACGCTGCCCATGGCTTTGAATTCTGAACCATTAAAGTCTCTCGCTGATACAAAGACAGAATCATCAAGGACTCTGCCTCACGGAAAATTCTAGACCATTCCAATTTTCTTTATTTTTTTCACTTCCCTTATATTGTATCTAGCCATGGCTCTCAGTTTATAATTGCTATTGGAGTCAACAGATTCATCATCATTGAAATGTCAATGGAGTTGGTAGGTGCGCCTAAAAACAACTTTCCATTTTTGGCTCTGATTACAAAATATACCACAACTACAGTCGCTTCTCTATCTCGATCATTTAATTTTTAGACTCTGTAACTATTTCAATTTCTCAACTTGAACATCTCAGTATCTAGCAAAGAATCTTGGCCGATCCATAATTACTAGGAGATTATTAGTGTCCAGTTTAAGGAGGAACGCTCGTTCCACCTCTTTCCCTTTAACCAAATGTGCATCGAGAAGAGTCCGGAGATATTTGTTGATGGCTGTCCTTCTCAGACTAAAGTGTTTCGTGATTGATGCGATGGAGAGCGCTGTCCCAGCCATGACTGCCAATAAGACTCTCCTAGAGGATTGGCTACGCCAAAGTAAATGCCGTGCGTCGTCTCTGTGTTCTTGTGCCTACTTCTCTACATCCTCAACGAGTCTGGACTCGATTCCTTTTTCCCAGCCCTCGTCCACTATCTTTCTTATCCGAGTCTGGGGTTGGCCGAACCTGGTCTTCTTTTCTGAGAACCTGCCGGAATGAATGAACCTCAGTTCAGTTTTGCTTCTATCAATTTCTCACAGGTCAAATGTCAGGTGCCAATCTTTGTCCCAGTCGTACAGAAAACGGGTGATTGATATATCCCCCATCCACTTCCAGTTGTACCACGGTGTACGGAGCATCCTAGCTGAAGGATAACATCCGGCCCAAAGCAGATTATGTCTAGGCACTGCTACTATGTATTTTCTGAAGGGCACATACCAGTATTTTGACTTTCCAACACTTCACTCGAGAAAATCATTTTCTATGAATTTTCTTCGTCTCGAGACTCTGGACTCTTTCCCTCAGTTTATCAAGTTCCTCTTTCACCGTTTTGAAGTCTTGTGGTATTGGTGGACTCTTTACCTCCAGCGCTATTCTCATGCTCCTCTTAACGATCGGAAATGGCTCTTTTTCGAGATAGGAGTAGATGGTTGAAATCAGCCGAGATTCTCCGGTGCCCTTCAACCCGTTAACCGCGCTCTCTCTCACCATGAAGTAATCGTCCTCAAGCCCACTTACAAGAATATCCGAAACCGATCTGTCCTTCCAATAAAACTTGGAAATCGCAGACAGGGCTGCAGACCTTGTTTGCCAGTTGTAACCTTTTTTGAAATACTTTTTTACGGTCCCCAGGGTTGAGAGGTCCGCTAGTTCTCCCAGTGCTGAAAGAGATGCTACTCGTATCGTATCATCGTGCGAGGGAGTTTCCAACCCCTTCAGAAGGAGCTCCTTCGAATCCTCTTTTCCAATCTTCTGGGCGCTTGATAACAGGTTTGCCCTGAGTCTGTACCCTTGCTCTGTGTTGAACATCTCTGTAAGCTTTGAAAGCAGCTTACCGTCACTCAGGTTTGCGACTGCCTTTGCCACTCCCCTCCTTGCAAGATAGTCATTATCGTCCAACATCTTCGACACAACATCGATCGCCTTTCTTCCGCCTATCCTGGAAACAGAATCGGCAATCTTTCCCTTTACGTACCAGAACTTCTCCAATTCAAACGACTCTTCAAGAAAAGAGATCTCCGGAATTCCAAACTTCTTGAGTTCAGTGGCTGCCCGAGCCCTTTCTACGATGCTATCTCCATTCCTCAGCATATACCTTGAAGACTCCTTTGATCTCTCGTGGACTATTGTGCAAAGCACATTACTTTCGGGATCCAGGGAAAAACCCCTGAAATCCTTCCTTTCAAATTCCAGTTGTGTCACCTTGTTCTCAATGTTCAGGCTGAGCTCTTCTTTCCTTCCTACAAAGTAGACTCTAGCAAGCACTCTAAGATTGAAGATCCTACCGATCTGAGTGATTTTGACCTGTACCTTACCCCTCGATGCCACCTCTTCCACCTTGAATTCCGGGTGTCCAGGTTCCTCAAGGAATTGATGGTACATAGTCTCCAATGAAAAACCAGACACGTTTGACATGGCTCTCCTGAAATCGTACGTTGAAACTCCGCTCATCCTGTTGCTTTCGAGATACTCCTTTATGCCACTCCAGAAGACTTTGTCTCCGAGATAATAGTTTAGGTACCTCAGGAAGAGAGATGCCTTTTGGTAAAGGTGCCTGTCAAACAGTTCCTCAGGTTCCTTGTACTTCCTTTCCACTATCGGTCTGCCGTAGTCTTCTGAAAACTCCCTGATGTATTCATCCCTGGTGTTCTCAATATCCACCAGGAATTCGTCCTTTCCTTTGAGTCTCTCTGCGTAGATTAGTGCGATGTAGGTGGCGAACCCTTCGTTCAACCAAGCCTGAGACCAATCTTTGCAGGTGACATAATCTCCGAACCACTGGTGGGCAAGCTCGTGGCAGACGAGAGAATCGGATTGATAATCCAGGTGCGCAATTTCGTCGTGCAGCGTCCCGTTCGTAAGAGTCGTTGCGCTGATGTTCTCCATTCCACCCATTACGAAATCTGAAACACACGTCTGGTCGTACTTGGAGTATGGGTACTTCACCCCGGTCTTTTGACTTATGAATTCCATCATGTCCGGCGTGTTCTTGAAAGCCCTCTCAGCCAATCCCTCGAACCTGGGGAGGTAGTATGAGGTTATCGGGATCCCCTGCCATTCCTGCTTCAGCGAATTGAACTTTCCAGCGATTACGCTAGCCAGATATGCCGGGAACTTGAAGTCTTCCTTGAATATGAAGGTGGAAAAATCACCGTCAATCCTGTCAACAAGGCTGCCGTTGCTTATTACTGTGTAGTCCTTTGGTACGGTCACGCGAATTTCGTACGAACTCCTGGTGTTCGGATAATCGAAGCATGGGAACCAAGAGTGATTGTCAGTGCTAAAGCCATGTGTCCAGAACTGCATTCCTTCTTCGTCTTCGACGAAATACCCTCCCTTCTTGGGGTACGATTTGTAAGTAATCGTGAGTATGTAGTCAGAGAATGCCTTGAAGTCTCCATAAACGACAATAGATTCTCGAAAGGTGTCGAACTCTGCTGGCACCCCTCTGATCGATACGTTGTATATCTCCATGTCCGTGGCATCTATGTTGAGGTGATCATGGGCAAGACCGTTCATTTTGATCTCTAGCCCCACCTTGCCCTCTATGGCCCTCTCTTCAAAATTGATCTTTATATCTATGACAGTTCTCTTCAGGCTGAACTGCTTTTCTCTCTCCAATTTAATTTCATAACCAGTAAGTGCAAATGGTTTGAACTCCTGATCAATCATGCTTCTGCATACGTGCAACTACTATATCGTTTCTCTCGTTTCGAAGCCGAAAAATAGCGGTCATGACCTGGTAGTTAGAATCTAGACCTGTTAATCAGATTTATGATGGCGTCGATCACGACGGTGGAATCATTCGGAAGGGGGACCCTACTGTAACCTATTCCTTCTTGCTCAGCATCATTCTTCAGTTTGTAGTCTAGGTCGTATAGCACCTCAAGGTGTTCGTAAATGAAGCCTACTGGGACTACCTGTATCCTGCCATAGCCGTTCTGTTTCGCAAAGGAGATCGAGTATTCTTGGTATGGCGTTAGCCAGTTAGAATGGAAAGGGCCCTGGCTGTGGTAAAAATTGATGAACTTTCTGCCGTCTGCTATCGTGCCGGAGAGCTTCAGAATAGACTCCGAATAGGGGTCATAACCCTCCAACGGGATGCTATGGGCTGAGAACGCTAGAATTGAGTCACCCGTCTCTCTAATGTTTTTCCTGTAGAACTCAATCATACCCGGGTCGAGACCTATGTCGACTATCCTGATTGTCTTCTTTCCCTTCAGCTGGGACTCGAGAGGGCCAAAATATCCGTCGAATATGAACTTTGAATAGACAGGAAAGAGGGGTATCTCAAAGACGGTATCCTCTTTCACCAGGCGAGTCGCATCGTTCAAAGACGGCGTGTAATGCTTCGATAGAAGGTAGACCTGATACCCTTCCTGTTCGAGCTTTGAGGCGACTTTGTCCCTGATGCTCTTCACAATCTTCGTGGACGGAGTCTCTCCACCGACTATATCGAGTTTGAACAGGTTCTCCCTTACCAGGGGCTCTGGGGGATCTCGTCCATGGAGAATATCCTTCAGGTAGTCACTCATTTCTTCCCTCCTCTCGGGGAAACCGTAGTAAGACAGAACTACCGCCTCATCTTTCATATCTATGCACCTCTTCTGTCACAAGGGCTAGCTTTTTCCAGTCAGTCCAAGGCTGTACGCCGTGCCCGAGGTTGAAGATGTGCCCCTTGAATTCTTTTCCTTCTTCCATTATCCTCCTGGTTTCCAGTTTCAGGTACTCATCGCTGGCACCTAGCAGATTTGGGTCCAGGTTACCCTGTACTACGCTTCCAGGTGCCAACTTGCCAAATTCGCTCAGGCTCGTTCTCCAGTCTAGTGAATATACATCGGGCCCCAGCTCCACTAGGTCGCCATAGAGGTGTGACGCACCCTCTGCGAAGAATATGACCGGTTTGCCAAGTTTCTTGATACTTTTCACGAAGTAACTCTCATTCTCTGCCAGATGTTTTAGGTAGTAGATCCTGGACACGCCGCCTATCCAGCTGTCGAATATCTGTATCATGTCTGCGCCAGCTTCTACTTGGACCCTAGCAAACTGAATTATCGCCTCCGTGAGTCTTGAGACGATATCCTTCTGACCCATGACCATAGCCTCCTTCGTTCTGTGAAATCCGTCCTTGCCTCCGTCGTAGAGGTATGACAGCGTAGTGAAAGGTCCCCCAACAACACCAATTATTGTCTTCTCTGCGTGGGCATTTGACGTCATTTTCAGACCTTCCGCGAGTGCGGAGTAATAGTCGAAGCCTGAACCTTCCGTTTTTTTTACGGTAATTCCGCCTTCGTATGATGGATCGTAGCCAATTCGAGTGAGGGGAAGTAATATGTCCGTGAAGACAACGAGGGCATCCACGTCGAAATACTTGAGAGGAAGAGCCGAAACTTCCGAAATGGTGTCTGGATCCTTCATAACATCCGTGAAGGATCTTCCTGCCTTCAAAGATTCATACCCGGGAAGGTATCTGCCGGCTTGCCTCATGAACCACACTGCATTATCTTGAGTGAGCCCTTTGGCAATCTCTAGAACTTTTTTCGTCCGTAACACCATCTCTAAAACCCTTGGAAGTATAAATCGTTTTGAAATCTGTTGGAAA